>DASWUM010000073.1:0-73651 GCA_036401595.1 Pyrinomonadaceae bacterium
GGCACCGCACTCCAAAGTTATTGAAGAAAAGATCCAGATCTAATATGGTAGCCGCGTCGGTCGCAGTTTAGCCTTTCAATTCCATTTTCACCTCGCTGCTGGCATTACCTTGTCTTGAGCTGCCTCGAATTGTCGAGTGCAACGTTTCCCCCAAGGAGCTCTTATGGATCTCGGTATCCTCAACACCATCATCGCCCTCGTCGTTGTACTGCTCGTTCTCAGTCTTCTCGTGCAGGCGATTCAAACCCTGCTGAAGAAACTGTTGAAACTCAAATCGCGCCAGATTGAAGACTCGCTGAAAGATCTCTACGAACAGGTTGTCGGCGCGCAACCCGAAGTCGCGCCGCAAACCTC
Organism: Pyrinomonadaceae bacterium; assembly: GCA_036401595.1. Lineage (GTDB taxonomy): Bacteria > Acidobacteriota > Blastocatellia > Pyrinomonadales > Pyrinomonadaceae > PSRF01. The sequence continues at coordinate 355 of DASWUM010000073.1, forward strand.
GTCTTTATCAAACGTCTGGTCCACCGTGAAGAGCTGGTTGCGAATCAAGCGCGCCGCTGTCTTGACGCCTGCCGACGTCTTCAAAGATAAGGTGCTGGATCAGTTCAAAAGCATCGGCCGCCAAACACTCTTCGGCAATGCTGTCCTCGACTCACTTTCGAAAAGCGATCTTTTCAAAGTGATGGGAAAACTCGAGTCGGAAGACTTTTTCCCTGACTACGTGACCAAGTTTCAACTCCTTTGCGATCAAATCAGCGATCTGCGCAAGGCCATCGAAGACATCACCAACGACCCGATGTTGGCCGGCACGGCGAGTACAAAGATTGCCGAGATTCGCTCGATCCTCGCTCCGATCTTCAACAACGTCGAATCAATCCTCGACGGCAAACAGGTCAAGCCGAAAGTCCTGTTCGCCGATCTGCTGCGGCTCGGACAGCTCGACGTTCATAATTTGCTCAATCTGCTCGACGAAGGTCAGGAGGCAATCACGCGACAAACAGCGGTCGCAACCGGCGCCGGCAACACTGGCGAAGTCGCGGCGTTGCAAAAGCTGTCGTCAGAGCTCGCGCAAGTCTCAAAACTCATCGGCGACTTGAGTCAGAAGTTCGTCGACGCGATTTCGCCGTTGAGGAACAAGATCGATCAGGTCGAGTTGTGGTTCGACACGGTCACACAGAGTTTTGACGAGCGTTACACACGTCACATGCGGACGATTTCAATCGTCATCAGCATCATCGTGGTGATTCTGCTCAACGCAAACTTCTTTCAGGTCTACAAGAGTCTGTCGAAGAATGATATTCAGCGAAACATGCTCGTCAATGCGGGCGAAGACCTGGTGAAGGACAATGGCGCACCGACGTCGCGACCGGCTGCGTCGCCGTCGCGCAGTCCGAGCGCTTCGCCGTCCCCCACACCGAATACGGTGGCGGAGTTGAAAAAGGATTTGCAGGACATCGATTCGCTCGTCGGTACTTACCAAGGCTTTGGTTTCAAACCTTTGAGCGCCGAACAACTCCGCGGATTTCTGTGGAGTACTGGTGTTTGGACCCGACCGTGGGCAGACGACAACGGTAACCATAGTTGGGCCGGATTCAAGCTCACTACGGAATTGCAAGACGGCAACGAGATTGCGCACTGGTATGCGCAAAGCGGCGAGGAGTGGTGGGAGAGTCGAAAAGATAATCTCGTCACAATTGTTGGTTGGGCCATCATGGTCATGTTATTAAGTGTCGGCGCGCCATTCTGGCAGGATGCGCTGGAGTCGCTCTTCGGCATCAAGAACCTGCTGCGCCAGAAGAGTGCAACGCAAAATATCGAGACACAAAGCGGCGCCGGACAACCGAAGGAGTGATGTTCCCGAAAAGTGTCAAGGCTTAATTTCGTAACGATAAGGAGCGAGGGATGGCGACGAAGGCAAACATAATCAAACTAAAAGTTAACTTTCAGCTCAACACTCCGAACGGCCTGCGCCGGGTGATCTTTGGACTTGAGAAGGACGCAACATCAGGGACTGTGGTGGTGTGGACGATCAATTTCCAGCTTTTTGAGCGCGCGAAAAAATCGGATCCTTTTGGCGATGCGATCGTCACGCTGGATGTCGAAGTCGACAAGGCTCTCAACTCTAAAGCCGAGAAAGCTGCGCAGGGTCTCACGGCCGGACAAAGTGCTCACGCCCTCGGACCGGCAGCCGAGGACGCAAAGGCCGCGCAGGACGGAGAAATTGACGAAGCAGACGCGCAGCAGACAATCCAAAACACGCTGAAGAAGAAGTAACCCGTTCGTCTAGCAAGGTAGGTCTCCCGCGAAGGCGCCAAGGTGCAAATGAGGAATATGAGATTGACGTTGCGTCGTTGCGTCTTTGCGGGAGAAATCTGTCTTTTACTACTCTTCATCAGCGCGCAGCTCTGTTTCGCCCAGGACGACCGGGCGATCAAAGCTACCGAGCTTGGTAATCTTCAGAACTACTACGCCACCAAAGATCCTCACTACGCCAAAATCGTCGCGCAGCTTCCCGCGCTCCAGAGCGTACTGAATGATCTGAAGACGTCGCCGGCAGGCGGCTCTTGTTCGAGCGCGATCGAAATCGCATTGCGGAGAACGACAAGCGCCATTCAGACTTCAGAGCAGCCGCAGTATGGATTGATTCGTGCGCTGGTCACGATACCGGGTGAGGATGACGAGAATCGTTTGGCAAAAGTTCTATCGTGTGTGAGCGGTTCGAGTGATCCGGCGGCGGCTCGTCTGCAAGTGATCGCGCAAAGCGTTCAGGAAGAATTTGACCTCATCGATCTCTCGGCAGCAAGAAAGAAAGCAAAGGCAGCGCTCGACAAAATCATCGAGACGGACCAGGCGGCGAATTCATGCGCGGGAATCGATCTCGAGCAGGCCGGCTTCAAAGTCAGAAGCATCCGCATCAACGATCCGTTCACGTTCCTGCCCTGGGTGAAGGCGAGACAACGTCGTGCCTTCGACCAGATCACAACACTCATCAAAGACAAGCCATTTACCTACACCGACGCGTCCGCCAAAGCTCTCGACATAATTGAGGCTGAGAACTTTCTGCCTGACACCAGCGACGCACGTGTAAAGATCCGCGTCGAGATCGTGAGCGTTGAGAATTGCGCCGGCGGCCAGGTCGATCTCGTCTACGGTGTTTACTCAAGTCAGATCATGCCGGTGCTGAGCGCTCGTCCGGAGGCGCGCGTAAAAGAGCGCGAGACGCCGCAGACTGCTGCCGGACAAACCACGGTCGAGACAAAAGACGCGAGTCCTTTTCATTTCACTCCGATCGGGAAATACGACTTCACGAATCTGTTGTCTGGTGGCGGGCGCTTTGAATACAGGCCACGCAAGTTCTTTGGATTGCCATTCAAGTCGGCGGTGATCGAAGGCGAGGCCTCGTCGCGCATGCACATCATCTCTGCTGCGCTCGAAGGCGTGTACGACTCTGAAGTCGAAGCGCCAGGCTGGCTCGCACATGCGTCGTGGCTGATCGACTTTCGGCACTTTTCACTACCGACAGGCGCCGGAAACATTAAAGGCGGTCATTTGATCGCTCATTTCTCAGGCGTGTCGAAGCCACTCGCGGGTGGGAATCTGAGTCTTCGTTTCGGCGCCGCGCTGGACGGCGGAAATCGTCAGACTGAAGCCGGCAGTTTGGTACTCGCGCCCGACACAGTTCGCAACGCCGGCTTTGGCACGTTGAAGCTTTACGGCGCAGTCGACTCGCGGTTCGCGCGTAATATTTTCTCAGCGTCTTACGGTCTCGAGCTTGGCCCGGTTGGACCAGCCGCTCGGATCGATTGGCGCAAACACATCTTCGATGCGCGACATCAATTCTGGTATTCGATCGGCAATCATCACCTGCTCGATCTGGAATCTCATTTCACTGCCGGTCGACTTCAGGTGCCGGGAAAAGTTCCTTTACCGGAAAGATTCTTCGGCGGTAACAACGAGGAGTTTCTGATCGAGAGTGACGACTGGCAGATTCGCGCCAATCCCGTGATTCGCGCGATTCCGGGAAGCAAGTTTTTTCAAACCGCTTCAGGCGCGGGCGGCAAGAATTTCTTCAGTTACAACTTTACGGCTGCTTACGGAATTTGGCGCAAGACGCTCGTGCCCGAAGAGCTCACCACCGACGACGACTTTCAGACGGAGTTGCAGGGCGCGATCACGACTGTGACCAGCACGCTGCAAAACTATTACTCATCGAAAGATTCACATTATCAGAACGTGGTTTCGCAACTGCCTGCTGCACAGACGGCGCTCACCGATTTGAAGACGGTCGTTGCCAATGCCCAGGCGGCACGTCCAGACCAGTTTGCAGATCTGTTCAAGGCGTGTACTCGCGCCGTCAATCTGGGACTGAGGCGAATGAACCAGGCCATCTCGCCGACGGCGGGCGATCAATATAGTTCGATCGCGTCGGTGCTTTCCGACGATCCTGACGATAATGAGTTGTTGAAAGTCTCGACCGCGTGCGAACGTGATTTGAATGGCTCGTTGCAGGACGAAACGCTGCGCACGGCGACAACTCGGGTGGAGACTTCACGAAAAGCTATGACCGCCGAGTTCAATCAGATCGACCAGGCGAAGTCGCAGAAGAAGGCGAGTGCCGATATGGCGTTTACGCGTCGCTCGCTCAACACGCTGTTCAATGATGTGAACATTTATTCGATCAGTCCGGTGGTTGTCTTTGACGTTGCTGGGATTGGACCGCGTTTAGGAGCGCTTGGCGGCACCCGTTATGGACCGGGCGCCGGGATTCGCTTTGAGCTCGCGACGACTGCGCACTTCACGCTCGGTTACGCATGGAACGTGAACCGCGGCCCCGGCGAAGGCCGCGGAAATCTCTTCTTTGCGATCGGCATCCGCGATTTATTTTATTAGTCGATGTTTTCCGATTCACGAATGGCACTTAGGAGTCGCACTTGGACGGGGTCAGTACCGCCCGCGGTAGCGGGTGGGTCAACCTCGGGGATCAAAGACCACGAGATATCAAATGCCAATCGTTGACCCACCCGCTACCGCGGGCGGTACTGACCCCGTCCAAGAGCGACTCCTGATTCGATGGCAATGACCCAAGTGGGCGGTACTGACCCGTCCAAGGGAGTTTCTGATCATCAAGACAATGATTAAGTCAGACGATCTTAAAGGAATCTTGTTACCTACGACGACGCCGTTTGATGCGGACGGCAAAATCTCTGTCGCCGCGATCGACGCAAACATCAGAGCGTGGTCCGCGAAGGGCGTGATCGGATTTGTCGTGCTTGGTTCGACCGGCGAGCGTGTGCACCTCGACGAGCGTGAGTATCTGGAAGTGATCGAGACCTCACGCGCCGCAACGGCGCGCGATTCAGCCTTCATTGTCGGCGCCGGGCAACAGAGCACCACCGGTACGATCCGCGAAGTAAAGCTGGCAGCACAAGCAGGCGCTGATGCCGTACTCGTTATCACACCGTTCTTCTATCGTCCGGCAATCACGCAGGAAACGCTCATCAGCTTCTACACCGCAGTTGCAGACGAATCGCCAGTGCCTGTCCTGCTGTACAGCATGCCGCCGCTCACCGGCATCAAGATCGAACCCGAAACCGTCGCTCGTCTCAGCGAGCACGCAAACATTATCGGCGTGAAAGACAGCTCCAACGACATCGCTGGATTCAGCAAGACCGTCAGCCTTTGTTCGAACGACTTTGCAGTGATGACGGGGAATGGAACGGTGTTACTCGATGCCTTAAGAGCCGGAGCAACGGGCGGAATACTCGCGGTGGGTTGCGTGGTGCCGGAAGTCTGCGTCGAGATCTTCCATGCTTTCAAATCCGGCGACGATGAACATGCGGCGCGGTTGCAATCGAGACTAACGCCACTCGCCGCCGCGGTCACCACACGCTTCGGAATCGGTGGTCTAAAAGCCGCCCTCGACCTCGCCGGCTACCGCGGCGGTTCAGTCCGTGCCCCTCTGCGTCCTCCCGATGAAAGCGCTCGCCACGAAATCGCAAGTCTGCTAAACGAAAATATCATCCACAGATTACACAGATGAAAAAACATATCTGTGTAATCTGTGGATAACGTCCCGGTACTGACACGATCCAACCATCAACTCAACAGCCGGTCCATGAACTTGCGAACCTTGCGGCGGTATGAGGAGAAGACATTGGCGAAAGTGTTGTCGTTCATGCTCGTCTTGAATTCATGCTCCAACGCCAGGTAGCTGATCTGTTCTCGGAAGGCACGGAAGTCGAGCTGATTGTGGTCGCGCACCTTTGCGGCAAACGCGGCCAGATTCACCGGGTTCCTGCTATCGCCGCCGCAAATCGCGTCGATAATGAAAGAGCCGAGCGCGCGATAACTCTCAAACTGCGCTTCGCTAAACCACTGATCGGTGATCACTTCCTGCGGGAACGTATGACGATCCTGCCAGTAGTTGACGACGTCGCGCGGCTCTTCGCCGATGAGCGATGGTTTGATGTAGATCAGAACGCCGTCGTAGTCTTTGTCCGTCGTTGTGGCGTCGTTGGGATTACGATCGACACACGAATACCTGATCGTTCCAATCGCACAATACTTGTTCTTCATATCCTGCGACGGATTCGTTACCGACAACTCCGGAATATCAATTGGCACGCCGAGGTCGACTCTGATCTGCCGAACAGACATCGCGAGTGATTGGAAAGAATAATCCGGATCGGTGCTGGCGTCGCTAACGACAATAAAACGACAGCGCCGCAAAACCATTTCGTACAAGCCGAGATTTTCAAAGTGCCCGCCATCCGAAAGATAGACATACGCTGCCTTGTCGTCGATATCGCCAAACGCTTCGGAGATGAAAGGCAACACGGAAAGAGTCGGCGACGCTAACTGGAACGGGTGATCGATCTTTCCGCGTAAAAGTTTTGCGGGCCACGTCAGAATACGTTCAAGCACTTTCGGCCTATCACCCGCCGGTCCCGGATTGCCCAACCAAGCGCCGAACCTGATGTTAAAGAGCGCCATTAAGAAGCGGACGACGGGTGAGCTCATCATGAATCCCATGTTCGGACTCACGAAGGCGCCCGAGATCGCCACCGCGGCGCCGAGCGAAATGCCTTCACGTCCGCCATAACGAAAAGATCGTCGATAGCCAAGCCAGTAGCTGCCGCAGTGAAGCGGAGAGACAGTGAACGACTCTGCGCGACGATCCTGCCACTGGAGTTTTTCGCCACCAGTCAAATTCAAAGCGAGATTGAGGATGTGCAGAAGTTTTCGAGTGTTGGGAACAGTCTTTAAATCTTCTCGACCATCGCGAACAGGCAGTTGCTCGACCTCGTTCGGCTGTTTTCGCAGTTCGTACATTTGCAGGTTGTCATACGTATCAAAACCCGTAAAACGATTCGGCCTGCGCGTGCGATTGGACGCTCCGAGATAGGCGCGAATGATTCGATTGCGCCACAAGAACTGTAACGAGAACGCATTTGTGCTGATGAATGGCCCGAGGAAAAAGACGAGCATGACCAAAAGGAAGATCAGCAACGCGACCAACCGAACGGGAGTGTTTTGAATGAGATCGATGTGCCAGTTTGTAATCGGAAAATAGGGATCGGGCAGCTTTTCGTCGAGCGTGCCGCTCAGGTATTGGATCAAGTCACTTATCAGAATCCAATCGGTTGTCAAAGAGATCAGAATGAAGACGAACCCGAGAAAGATGGGTGCTAAAAGGGTCGTCAACGCGCCGAGCAAAATCCCACCGAGGCCCGATTTCTGAGCTTCTTTTGCATTCGCCGGAGTTTTGGCGCTGAAACCTCCCAACAGAGTGATAACGCCGGAAACCACGCCTCCGATGGTTCCGAGAAGTTTCCCGATGTCGGACCAGTTGAGACCCCGGATGCCATGCTCCATGAGTGTTGTGTAAGTAGTGTTGAGGGTCAGGATCAGTAAAGGACCGTAAAGCACGAGAGCATTAATCACGATCCACGCGAGCATGACGATGAAGACCCACGCACCCGCACGTGACCACCACTCCTGATCGTCGTCGTTCGCCACCCAGCTACTCAAACCCGCGATCAGAATTGCTCCCAGCACCTTTAACAACAGCAACACGGGAACTGCGAAGATCGCGTATCTGACGGCATTCGCCTCAGTCACTCGCAGCCAATTGTTAACTACGATAACGGCTAAGTAAGCGATGAGTGCTTGGGCCAGAAGAATGAGCAGCCCAACAACGAAGAGACTCGCATAAAACCTTGGGCCTTTACGACGGCCGGCGTTTGCAACAACTCGCGCCAGGCAAACGAGCAATCCGGGCAGGATCAGAAGTTCCGCATACCCAAAAAAGTGAATCTGCTCCAGAGGCGCTCTGACAACCGGAAACTCAGACCAGGAAAAAATATTGCCGGACTTCCGGCTGGCCCAAAGGAAAACGGCCAGCGCGGCTGCACTTACCACTAACCAGATCAAACAGTGAAGAATGAAGAATCCCTGGCCACCTTTGAACCTCGGAGCCGTGGGGTTCTGTTTGTAACTGTTGGCGCTCGGCAGATTCCAACCGATATATAACATGGCCCACATGCCGCTGATGATGGCGACCGCCAGGCTGATCGGAATGGAATATTTCCAATACGGAGTCTGATGCGTTTCGTCGGTACTTCTGAACAGGATCGACGTCCACAAGCGTGGCAGCAGCAACATTGCAAAGAGGACGGGCAGGAAAATCACCCAGTTCAGTAACAGGTTGCGCAGCACGCTGGCGATCAACGTCCAGGTGTCGGCGCTGAGTAAACCAGGTTGCGGGCTCAGATAGTTGCTGTAGATACGGAGGTGTTCGATCGGTTCTGGTTCAACTTGCAGTGGCGACTTTGGCGGCGACTTCAGTTGGCGTGTGACGTTATCGATTCCTTCGCGCGCGATCCATGCTGAAAGCCAACCGCCGATAAATCCGCCACCTGAAACAGTCGAAAGATAATCAAACCGTTCGAGCAAACCGTGTCGAGCGAGGCCCTGCAAGATACCGAGATTGAAAGTCGCACTGCGAATACCGCCACCGGAAAGACAGAGCGCGGATCGAAGCGTTCCGGCTGCAACTCTCTTTGCTTGATCCTTCGAAATGCCGGCACTCTTTTGTGGAGTCGGTGGTGTTGGTGGGCTGGTAGGCGGTGGCGGCAGACTGGCAGAAGTTCCCAGCGCCTCGTCGTGAAGCGCTTTGAGCGTGGACTCCTGAACCATCTCGCTGCGCTTTGTCTTATCTGTTTCGTAGATGTACTGCCTATCGTATTTGTCGTTCAATTCGTCGACGTGGCCGTAGATCTTAGCGATCACTGCGCGATCGACGACTCGATCGAGATCTTCAGGGGCGAGGGATTTGTAAGCGTCGGAATAGAGTTGGCGATACGCTTCTGAGTCTTGTTCAGCCTGTTCGTCCGTCTTGCGTCTTTGGGCGAAGCTCATCAGCGCATAGATCTTTTTAACCAGTTTCCCATTCAGCTCTTCTTCCGCGTCCGCGCGCTCAACCTCAGACATCGACGCGCACTTGCGGTGATGCTCTTCGATTTCGTCCTTTACCGCCTGCAGCTCAGCAGGATCCAGCGCGGGCTGGCCCAGGCTCTCGTATTCCTCGAGCAGCACCTCGCAGACCAGTACGCGGCGCAGAGAGTCTTTTATTCCTGGAAGGTTTGATTCAGGGGATTGAGTGGCCATTTGTCCTCACAGTCTCGCCAAATCTTATCCTCAGATTACACAGATTGATCAACAGAATCTGCGTAATCTGTGGATACGCCGGGCCCCGCTGGTACAATCGCTGCCATCCTGCGTAGAATGAGCGGCAGGAGCCCGAACCATTTTGAGTACAGCCGAACCCGCTTGTTATAGCACTCCCGAAGAGTCAGGCCTGCGCGTCGAGACTCTAACTTTCGACCGAGTCCCGCATCAGTCGCGTCTATTTCTTGAATACCTGAAAGATCCGGTAGCACTGCGGCGTTTTTATCCTTCCGCAGTTCGCTTTCATCACGAACTCCCACAACGTGCACCCGAAGTCCTCGCTGCTTATCGTGTCGATCGAAACGCAGTCTGCGACACTCTTGCCGCCATGAATAAGCATTGGCGTGCCGGCGAGGCCACGCTTCGGAACATCGAGATGCTGCGAGATCCGGACTGCATTGCCGTTGTCTCCGGTCAGCAGGCAGGTCTGTTCACTGGTCCACTTTACACCATTTACAAAGCACTTTCGGCAGTGAAACTGGCTGGCTGTTTGAGCCAGCGAGGCACGAAAGCTGTGCCCGTGTTTTGGATGGCTTCTGAAGACGGCGATTTTGCAGAGGTCGCGAAAGCGGAGGTTATCGGTCGTGACTGTCAGCTCAAGAGTGTCGAAGTTTCCAGTTCGTTGCATCGTGAAGGACAACCAGTAGGACACGTCGTCAACGACGATTCGATCGATGCGGTCGTCGATCAGTTATTCGAGCTGTTACCGAATTCGGAGTTTGCCGACGATATCAAAGCGCTCGTAAAGAATGCCTGGCAGCCCGGTCGTGGCTACGCTGATTGTTTCGGCGTGATGATGACGTCGCTGCTTGGTCGTTACGGTCTGATCTTTCTCGACCCACTCGATCCGGAGTTGAAGCGACTGGCCGCGCCACTCTATTCCGAAGCCGCGCGCCGCGCGCCTGAGATCGCTACAGCAATCGAGCGGCGCAGTGCTGAACTGGAGAGCTCCGGCTATCACGCCCAAGTGCTCGCGACTGCAAACTCGTTTCCGTTATTTCTGCATGACGAAAACGGCGCCCGACATGCCGTCGCGCGTCTTGAGAACGGCAAGTACAAAGCGAAAGAGATCGATCGGGAATACACGGCCGAAGAGCTCGCGACGATGGCGCTCGAAACACCGCAGCGATTCAGTCCGAATGTAACACTGCGTGCTGTGGTCCAGGATTATCTGCTGCCGACAATCGCTTACTACGGTGGCGCCGCAGAGATTGCTTACTTCGCGCAGACGGCTGAGGCGTATCGCGTGCTCGAACGGCCTGCGACGCCGATCCTGCCTCGTTCGAGTTTGACGATGATCGAGCGACACACCGGACGCGTGCTCGAAAGATACAACCTTACGCTCGCGGATTTCTTCGAGGGACTCGAGCCCGTCATCACGCGCGTGGTCGAAGAGCATCTCGGCGCCCACACGTCGAAGATTTTTGCGAACGCTGAGCAGAACGTCAATCAAGAACTTGATCGCTTGCGAAAAGAGCTCGAGTCGATCGACCCGACGCTAGCGAGTGCCCTGGACACCGGGCGAAAGAAGATTAACTATCAGTTCGACGGGCTGAAGACGCGTTTTGTGCGCGCGCAAATGACACGCGATGAGGCTGCACATCGCCAGTTGCAACGAGCGTTCGATCAGCTCTATCCGAACAAAGATCTACAGGAGCGTCACATCAACATCACTTCGCTGCTGGCTCGCCACGGCACGTACGTGATGGAGTGGATCTTCAATGCGATCAATATCGGATCGAACGAGCATCAGATTGTTTACCTATAAAGATTAATGTCCAAAATCCGCGTCCTCGCAGATCACGTCGCCAATCAAATCGCTGCCGGTGAAGTTGTTGAGCGCCCGGCTTCCGTTGCCAAGGAGCTGGTCGAGAATGCGATCGACGCCGGCGCCACGCGTATCACGATCGAGATCGAAGCCGGCGGCCGTCGCTTGTTGAAGGTTTCGGACGACGGCGAGGGCATGGTGCGCGATGATGCGGTGCTCGCTTTCGAACGACATGCCACTTCGAAGATTCGCGAGACTGAAGATCTAGGTGCGATCGGCACGCTTGGGTTTCGCGGTGAAGCGCTTGCTTCAATCGCGTCGGTCGCAAGGGTTGATCTGACAACTTGTATTGAAGGCGCAAGTGCTGCGACGCGCGTGGCGATAGACGGCGGCAAGATGCGAGACGTTAAAGACGCCGCGCATCCACGTGGGACGACGATCGCCGTGCGCGACCTCTTCTTCAACATTCCTGCGCGGCGAAAGTTTTTGCGATCCGAAGCGACTGAGACCTATCACCTTACCAATCTCGTAACTCACTACGCGTTGGCGCATCCGGAGATCGCGTTCACGTTTATTAACAACGGCAGGGAAGTGGTGCGCGCGGCACCCGCGAAGGATTTGCGGGAGAGGGCTTATCAGATTTTTGGCGCGGAGTTTCTCGAGAACCTGCTTGAGGTGAATAGTGGTGATGCGCAGGTCGCGCGTGTGACCGGCTTCGTTTCCGCGCCGCGTGATCGGCGGACGTCGCGCGATTCGCAGTATTTGTTTGTGAACCGCAGGTTTGTTCGCGATCGAATGATTGGGCGCTCGCTTTCGGAAGGTTATCGATCGATCTTGCCGCACGGCGTTTATCCGGCGGCGTTGCTGTTTATAGAAACGCCGCTCGAGGAAGTGGATGTGAACGTGCATCCCGCGAAGACGGAGGTGCGTTTCCGGCGGCAGGCTGCGGTGGCCGATGCTGTTCGTGAAGCGGTGCGAGCGGCGCTCGCGAGCGCGAATTTCGTTCCGCCGCCGCAGGAACCGGAGCCGATTGCGGCGGCAACTGCTGCGGTAAGTTACGTCGCTCCGCAGCCACGTATCGAATTTGTCCCACCACCGCCTCCACCACCAGTTATTCCCAGAGCGCCTATCGAACCGTCTGGCGAAGAAATCGCACGCGACATCGAAGTGATGATCCAATCCGCTTCAAAATCCGTCCCATCCGTGGCCTTTCCTCCCTTAAACTCGGCCGAGAAGCTTGCACGTGAAGTCACTCCGGAAACTCTTTCTGCCAACATCCGACCGTTGGGCCAACTTGAAGAGAGCTTCATCATCGCCACTGACGATGACGGACTGCTGTTGATCGATCAGCACGTCGCGCACGAGCGGGTGCTATTCGACAAGTATCGTGCCCTGGAAGCAGAGCGACGCACTGAATCACAACAACTGCTCGTCCCTGAAACTTTTGATTTGACACCCGCGCAGGCGGCAGTGTTTGACGATCTCGCGCCGGAGTTGGAGAAGTATGGATTTGAGTTGATGCGACTCTCGGGACGGACGGTCGCCGTGAAAGCGATCCCCGCAGACCTTCCGAGCGGAGAAGCGCGCAACATGCTGGCTGAGTTACTGGAAACAGTAGACGCAGAGAAGAAGAGCGCCGCGCGCGAAACTTTGCGCGATGAGATCGCAGCCTCGCTGGCTTGTCACGCGGCGATTAAAGTAAACATGCCACTCGCACCCGAGAAAATGCGCTGGCTTATCGATCGGCTCTTACTAACCTCATCACCAACAACCTGCCCCCATGGCCGCCCGATAATCCTGCGCTTAACAACCCGCGACATCCTCAAGGGTTTCCACCGGATTTAAATTGTGTCGAGTGTTTTGATCACTAACTCTGTATCGGAGAGATCTGGCAGGAACTTGTCAGGCTTGTGGCTGAGGATTTCTTCCGGCGAATAGAACCTTCCTGTTCCGACCGCGACCGCGCGGGCGCCGAAGTGGTGAGCGCAGTCGATGTCGTTGGGCGTGTCGCCGATGACGACGAACTGCTCGGGTGCGAGGTCCATTTGTAGATACTCTCGAATACGCTCTGCCGCACGCGCTGGAAGATCGCGACGATTGTGTGACTCTTCGCCGAAGGCGCCGGGCAGTGTAAAGAATTCTTCGAGTCCGACGAGCTCCATTTTCAAATGGGCCATTGGTTTGATATTGCCCGTCACGAGCGCTGACTCGTAGCGCGGATGCGCTGCGAGTGCTGCCAATGTCTCGCGCACACCCGGAAGCACTTCGAAAAACTTCACTCCATTGCCCGTGACTTGTCTTGCCTCTTCAGTCAGTCGCGAAACGAGCACGTCGGCGCGTGCCAGAATCTCGTCCTGACTGATGCCCGTGTCGCTCAGCGCTTCATAAACAATCTGCAAGTCGGTCATTCCCGACACTCGCATCTCGACGAGCTTTCCGGAAGTGCCAAAGATCTCCTCGAGCACCGGAATCGTGTATTCCTTGTACCCGCCCGTCTTCACCGAGCGAATCAACGTCCCATCAATGTCCCAAAGCAAAATTCGCATACATTTTTTAGCCACAAATGGCACAGATCTTTTTGTGCCTTTTTGTGGCCCTATTCGATAGTGGCGAGTACGTCGCCGGCGTTTACGGTGTCGCCGGGCTTCACGTTGATCGACACCACCACACCGTCTCGTGGCGACTTCATCTCGTTCTGCATCTTCATCGCTTCCACGACCACGACACCCGCGCCCTTTTCCACCGTCGCGCCTGCTTCAGTTTGCACGCGGACGACCTTGCCGGGCATTGGCGCGAGGATCTCGGCAACGCCGTGCTGATGCCGATCGGAATTCTGACCGCTGCGTAGGCGCTTCGGATCGATGATTGTTACTGCGTAACTCCGTCCATGAATACTGACGTCAAAAGAATTCTTCGAAGCACTAACACGACACTCGTGCACCTCTGCGTTCAGAAAAAATAGATAACAGTCTGGCTCGACCTCACGCACGTCCAGACTGTAAACGCGATCGCCAATCTCGGCAGACACGCGCCCGTCTTCGATCTTCAGCAAAAGATCTTCTTCAATTTCGCCGAGTGTGGCTTTGAGTTTCATGATTTCCGCAGCCCCGCGTTTCGTGCGGCTATTTTCCAGCGACTCTTCATAACTGAAGTTTGCGGAGCGCTCTGCTGTTGTCGCATTGCGTAACTGAGTGCTGCGGCGATCACCGCGAGATCCGTCTCAACCTGATTTGTCTTAACTTCACGCGACGCGCGACGTTCGCTGAAACGCGTGATGAAACCGGTATCGAGCCGGCCGGAAATAAACTCCTCGTCTGTCACCACTTCGCGAAAGAACGAGAGCGTCGTCGTGATTCCCGAGACTTCATACTCATCGAGCGCGCGTTTCAATCGATCGATCGCTTCGTCACGCGTGCGTCCCCAAACGGCGAGCTTCGCAATCATCGGATCGTAGTAAATGGAAACTTCCGAGAGACGCGTGACACCGCTGTCGACTCTCACGCCCGGTCCGGCAGGCTCGCGCAGATGCGTGATTGTTCCAGGACTCGGAAAGAAGTTGTTCGCCGGATCCTCTGCGTAGATACGACACTCGATCGCGTGACCTTGCCAGTCGACATCTTCCTGCGTGAACGACAACGGCTCGCCGGTCGCCACACGAAACTGTTCGCGTACGAGATCGCGTCCGGTGACGAGCTCGGTCACCGGATGTTCGACCTGTAGCCGCGTGTTCATCTCGAGAAAATAGAACTCGTGAGTCGTATCGGAAAACAGAAACTCAACCGTGCCGGCTCCGGTGTAATTCACGGCGCGGCCAATCTTCACCGCCGCTTCACCCATCTGCCGTCGCAGGTCCGGATCGTTTAATGGCGACGGGCATTCCTCGATCACTTTCTGATGCCGGCGTTGAATCGAGCATTCACGCTCACCGAGATGGACCACACTGCCATGCGTGTCGCCAAAGATCTGAATCTCAATATGCCGTGGGCGTTCGACTGCCTTTTCGAGATACAGCGACGAGTCGCCAAAAGCAGCCGCAGCTTCAGCCTGCGCGGTTTCAAATGCAGAACGCAACTCGCCGCTCTCAGCAACCAAACGCATTCCTTTACCGCCGCCGCCAGCCGCCGCTTTTAGCATGACCGGATAGCCAAACTTCTGCGCCGTCGCGCTTGCGTCTTCGAATGAAGCGAGCGGCTCAACTGTTCCCGGCACAATCGCAACGCCGGCTTCGACAGCCGCACGGCGCGCGCTCGTCTTTGAGCCCATGATCTCCATAGCTTCCGGCGACGGACCGATAAAGATCAGTCCTGCCTCACGGACCGCACGAGCAAACTCTGCGCTTTCGGCAAGAAAACCGTAACCCGGATGAATCGCATCGGCATTCACTTCTTTCGCGGCCGCAACGATCGTTTCGATTTTCAGATAACTCTGGTTCGACGCTGCTGGTCCGACACAAACCGCTTCGTCCGCCATGCGAACGTGCAAACTCTCAGCATCAGCCTCCGAGTAGATCGCCACCGCTCTAACACCCAATTCGCGGCAGGTGCGAATGATGCGAATGGCGATTTCGCCTCGGTTGGCGATCAGGATCTTGCGGAACATGCTTTTATTGTGCTGTGTGCGCCTCTTTGCGGCAAATCATACGACGACCGAGTTAGCCGGTCTGCGCGGCTCGTACCGAATCACAATTTGTTTTCCGGGAGCGTAGTCGTTTGAGCGCTCTTGCTGCGAAGTGCTGAGCGCCTGGGACGATTCGTATAGAACTCCGGCGAGTTCGTAGGTGTACGTTACCTGGGAGATGCGACCGTCGTTGTCGGAGACGGCATCGATAATTCGGCCGTCTGCCATGCGACCCGTTTTCAAGAGACGCGCGATGCGTGAGGCTTCGTCTTCAGGTTTTTTACGGAAGCGGTCGAGGAACGACATTGAAGTCGCTATGGTTCAAGGGCGCTTGCCGACACCGAACGCCCGACTCCACCTTTGGCGACATCTGAAGCTTTCGTGACCATGCCGTCCAAAATGATCCAATCATCTTCAGTTCCTAAGATCTCGTCTTCACCGGCAAGGGGCAGCGTGTAGTTGGTGAAAGAAAATCCTCCGGACGGTGAATCGTCAGTGGCGGATGTTAGCGAGGCTTTTTGAATAACTGCTCCGCGCATGCGGCGCGATTTTTCCGGTCCGACAGCGGCAAACACACTGGTTGGCTTGTAATTAATAGGATCGATATTAGCGAGCGCGGCTGCCAGAGTGCCGTCTGGATCGGGAATACGTTCCTGCAGATCTTTCAGGTCAGCCGGATAGGTTTGGTACTTAATTTTGTATTCGAAGAGAGCTCGCTCAATGGCGTAGCCCTGGGCGCGGACTGCGGCTTCTTGCGCCCAACGACGGTGTTCGAGTCGAGCCGGCACTGTGATTCCGATCAGCAAGGCGATCAACATCGCGACGGTAGCCGAAGCGAGCAAACCGCGGCGGGCATATCTAACGCCGCAAAACTTTGCGGGTTGAGCAGCGATGGACCGGTAAAGCTTGCGTCCGAACCAGAGGACGACGAAGAGAACAGGTACGGCAATCAACTTCAAACGCCAGGCAGCAGTTTCACCCGCGGCGATCCACGTCCAGAACCCTAATGACCCGGTCCACTTTTGCACGAAGGCAATTAAGATCTGGACCACGAAGACTAGCGCGACCAGCGAACCGCTGACGGCTAGAATTAAAGCGCGACCATAGGACGGAAGCTCATGGGCTGGTTTGGGAAGCGGCTCACCGACGGCGCGCGCTCCACACCCTTTGCATCCACTGGTCAAAGCGCCGTGGAATTTAAGACCGCAGCACGGACAAGTAGTCAAGCATTTACCTCAAAATCAAAGAAATAGGTCGCCCGTGACCTAAAAAGACTATTAGATCGGCACTTCAGCCTGCTTCGGATGCTCTTTGCTTCCACTGGGTTGTGAATACGAAGCACCGGCATCAACGTTCGCTGTTTTTGCCTCGTCAGCCGTAGTCAGCTCGCGCCACGTGTGGTACATGCGATGGGCGAAGGTCCAATAAGAGCCAATCGCAAGCACCCACAGAACGGCAGGCATGCGATTGGCAAAGAAATTAGTAGAACCTGGATGAGTACTAAGCGCCCCGATTATAAAGAGAACCACCCGTTCCGGGCGCCTCAGAAAGCCGACGTCACACTTCGGAATCAGGCTCTCTGCCCGGGCGCTGGCGTAGCTTACCATAACCGAGCCCATTAGTCCGGCGCCCGCAAGAAAAACGTTAAGAGTTGAGTGAAACTCCGTATCCCGGGCGTAAAAGACCATCAGGCCCACAAACACCACCATGTCCGACAGGCGGTCCAGCGAGGAGTCGAGAAAACCGCCGAAACGCGTGACACGCCCCGACAGCCGGGCCACCTGGCCGTCCAGCATGTCAAACAGATTGGCGACGACAAGCGTGATTCCGGCCGAAAAAAAGCGGCCCATTCCAAAAAGAAGACCGCAGCCGACGTTCAATGCAACGCCGATGACCGTCAGGATATTTGGATTGATGTGGCCGTGGGCGAGCCAGCGAACTATCGCATCAATGATTCGCTGTGCGGCACGTCCGATACTAGCCCCGAACATTTGTTAGGTTTTTTTCTCCTTGCCTGCACCATAGATTACACAGATATCTGCGTAATCTGTGGATAAAACTTACTGATTTGCTTCCAAATCGTCGTGAAGCGTACGCAATTGCCTGATCTCGAAGTTACGAACGGCGGCCGGCGTCCGCACAACCACCTCGTCGCCTACCTGTTTGCCCATCAGGCTGCGACCAACCGGCGACGTCGTCGAAATTAGTCCTTCAGCCGGATCGCTCTCTTCCGGGGTCACCAGCCGGTAAGTTACTTCTTCGTCCTTCTCGCTATCGTAAAGCACGAGCGTCGATCCATACGACGCTTTGTCGCGCGGCACTTTGTTAGGATCGATCGAAGCAATCTCGCTAATTCTCTGCCTTAGCTCAACGATACGTGCTTTGACGACGTTCTGCCGGTCGAGTGCGGCGCGATACTCGGAATTCTCACGAAGATCGCCAAATTCGAGCGCCCGCTTGATCTCTTTCGGCAGGTGAACGCGCAACTCAGATTCCAGTTCGTCGAGTTCGCCCTGGAGTTTTTCTTTGATTACCTGGGACACCGCTTACATCCTTATCCGGCAAGCCTCTTCGGCTAAGCCTCAACTGGGCCAGCAACTGCAATGCCAACTTCAATGCCAACCCTGCTCCTTAAACTACAGGGGTTTATGATAACTGGCCTCGTCCGGAGCGCCAAAACAAATACCAGTGTCACGAGCGGTCCTGACGAGCTGTCCATCAGGAGGAACAGTCTTAATACCTTTAATCGCCTCGGTCAATGGGACGCTCACTACGTCTCCCGCCTGCAAAGCGACCATTACACCGCTCTCGCCCTTCGAAAGGGCACGCACCGCTGCCGAGCCGAAGTTAGTGGCCAGCATCCGGTCGAATGCGTTTGGACGGCCGCCTCTCTGGAGGTGTCCGAGCACAACGCAACGTGTTTCTCGACCCGTCACTCTCTCGAGATCCTGTTGCAGGTGTTGACCGATACCGCCGAGCCGGGGTGCATGAAGTGCATCACCCTTGTCTTGATAAACCAGGTCGTGCCCGATCTCGAGAGCTCCTTCGGCGACGACGATAATACTAAAATTTGAGCCGCTGATATCGCGCGCGCGAATCTTTTCGGCTACCACGGAGAGTGAAAAGGGAATTTCCGGAATCAGGATCACGTCGGCGCCGCCCGCGATTCCGGAGTGCAGCGCAATCCAACCCGCGTGTCGCCCCATCACTTCGAGGATCATGACGCGGTCGTGCGACTCGGCAGTCGTGTGCAAACGATCGAGTGCTTCGGTGGCGATGTCGAGCGCAGTAACAAAACCGAACGTGAGTTCGGTGCATGCGAGGTCGTTGTCGATCGTCTTCGGCACACCACAAACGGGAATTCCACGTTTCGCAAATTCGTTTGCGATCGTGAGTGTGCCTTCACCACCCAACACTACGAGCGCGTCGATCCCGACGATCTTCATGTTTGAGATCGCTTCCTGGTAGACGCTTTCGACGTCTCTCGGTACGCCGTCACAAACACGTTCCACGAAGTTACCGCGATTGCGAGTGCCGAGAATCGTGCCACCGCGAGGTAATAGTCCACGCACGTCGCTGGGCGCCAGCAAACGGGTCCGGGTTTCGCCAAGTAAACCTTCGAAACCGTCCTCGATACCTATTACGCGCATGCCGTGTTCGCACGTCGCAGTTTTCACCACAGCACGGATAACGGCGTTGAGTCCGGGTGCATCTCCGCCGCCTGTCAGGATTCCAATCGTTCCGTACATGGACCTCAGTCTAATTGCTATAATCAGCAATTGGCAATCTTCTCAAACTGGCGTAGCATACCAACAAAATGGAAATCGATGACGACGCAAAAGAGATAGTTCGCGAGATCGGTACTGCGATAAACGAATCGGTGGAGAATTCCACCAAGGTTGCAGAAGCAATCGAACGTTTGCGCGAAGCCGGATACGAAATGGAGTTAACACTCCGCCTCGAAATTGGATTGCGGCCTCACGCTGGTGACGACGAAAGCTCGGCTGATGGCGCCGACCTCGAACTCACTGAAGAAGACCTACAAGTGCTACAGCGAATGAAGATCAGGATCGATCCTGAACACAATTAGCCGCGGAAACACGCAGATGAACGCCGATCTGAAATGTTTTGTCTGATCGGCGTTCATTCGCGTTTATCTGCGGCTTAAAAGTCTTATTCCGGGACTTCTTCACTTCCAGTAAGCGTTTGCTGTCGCAACGCCGCCGCACCAATCAAGCCGCCCATTCCCATCGACTCAACCGCGCTGCTCGGCACCAGCATTAAAGCGCCCTTTTCTTTCAATCCTTCATACAACATGTTCATCGCGCGTAGGTGCAACGCAGTCGGATTGTCGCGATAGGACTGAGCGGCAGTCGCAAACGAATGCGCAATCTCGACTTCAGCTTGACCAAGGATAATGCGCGCTTGTTTCTCTCTCGCCGCCTGTGCTTCGCGTGACATCGCATCCTGCAATGCCGTTGGAATGATCACGTCGCGCATCTCCACTGATTGCACCGTGACACCCCACGGATTTGAACGCTCATCGATCAGTTGCTGCAACTCATCTTCAATCCGTTCGCGACCGCGTAACAAATCAGTCAACGACGTTCTACCGATGATGTCGCGCAGCGCAGTTTGTGCAGCCCAACTGACGGCCTGAGGGTAGTTCTGAACTTCAAGCGCTGCTTTCTCCGGATCGTAGACCATCCAGAACAAGACGGCGTCGACGTTAACCGGCACAGTGTCAGATGTCAGCGTTTCTTCAGCAGCGAAACTGGTTGTAATAACGCGCTGGTCAACCCACGTCGAAATCGAATCGACAAACGGAATGATCCAGAACAGACCTGGACCACGCAGGCCAACATATCTTCCGAGACGCAATACAACTGCGCGTTCCCACTGCCGCGCGATCTTCGGCGCCTGTGCCAGCAGTAGACCTAAGAACAGGCCTACGATTACGCCTACGGGATTAAACATTAACCACGAGATTAGACCGCCGAGGAGAACCGGTACGAGCAGGGCTAGCGCTGAGACTACGTTGACGCGCGGCATTTCCGGGGCGGGCAAATTACTCCTCGTTTGCATCAGACTCGTTGTAGAACTAGACATTGATAGTCTCCTTATTGCGCCGGCTCTGAAGTTGGTCCAGCAGATCGTCGACCGAGAAACCCATCGCACATGCTTCTTCGACGAAGCGATCGACTACATCTTTCAAATGCTTCTCGTGCTCTTCGCGATGAACTGGAGTGAGATGGCGGGCGCTGACAAACGTTCCCACGCCTCTTCGTGTTTCGAGGATTCCTGAGCGTTCCAACTCCGCATAAACCTTGGCGACGGTGTTGGCATTCACGCGCAAATCAACCGCCAACTGACGCACTGTTGGCAGTTGTTCCCCGACCCGGAGCCGTCCCGTGGCGATCGCGAAGCGAATCGCTCGCGTTAGCTGCGCGTAGAGCGGCATTGGGTGCGAAGGGCTCAATGAGAAAATCTGGCTCATCTCGGATTGTACTACGATACTAGTACAAGTATGGTTTCAAGAAAAGTATTTTGGACACAGATCTGCGCAGATCTGTGGCTGATTTTGCTGGAATTGAGCGCGTGTGGTATCTTAGGCGGCTTTTAATCCTGCCAGTTTTGTTCGCCTTAACAGGTGGAAAGAGGAGTTCATAGAACAGTATGGCTACGCCTAATGGAAACATGAGCGCCGAAGGTCAAGTCGGTAGAGTCGTGCAAATTATCGGCCCTGTGCTCGACGTAGAGTTTCAGGGTGGCTACCTGCCGCCAATCTACCAGGCGTTGAGAGTCACCTCGGAAGGGTTCGATGTCCCGACTCCAATCGACGTCATTGCCGAAGTTCAGCAGCACCTCGGCGAAGGTCGCGTGCGAACGGTTTCGATGACGCCGACCGACGGCATGGTGCGCGGCATGAAGGCGATCGATACCGGCGGTCCAATCACGATGCCTGTCGGCGAGGGCACACTCGGTCGTGTGCTCAACGTTATCGGCGAGCCGGTCGACACGCTCGGGCCCGTGAAGCACGAACAGCGCTACCCGATCCATCGTCATGCTCCGACGTTCGAAGAACAGTCAACCGAATTGCAGATGTTTGAAACCGGTATCAAGGTCATCGACCTGATCCAACCGTTTTTGCGCGGTGGAAAGATCGGTTTGTTTGGCGGCGCGGGCGTAGGCAAGACCGTTATCGTGATGGAGTTGATCAACAACATCGCGAAAGCGCGCTCGGGCTTCTCGGTGTTTGCGGGAGTCGGCGAGCGCACGCGTGAAGGAAACGACCTGCTCCGCGAAATGGTCGAGTCGCAGGTTATCCAGTTCGGCGAGGCATTCAATAAAAACTTCCACGACACAGGCAAGTTCGACCTTAGCAAGGTCGACATGAGCACCATTGGACAGTCGAAGGTGGCGCTGATTTACGGTCAGATGACAGAGCCGCCCGGAGCGCGTCTGCGAGTTGCTCTTTCTGGTCTGACGGTTGCGGAATACTTCCGCGATCAGGGACTCGACGTGCTGTTGTTTATCGACAACATCTTCCGCTTCACACAAGCGGGTTCGGAAGTGTCGGCGTTGCTCGGTCGCATGCCTTCTGCGGTGGGTTATCAACCGAACCTCGCCACCGAGATGGGCGAAATGCAGGAGCGCATCACGTCGACCAAGACTGGTTCGGTCACTTCGATCCAAGCGGTTTACGTGCCTGCCGACGACTACACCGATCCGGCGCCCGCGACGACCTTCGCGCACCTCGATGCCGTCACAGCGCTTTCACGACAGATCGTGGAGCTCGGAATCTATCCCGCGGTCGATCCGCTTTCTTCATCGTCGCGCATTCTCGATCCGCGCATCATTGGTCGCGAGCACTACGACACGGCTCAGGACGTGAAGCGCGTGCTACAGCGTTACAAGGATCTTCAGGACATCATCGCTATCTTGGGTCTCGACGAATTGTCTGACGAAGACAAGCTGACGGTTTCGCGCGCCCGCAAGATTCAGAAATTCTTCTCGCAACCGTTCTTCGTGGCGGCGCAGTTCACCGGTCTCGAAGGCAAGTACGTCAAGCTCGAAGACACGGTGAGAGGTTTCCGCGAGCTGGTTGACGGTAAACACGATGATCTGCCGGAGCAGGCATTCTACATGGTCGGCACCATTGAAGAAGCAATAGAGAAGGCGAAGACGATCGCTCAGTAGGGGATATGGCAGAAAAGATTCAACTCGAAGTCGTGACCCCGGAGCGACGCGTGCTTGCGGAGCCGGTTGATATGGTGACGGTGCCGGGTCTGGGAGGTGAGCTGGGAATTCTTCCGGGCCACACGCCGTTGATCTCGCAGCTTCAAACCGGCGTGCTGACCTATGTTCAGGAAGGCAAGAACTCTCAGATGCACGTGTCAGGCGGGTTTGTTGAGGTAAGAGACGATCACGTTTCCGTGCTCGCGGAAGTAGCCGAACGACCCGACGAGATTGACGCTGCTCGTGCCAAGCTCTCGCGTGACAAACTCGAGAAGCAACTCAACGCTTGGAGCGGAACTGAAGAAGATTTCGAGGTCGCCAAGACCAAACTCGACCGCTCGTTAGTTCGCCTTCAACTTAGCCGCGGATAACACGGATCCGTGTCATCCGTGGTTAATGGCTTGGCGCATTTCACGCACCGCGCCATCCAATCCAACAAATATCGCACGGGCAACGATGTTGTGGCCGATGTTGAATTCCGTGATCTGTTTGATCTCGGCGACGGCCCCAACGTTTCGATACGTGAGACCGTGTCCGGCTGCGACGGCGAGTCCATATTGCGTTGCGAGCTCGGCGGCTTCTCGCAGTCTGCGTAACTCATGCGCAGCGTGAGCGGCTCCTTCACCGTGAATCCCACGCGCGCCGAGGGTCGCTTCGCAGTATGCTGCAGTGCATAACTCCACCTGCCGTGCGCCGACGTCGTGTGCGACTTCAATCTGCTCAGGATCGGGATCGATAAACAAGCTGGCGAGAATGTTGGCGAGCCGTAGCTTTGAAACTGTGGCGCGCACGATAGCAATATTCGCCTTCGCGTCGAGTCCGCCTTCAGTTGTTATCTCGTCCGGCTTTTCAGCCACGAGCGTGACGGCATCAGGCTTCGCATCGATCGCTATACCCAACATCTCTTCGGTTGCAGCCATTTCCAGGTTCAGGTAAGTCGTGACGGATTTGCGTAGCAGTTCGACGTCGAGATCCTGAATGTGACGGCGGTCGCCGCGGAGATGGACCGTGATGCCATCGGCTCCGGCCTGCTCGCACGCCATCGCTGCGGCGATGACGCTCGGCTCCGGCGCGCGACGCGCCTGCCGGACAGTCGCGACATGATCGATGTTGACGTTGAGACGAGCGGTCATGATTCCCAATTATATGTGCTTTAACTCGTGCACTGCACGAATCGCGCTGTCGTAAACACCACGGCGTGCCTGCTGCCGGATCAGCCCAACTTCGTTCAGCATCTTAAAGCTGTCAGTAAACAAAGTGATCTTGCTGCCTTCGTTGTGGTCCCAACGCACAGGAATCTCTTCCAGATTCAAACCCGCCCGAAACGCGAGATAAAGCAGCTCGACGTCAAATCCAAATCGATCGATCGTTGCTGCCTCGATCAACGGCCGGCAGGTGTTCATGCGAAACGCTTTGAAACCGCATTGGGTGTCCCAGAACGGCATTCCGGTGGCGAGACGAACGCACAGATTGAAAATGCGCCCACCCTGTTCGCGACGCCACGATTGATGGACGCCGATCAGTCCGCGATCCAACGCCCGCGATCCAAACGTCACATCGTAGTCGCCGTTTACGATCGGCTCGACGAGCTTGTGCTCTTCGGTGATGGGCGTCGAAAGGTCGGCGTCAGAAAACAACGCGACGTCGCCGCGTGCAGCCAGTAAACCGAGTCTGACCGCTCTGCCTTTGCCGAGATTCGACTTGTAACTGATGACCGAAGTACGGAGGTCTCCGGCATTTTGAAAAGATTTGCGCGCAATTTCGGCGGTTTCATCAGCCGATCCGTCGTCGACGACGATTACTTCCGCGTCCGGCCGCTCCTGGAGCAGGTAATCGACAACAGCCCGCAACGTCTTTTCCAGCCGGGCTGCCTCATTATATGCGGGAATAATGATCGAAAGTGATGCAGACATGTCGCCATTCGCAATATAACACAAGAGAGCAGAGCCGCTCGTTGCGCGCTCCAAAGACGCCGTCGCCCTGTGCTATATTTTCCCAATGGAAGTTGCACGCCAATTTAAAGAATCCCCATACAGCCAGTCATGGATGAGTAAGAAGTTCGCCGTCGGCGCGGCGGTATTGATTCTGATGGCGGCGATCTTCGGCGGAACCATCGGCACCGGTCGAAATCTCAGCAGCTTCACGTCCAACGACACCAAGAATTCCTATCGCGTCGCTGATGAGATTGAAAAGGACTACAACGAAGCAGTCTCCACCATCAGCACCAATTACTCCGGCGACATCGACTACGAAAAAGCGACGCAGGCGGCGATTCAGGGAATGCTTTCCACGCTCGACCCGCATTCGGCTTATTTCCCGTACAGCGAGTTCAAGAAACTAAAAGAGGATCAGGATTCGCGCTTCTACGGCATCGGCGTCACGATCGTGCAACACCGTGACGGCGTCTACGTGCAATCAGCCGTCGAGGGAACGCCGGCTGCGAAGCTTGGACTCAAGTACGGCGATCGCATACTCGAAGTGGATGGGAAGAATGCGAGCGACTGGTCCAGCGACCAGGTTTCGAAGAATGTTCGCGGTGGTCTTGGTGAGCCGGTCACGATCAAAGTCGAGCGGGCGGGTTCGGAAGCGCCGCTGTATTTCACGATCGTCCGCGATGCCGTGCCGCTGCCGACGATTCGTAACTCGTACATAATCCGTCCCGGCACCGGCTATGTCGGTTTGACTGGTGGTTTCCAGCGGTCAAGCGATGAAGAGCTTTCGAAGGCGATGAAACGCCTGTCGGAGCAGGGAATGCGCCAGATGATTTTGGATCTGCGCGGCAATCCCGGTGGGTTGCTGGACCAGGCGATCGATGTCGCGAGTGAATTCCTGCCACGCGGGAAAGTCGTCGTCTCAGTAAAAGGTCGAACTGAATACAGTGAGCCGATTGTCTACAAATCCACGGGCTCAGATCCGGCGACTGTGCCGCTCGTAGTTCTCATCAATCGAAACAGTGCCTCGGCGTCGGAGATCGTTGCTGGGGCGATTCAGGATCACGGTCGTGGCCTGATCGTCGGTGAGACGAGTTTTGGTAAAGGTCTGGTGCAGCGCATATTCCAGTTGCCTTTCAACACCGGGCTCACGCTCACGACGGCGCGTTACTACACGCCTTACGGCCGTTCGCTGCAACGCGACTATTCCAGTGGTTCACTTTACGACTACTACACGCGACACGAACCAACTGAAAACCAGGCGCCGTCTGCCGGAAATGGACCACACAACATCGAAGCGCCGCTGGCACTCGCGTCGCCGACTCCACATCCGCACACCGGACCGGCAGTGCAAACCGCTGCGGGCCGTGTTTATTACGGTGGTGGCGGGATAACTCCGGACATCGAAGTTAAGGAAGCCGTTAACACACCGGCGCGCCTGCGCATCGCGGAAGCTGCGTTTTTCTTTACCCGACAGTTGGCGGCGGGAATTGTGCCGGGTTTGGAATCCTACAGAGTCGACAAGGTTCAATACGGCAAGAGCGCCAAAGCCACAGACTTCGCGATCACCGATCGCGTAGTCGAAGCCTTCCGCAACTTCGTTCGTTCCCAACCTGATTTCCAGGTGCAGCCAGCTCAGGTAGACGAAGAACTGGAATTTGCAAAGCTGCGCCTGCGCCAGGAAATAGTCACGGCAGCCTTTTCAAACGACGCCGGCGCCCGCATCCTCCTCGACAGCGACCCTCAAGTGCTCCGCGCACTCGAAGCTCTGCCTGACGCAAAACGTCTCGCCGACATGGCGCATAGCACCGTCTATCAAGGCTAGCCACAAAAAGGCACACTGTTTTTGTGCCTTCTTGTGGCTAAATGTACGAGTTATTGGATCTCTTTCTCGTTTTGGTTTATATTCCGCTCGTTCATCTAGCCTAATCTTTAAGGACAATTCGCATGAAAGACCGGTCGCGCTCCGTGTACGATCTCGGGTGGCTGATTGTGATCGTGTGTGCTGTGGCCTACGCCACGATTACCGTTCATTCACAAAACCAAACTCCAACACCAACGCCGGCGCCCGGTGCCGCGCAGGGCCAGAGGCCAACTCCAAGCCCCAGTCCGACTCCAACGCCGATCAACTGGTCCACCGATCCGGTCCTCAAGCGCTTCGTCGCTCGCAGCATCGGACCGGCGAGTATGGGTGGACGCATCGACGACATCACAGCGGTTGAGCAGAACCCCTACATCATCTACGTGGCGTTCGCGACCAATGGCGTTTGGAAGTCGACAAACAACGGCACCACCTTTCAACCCATCTTCGACACTTACGGAACGCACTCAATCGGAGACATCGCGATCGCGCCTTCCGATCCGAACATCGTTTGGGTTGGCACCGGCGAAGCCAACAACCGCCAGAGCTCCAGCTTCGGCGACGGCATCTACAAGTCAACCGATGCCGGCAAGACGTTCACCAAAATGGGCCTCGAGGATTCGCAGACAATCGCGCGTATCGTGATCGATCCGAAGGATCCAAACACCGTCTACGTCGCCGTCCTGGGCCATCTCTTTGGACCAAACAAAGAACGCGGTGTCTACAAAACTACGGACGGCGGTAAGACGTGGTCCAACGTGAAGTTCATCGACGAAGACACGGGCTTTACCGACCTCGCGATGGACGCTTCCGACAGCAAGGTTCTCTACGCTGCTTCATACCAGCGACGTCGCACG
Organism: Pyrinomonadaceae bacterium; assembly: GCA_036401595.1. GTDB lineage: Bacteria > Acidobacteriota > Blastocatellia > Pyrinomonadales > Pyrinomonadaceae > PSRF01. The sequence continues at coordinate 27,856 of DASWUM010000073.1, forward strand.
GGCTTTGGTTTCAATGGTGGTGGACCAGGCAGCGGAATCTGGAAGACGATCGACGCCGGCAAGACCTGGAAGAAGTTGGAAGGCGGCGGACTTCCTGAGGGGTTGCTTGGTCGAATAGGAATCGACGTTTCGCGTTCAAATCCGAATATTATTTACGCCCAGATGGAAGTCGGCGCGAGTGTCGGCACCGGTGGTGAAGAACCAACCGCAGGTGGACCCGCGCCGAGCCCGAGTCCATCACCGTCGCCGTCTGCCAGTCCGGCCGCGTCACCGACGCCCACGCCGCTCGATCCGAAGAAGGCCGGTGTCTGGCGTTCGGATGATAAAGGCAAGACGTGGCGGATTGTCAGTAACGAAAACAACCGCCCGATGTACTACAGCCAGATTCGGGTCGATCCGAAGAATCCGGAAAACGTTTATGTCGGCGGCTTGAACTTCAGCAAGTCGACGGACGGCGGCAAGACTTTTCGTTCGCTACAGTCGGGCATTGCACACAGCGACAACCACGCGATCTGGATCAATCCGGCGAACGGCGACAACATCATGGTCGGCAACGACGGCGGCTTGAACGTCAGCTACGATCAGGGTGCGACGTGGGAGTTCGTCAATACGATTCCGGCGGCACAGTTTTACGCGATCGGAGTTGACATGCGTAAGCCGTACTACGTCTACGGCGGTTTGCAGGACAACGGTTCGTGGGGTGGCCCAAGTCAAACGCGAAGTCTGCAAAACGGAATCACGAATGCTGACTGGTATCGCGTCGGTGGCGGCGACGGTTTCTACACACAGGTCGATGCGACTGACTACAACATCGTCTACGCCGAGTCGCAGGGCGGTGCGATGCAGCGTTTGGATCTGCGCACTGGTCGGAGCGTGAGCATTCGTCCGCGTGGTGTGCCGCAAAGACGAGGCGGACCAGGCGGCGGCAGACCGGGCGGTGGTGGCCCTGCTCCAACTGCGAGTCCATCACCGGGCGCCTCACCGACACCGGACACCGCGGCTCAACTCGCCGCGTTTGCAGCGCAACAGGGATTTGGCGGTGGCTTTGGCGGCGCAAACCTGCAATCGAATGTGGTGCCGACGCCACCTGCAACTGAGGTGTTTCGCTTCTACTGGAACACGCCGATTCACCTTTCGCCGCACAATCCGCGACTTGTTTACGCAGGCGGCAACAAACTCTTCAAGTCGTTGGACCGCGGCGATACATGGACTGCAACGATCGATCTCACCAAGCAGATCGATCGCAACACACTCCCGATCATGGGAATTCCCGGCAAAGATCCAATGGCCTCGAAGCACGACGGCTACACCGGCTACGGCTACGTCGTCACTGTGGCTGAGTCGCCGAAACTGCCGGGAGTGCTCTGGGTAGGAACTGACGACGGCAACGTCCAGGTCAGCAAAGACGGCGGCGCAACCTGGACCAACGTTTCTAAGAACGTGCCGGGTATCGGCGACACGTATCACATCTCGCGGGTCGAGCCATCGCACTTCGATGCGGGCACGTGTTATCTCGCCGTCGATGGGCATCGTCTTGACGATCTGAAGCCTTACTTATTCGTCACGCGCGACTACGGCGCGACGTGGACGTCGCTGACAAACAATCTGCCGAAGTGGGGCACGGTCAACGTTGTTCGCGAAGACGCAAAAAATAAAGACTTGCTCTTTGTTGGCACGGAATATGGTCTTTACGTTTCGCTGAACGGTGGTGGTGAGTGGAAACCGATGATGTCGGGCATGCCGATCATCCGCGTGGACGACATCCTGATTCACCCGCGCGACAACGATCTGATCGTAGGCACGCACGGTCGCGGCATATACATCTTCGACGACATCAGCTCGTTACAACAGATGTCGCAGAAGGTGATGGACACGGACGCCACGTTGTTTGAAGTCAGACCCGGAACAATCTGGCAGAACGACGCGCGGCTTGGTCGTTACTGGGGTGGATCGAAGTACTTCCGCGGCGCGAATCCGGCGCCGGGCACGGCGGTCAGTTACTACCTGAAGTCTGCGCCGTCAGGTGACGTGAAACTCACGATCATGGACTACACCGGCAAGGTAGTTCGTAACCTCGTTGCGACGAACGATGTTGGTCTGAACAGGATTCAGTGGAACCTGCGTGGCGATCCGCCTCCACGTCCGGCTGGTTTTGGCGGCGGTGGTGGTGGACAAGGTGGTGGTGGCGGCGGCGGCGGAGGCGGCGGTGGAGGTGGTGGTTTCGGCGGCTTCCTCAACCAGGGTCTGCCACTCGAAGCCGGCACCTACAACCTAAAGCTGACTGTTGGCGGAAAAGACTACACGACCAAGATCGTCGTCGAGAACGATCCCGGTCAATAGATCATAGGCCACGGATAACACGGATCAAATCCGGATTCTATCCGTGTTATCCGTGGCTAAATAACCTTCGCGATTACGCACTTCAGATAATAAGTCTCCGGCATTCCTAACAATACCGGATGATCTGTGGCCTGAATTCGTTTCTCCATCGCCTGCACGCGCGTGTGCGCATCGAGTGCAGCCTGGGCAATGATCTCGAGAAACAACTCCTCGGAAACGTGATAAGAACACGTGCACGTGATCAGCACACCGCCGGGATTCAATAACTTAAACGCCCGCAAATTGATCTCTTTGTAACCACGAATCGCCGCTTTGAGACTCGCGCGATTCTTCGCGAACGCGGGCGGATCGAGCACAATCGTGTCGAAACGCTCGCCGCCACTCTCCATCTCACGCAGCACGTCAAAAACATTTGCTTCGCGAAACTCGACGTTGCTCATTCCATTCAGCGCCGCATTGCGCCGCGCCGCGGCAACAGCATCTCCGGATATATCTACGCCGATCACGCTCTCGCACACCGAGGCCAGGTGCAATGCAAACGCGCCATTGAAGGTGAAGCAATCGAGTGCACGACCGTGAGCGGCAGCGCGTGCAGCAAGACGATTCTCGCGCTGGTCCAGAAATGAGCCGGTCTTCTGTCCGCCCAACGGCTCGACGTTAAATCTTAAACCGTGTTGCAAAATCTCCAGTTCGCCCGGAGCCTCGCCGTAGACGGTGCCCGCAATCAACGGCAGTCCTTCAAGCGTGCGGACGCGAGCATCATTGCGTTCAATGATCGCGCGTGGCTTGAACTCCTCCGCGAGTATCTCAATCAACGTCGACTTAACTGCGTCAGTACCTTGCGACAACGTTTGCAATACCAGCACATCCGCGTACCGGTCGACGATGAGCGACGGTAGCAGATCGCCTTCGGAGTAAATCAGACGGTAAGCATTAGTGTCCGCCGCGATGTTTCTTCTGTTGGCGGCTCCGGTGATGCGACGTCGCCACCACTCGCGATCGATTACTTCATCTGCCTGAGTCAGAAAACGGAGCGCGATCTGCGATGAATCACTGAACAGTGCCTGTCCGACAAAGTTCCCGCGTTCGTCTCTGACTACTACAACCGCTCCGCCCGTCGCGTCCACATCAACCACGTCGCTGCGGTAAATCCAGAGATGGCCCTGCCGGACGCGGTCCGCGCCACGCTTATTAACCCGAACACTATCCATGCGGATACTTTGCCATGAAAAGGCGCAAAAAGCACAAATGAAGTATGCTAGGCTGCGAGCATGACGGCTAAAACTGAGCCCCCGGTAGACTTCAATCCATACAACACGCGCGAGGTTGATTACGAAAAAGATCTTGGCGCGCCGGGCCAGTTTCCCTACACACGCGGCATTTACAAGGACATGTATCGCGGGCGTCTCTGGACCATGCGCCAGTACGCCGGCTACGCGACTGCCGAAGAGTCAAACGCGCGTTACAAATATCTTCTCGCACAGGGCACGACCGGGCTCTCGGTCGCTTTCGATCTGCCGACGCAAATCGGTCTCGACTCCGACGACCCGCTCGCAGTAGGTGAGGTCGGAAAAGTCGGCGTGGCCATCGACTCACTCGAAGACATGGAACGGCTCTTCGCCGGTATCCCGCTCGACGAAGTCTCGACGTCGATGACCATCAATGCGACGGCAGCGATACTGCTGTCGTTGTATCTTGCCGTCGCAAGAAAGCAAGGCGTCGCATTCAACAAAGTTCGCGGCACGTTGCAGAACGATATTTTGAAAGAGTACATCGCGCGGGGAACTTACATTTATCCACCCGCGCCATCGTTGCGTCTCGTCACCGACATCTTTGCCTACTGCGCTCGCGAAGTGCCCAACTGGAACACGATCTCGATCAGCGGCTATCACATTCGCGAGGCCGGATCGACCGCAGTTCAGGAAGTGGCGTTTACACTTGCCGACGGAATCACGTATGTCGAGGCGGCGCTCGCGGCGGGTCTTGAAGTCGATCAATTCGCGCCGCGCATTTCGTTTTTCTTCAACGCGCATAACAACCTGCTCGAGGAGATTGCGAAGTTTCGCGCGGCGCGACGATTGTGGGCGCGCATCATGCGCGAGCGCTTCAACGCGCACGATCCGCGCTCGCTGATGCTGAGATTTCACACGCAGACGGCAGGGTCGTCGTTGACGGCACAGCAGCCGGAAGTAAATGTTGTGCGAACAACGATCCAGGCGCTAGCGGCGGTTCTCGGCGGCACGCAGTCGTTGCATACAAACTCGATGGACGAAGCACTCGCGCTTCCGACCGAAGCCGCAGCCCGAGTCGCGTTGCGTACTCAGCAGGTAATTGCCTACGAGTCCGGAGTCACCGAAACGGCAGATCCCCTCGGTGGGTCGTACGCGATCGAGCAATTGACTAACGAGATCGAAGAGGCTGCGCTCGAATATTTGAAAAAAATCGAGTCGTTCGGCGGGATGTTGCGTGCAATAGAAATCGGATACGTGCAGCGTGAGATCCAGGAAGCTGCGTATCGTTATCAGAAAGCGATCGAATCGCAGGAACAGGTTGTAGTGGGTGTGAATCGTTTTCAGCTCGAAGAAGAACTCCCGGTGAATGTGTTGCGGATCGATCCCGCGCTCGAACAAGCGCAGGTTGAGCGTTTGCGTGCGCTGCGAGAACGACGCGACGCGACGGCGGTCAACTCAGCGTTGGAGAAACTTCAACAAGCCGCCGGCACAGATGAAAACCTTCTGCCGCGGATTCTCGAATGTGTCGAGGCTTACGCCACAGTCGGCGAGATCAGCAACACGCTGCGTAGTGTCTGGGGCGAGTATCGCGAAACATCGACTGTCTGAATCGTAGATTGATGAACAGAAGAACCTTCGCTAAATCATTGGCCGTGGCCGTTTCGACTATCGGCCTGCATGGCGTTCCATCGTTTGCGCGCAAACCAGCGCCACAGTTTTCCATCACGATGGACGACTTCCACTGGAACAACCCCGTCAAGCTAACAGCGCCGGAACGCAATCAGGCAATTCTCGACGCGCTGCAAGCGAACTCAATCAAAGCAGCACTCTTCGTCGTCGGTCGCAACATCGACAACGCGGAAGGAAAACAACTTCTCTCGCACTGGGACAAAGCCGGTCATCTTATTGGTAATCACACCTACTCACACCGCAACTACAACACGTCTGAGATCGCCGAGTATCAGCAGGACATCCTGCGCGCCGAGACGTTATTGAAAGAATTTCCGCGTTTTCAAAAATACTTTCGCTTCCCGATGTTGAAGGAAGGCGATACCGCCGCCAAGCGTGACGGGATGCGGACCTTTCTTTCGCAACACGGCTATCGCGTCGGCCACGTTAGCGTAGACAATTCGGATTGGATCATCGATCAGCGACTGACAGCGCGTTTGAAAAAAGATCCTGCCGCGGACCTGAAACCCTATCGCGATTTTTACCTCGAACACATGTGGGACCGCGCTGAGTATTACGATTCGCTCGCGCAACAGGTGCTCGGCCGTCCGGTGAAGCACACCGTGCTCATGCACTTCAATCTCTTGAATGGCCTTTTCCTCGGCGATCTGATCGCGATGTTCAAAACGAAGGGTTGGGAGCCGATCGACGCGAAGGAAGCGTTTACCGATCCGGTGTTTTCCGCGAAGCCAAAAGTTCTGCCCGCGGGCGAAAGCATTGTCTGGTCGCTGGCGAAAGAAAAAGGGACGATCGCCATGTCGCTGCGTTACCCGGCCGAAGATGGTGAGATCGAAAACGCGCGCATGAATAAGCTGGGACTGTAGCGGCTCAATAGATGACTCACCTGCTGGAAGTTCGAAATCTGCAAACGCATTTCCCGACCCGCGCCGGACTCGTGCGCGCCGTTGATGGAGTCAGCTTTTATCTCGATCGCGGCGAATTGCTAGGGCTGGTCGGAGAATCGGGTTGCGGCAAATCGATGACGGCGCTTTCCGTCATGCGTTTGATCGCGCCACCGGGAAAGATCGTCAACGGCGAAATACTCTTCGACGGCAAAGACCTGCTCAAACTATCCGACTCGGAAATGCGCGAGATGCGCGGCGACGACATCGCCATGATCTTTCAGGATCCGATGACGTCGCTCAATCCTGTCTTTACAGTTGGCGAACAAATTGCCGAAGCGTTGCGTCTGCATCGTAAACTCTCACGCAGCGACGCACGCAAGGCTACGATCGAGGCGATGCGTGAAGTCGCGATTCCCGATCCAGGGCGTCGCGTCGACGATTATCCACACCAACTCTCGGGCGGAATGCGACAGCGCGTGATGATCGCGATGGCGCTTGCCTGCAATCCGAAGCTGCTGATTGCGGACGAACCCACGACTGCACTCGACGTCACGATTCAGGCACAAATACTCGAACTGCTCGACGAGTTGAGAAAGCAGCGCGAGCTTGCTGTGCTCTTGATTACGCACGATCTCGGTGTGGTTGCCGAAGTCGCAGATCGTGTCGCGGTGATGTACACGGGAAGAATCGTCGAAGAGTCGCCGGTTGATGAATTGTTTGCGCGACCGAAGCATCCGTACACGGAAGGCTTGCTGCGTTCCGTTCCCAAACTTACCAGCGCGGAGCTGACGAAGAACGAGCGGCTCGAGACGATTGAAGGCGTGGTGCCGAGGCCGACTGATTTGCCGCCCGGTTGTCACTTCGCACCGCGCTGTCGCCATCGTATGCCGCGCTGCACTGCTGAAGAGATTCCGCTTTATCAGCTCGAAGGTAACGTCGAAGTTCGTTGTGTGCTTTACGATCTCGCCGCGGCGGTAGCGGCCGATCATGAAGGTGTACATGAGCGCCCGAATTGAAACAGACAACCAGCCGAACCGGCCACCGCAAACAACAGACGCGCGCGACACGCTCGTCAGTGTTCGTGGGCTGGTGAAACATTTTCCGGTTGAAGGTTCCGACGACGTGGTGCGCGCTGTCGATGGTGTGTCGTTCGAGATCTTTGCCGGAGAGACGCTCGGACTCGTCGGCGAATCGGGTTGTGGAAAATCGACTGTCGGACGTTGTCTGTTGCGTTTGATTGAACCGACAGCTGGCTCGGTCAACTTTCAGGGACGCGACATCCTTTCACTCGACAGGAAAGCGCTGCGTGAGATTCGGCGTGAGATGCAGATCATTTTTCAGGATCCTTATGCGTCGCTGAATCCACGCATGAAGATTGGTGACATCGTCGGCGAGCCCCTCGTGATTCACAAACAAGGCGACAAGAGCGAGCGGCGTGATCGTGTCGCGGGACTGTTGAAACGCGTCGGCCTCGATCCTGATTACATGAATCGTTACGCACACGAATTCTCGGGCGGTCAACGACAGCGAATCGGCGTGGCGAGATCGCTGGCACTCAATCCGAAGTTGATTGTTGCGGATGAGCCGGTATCGGCGCTGGATGTGTCGGTGCAGGCGCAGGTAGTTAACCTGCTACAGGAGCTTCAGGAAGAGTTTAAGCTGACTTACCTGTTCATCTCGCATGGACTCGCAGTTGTCGAGCATATTTCGACTCGTGTGGCGGTGATGTATCTGGGTCGTATTGTCGAGATCGCGGGGGCTGCTGATCTCTACACACAGCCACTTCATCCGTACACGCAGGCGTTGCTGTCGGCAATCCCAATTCCCGATCCGAAACAAAAGCGCAAACGGATCATCTTGCAGGGCGATGTGCCGACGCCGATCAATCCGCCGTCAGGTTGTCGCTTTCGGACACGCTGTCCGATCGCAATCGAAGAATGTGCACATATCGATCCCGAGTTGCGTGAAGTGTCTCCGGGCCACGAGGTCGCGTGTATCCGCGTCCCTGGCTGGGCCACAAAAAGCACAAAAGGCACATAAAGCACAAAAAGCAGGCTAAAACATCTTTTGTGCCTTTTGTGTTTTTTGTGCCTTTTGTGGCTGAAACCTTGAGCCATATGAGGCCGTATTTGCACAAGTCAATTCACATGTCTTCCCACAGGAGATTGCGCCGATGAGTGCTTCGAATGAAGGTTTTCAACCACCACCACCGCCAGCAGACGAAACGCCGCGTGCGCCGCGACCTACGCATTTACGGCCATTTGGTATCGCCTTCGTTGTTATTGGTCTAATCATAGCGGCGGCCGGCATTCCTAAGTTGAATCTGGTTCCCGGCGGAATTTCCTCGGGAGCAGCGCTGGCCGCTTTGGGTATCCTGCTCTTGGCGTTCAGCTTTATTCGGAAGCCGGCTGTGCAGGAATCCGAAGGGCCTATCCCTTTCGTCTCAAAAATAACCGGTATCTTCTTTGAACCGACGCGTGTCTTTCGCAATCTACGAAGTCATCCGCACTGGGTCGGCGCCTATGCCGTTGTGGTGGTGCTTTCGCTTATCTATTCGTTTGCGTTTGTGAGCCGGATCACACCGGAACGCATCGTCGATCACATGAGCCAGAAACTCTCGGAGATGGGACCACCATTCGCCCCACCTCCGGACCGGATCGAGGCGATGCGAGAGACGCAGCTTAACCAGCTCAAGAACCCAATCGAACGCGCCAACACTGTGATCAAATCAGCATTCGGTATTTTCCTGCTGGGAGCGTTCACGGCAGCGCTCTGCCTGTTGGGGATTATGGCGTTTGGCGGAAAGATCAACTACTGGCAGGCATTGTCCGTCGTCTTTTACTACTGGGTTCCGATTGCAGCGATTCAGAAGCTTCTCGGGTTGGGGATACTCTACTTGAAATCTCCGGACGACTTGCATCCGATTCTCAACCAGGAGACGGCATTGCAGGACAATCTGGGCATTCTCATGTCACCAGCGGATCACCCGATCCTATTTGTGATGCTGAGTTTCATCGGACTCACCTGGTTCTACTTGATCTGGTTGCGTGCGAAGGGCCTTCACAACGCCGCCACGAAAGCGAGCAGTAGTGCCGGCTGGGGTGTTTCGATCTTGTTGTACGTCCTGCTGTTGGTCTTCGTAACCATCTGGACTTCACTGTTCCCCGGCTTCATCTCTTAGCCACAAAAGGCACAAAAAACACAAAAGGCACATAAAAGATTCTTTATGTGCCTTTTGTGCGTTATGTGCTTTTTTGTGGCTCTACTCGTAACGGAGTGATTCGATGGGATCGAGTCGGGCTGCTTTCCATGCGGGCCAGAGGCCGAAGATGAGGCCGATGCCGACGCTCGCCAGAAAACCACCAATGGGCGCCCAGATCGGTACGTAGGATGGCAGCAACAAGCGCAGCAGAAGCGTCAGTCCCCAACCAATCGAGAGTCCGATAACTCCACCGAGTCCGGTCAGCGTCGCGGCCTCAATCAAAAACTGCCACAGGATGTCGCTCTTCTTTGCGCCGATCGCTTTGCGCACGCCGATCTCGCGGGTGCGCTCGGTTACCGACACGAGCATGATGTTCATCACACCGATGCCGCCGACCATCAGACCGACTGAAGAAATCGCGACCATCGCGATTGCCAGTCCTGCAGTGATCGAGCGGAAGTTATCGAGAATACTTTCCGACGTCTCCATGCCGAAGTTGTCATCTCCGGCAAACGGCACCTGGCGACGCACGCGCAGCATGTCGCTCACCTGATCCTTCGCTTCGTCCATCATCCCCGGACGTCCGACCGCGAGGATGTAAATGTCGTCGGCATTTGGTTTGAGCTTCTGGGCCACAGTGAACGGCACGTAAATTACGTTATTTTGATCGTCACTGCCGCCACCAATCAGAAACTGTTCTCGTTTCTGCAGCACACCGACAACCCGAAACTCCTGCGGGCCGATCTTGATTGTCTGCCCAACCGGCGAACCAATCTTGAAGAAGTCGTCAGCCACCTTCGAACCGACAACACACACTTCCTGGTTCGTTTCGTTTTCTGTTTGCGTGAAGAAGCGTCCCTCTGAGATCACCTGGGTTCCGGCTTTTTCAAACTCGGGCAACGTGCCCTGAAGTGCAACCTGCGCCGATGTCTTGCCGCCGCCAGACACCATCAGCTTGCCGCCAAACCAGTTGTTGGTGATGTCGAGAAAGGGAACTGAAAGTTCAACTGCCGGCAATGACTGGAGCGCGATCGCATCGTCGTAAGTCAGTTCCTTGCGCATTCGTTCTTCGCGTGACATGCGACCGATGTGAATGCCCGGATTGTATTTGCTGATGTAGATCGAACGGGTGCCGAACGACTCAACCTCGCGCTTCACCGACACGTCGATGCCGCTGATGATTGAAGCTATCAGCATCACGGTGATGATGCCGATAACTACACCGACGACCGTCAGAAACGAGCGCAGCTTGTTGCCGCGTAACGTCGCGAGGGCCATCTTGAGGTTTTCGTAGATATCGCTTCTCAGGATTCGCATATCGCACCTGCTTAGTCTGCTCTTAGTGCCTCAATGGGATCGAGTCGAGCCGCTCTCCATGCTGGAAAAAGGCCGGACGCCACACCGGCGATGCCGGAAGCTGCGAGCGCGCCGGCAATGGCCCAGATCGACAAATAGGTGGGGAAGATCAACTGGGTTACGATCTGGCCCACCAGCCAGGCGATAAGAATTCCCACTGCACCGCCGATAGTAGCCATTGTCACGGCTTCGACGAGAAACTGTTTCAGGATATCGACCTGTCGTGCGCCCAAAGATTTTCTGATGCCAATCTCCTTTGTGCGTTCAGTCACCGACACCAGCATGATGTTCATGATGACGATCGCGCCGACTACCAGAGCGATAAGGGGAACGGCGATCGCAACGATAAAGATCGACCCAAACAATCTATCGCGCAGACCCGTGATTGCATCCGGAGTAACAATGCCGAAGTTGTCTTTTTCCTTTGGTCCGAGTTTGCGTCTGGCGCGCATCAGAAATCGCGATTCCTCGACGGCGTCGTTGAAGACGTTATCCGTTTTTGAGGTCGCAATGAAATAGAGCGAGCGCTGGCGAATGAGGCCGCCGTAGTTGATCGCGTATGTCTTCAGAGGAAGGATGATGAAAGTGTCCTGCGGAATACCGAAGACTGTTCCTTTCGCCACCTCCACGCCAATGATTCGGTACGGCAGACCGCGCACAGTAATCTCAGAGCCCACGGCGTTTCCAGCCGGAAACAGTTTTGTCGCGATGTCGGAACCAACATAAGCGACACGCGCTGCACCCTCATCCTCGGGCTCGGCAATGAAGCGTCCTTCGGCAACGTCGCGATTCTCGATGTCGACGCAGTTTGCAGTGGCGCCTGAAACCATCACATCTTCGAGCACTTCGTCACCGCGTTTCACTTCGACCGGAGTGCCACGCGCTCGCGCACCGATCTTACCCGTCAGCGTCGAGCGCTCTTTCAGGTAAGCGTAGTCTTCCAGTGTCAGCTCTTTGTTGCGTCGCTGAGCGGCGGCGATGGTGTCTGTGTCTTTGAAGTCTTCGAGCGGATTGAAACGTTGGACCGTGAACGATTTCGCGCCGATGCCGGCGATCTTCTCGTCGACGTAACGATTAAAGCCTGCGATCAGTGAGACGACCACCACAAATGCGGTGACGCCCACGATCATGCCGAGCAGCGTGAGAGCAGAGCGCAGTTTGTGCGCCCAGATCGCTGCCACAGCAAGTTTAAGAGTTTCGATGAATTTCACAGCGTTACTACGGGAAAGCCACAAAGATGGTTGCATTAAGCCACAAAAGGCACAGAATGCACAAAAGGCACATAAAGGGGTTCTCGGATAAATAGCTTGATTTCCCTACAGGAGTTCTTTTGTGCTTTATGTGGTTTTTGTGCCTTTTGTGGCCCTATTCCCAGCGGAGGGCGTCGATGGGGTTCAAACGGGCGGCTTTCCAGGCGGGCCACAGGCCGAAGATGATGCCGACTGCGGCCGAGATACCAACGCCGACGCCGATGGCCCACAAAGGAACGTAGGCGGGTAATGGCGAGTATCTGTTCATCAACAGGCTGGCAACCTCGCCGACCGCGAGTCCCGCGAAACCGCCGATGGCAGTCAACACCACTGCTTCGATCAGGAATTGTGAAAGGATGTTAAGTCTCGTGGCGCCGACGGCTTTGCGCACACCGATCTCCTTGGTGCGCTCCGTCACCGACACAAGCATGATGTTCATCACACCAATGCCGCCAATCATCAACGCCACGAAAGAGATGGACGTCAACACAAGCGCCGTGGCTCCAGTCAATTGGTTGTAGACGTCGAGCAGTGAATCCTGCGAAGAGATGCCGAAGTTGTCCGGCGCGCCCACTGGCACGCGACGCCTGCGCCGTAGAATGTCTGTGATCTCATCAATCGCCGGCTTCACGAAAGCCCTCGAACGCGGTCGGATGATCACGAAGAACACGACTTCAGGAAACGGACGATCCGGATAGTACTTGTCGAACGTCGTGATCGGAACAAAGATCGAGTTGTCGCGCGATTGGCCAAAGAAGTTGCCGAGCGGTTCCATCACGCCCACGATGCGAAACGGATTGCCGTTGATTCTCACTTCTTTATCGAGTGGATCTTCATACGGAAACAGCGCCTGCTTCACATCAACGCCGATGATCACGATGTTGGACCGGTCCTGCATGTCGATATCGTTGACGAAACGACCGCTCGCCACGTACTGCGTTTGCACAAACTCGTAGTAAGGCGTGACGCCGAAGAGAATCGGCGTATCAGTCTGCTTGTCCTGATATCTAACCGTGGACGCGATCATGCGATGGATCGGCGAAACGCCGACGATCGAAGGCGCTTCCGTGCGCAGCGCATCCGCGTCTTCCATCGTCAGATCTTTGCGATGTATTTCTTCCGGACCAGGCGGACGTCCGAAGCTTGGCGCAAACTTTGAAACGAAGATCGTGTTGGAACCGAGCGACTCGATTTGATCTGCGAACGCTTTATTCAGTCCCTGGATGATCGAGACCATGAAGATCACGGTGACCACGCCGACGCTGACACCGAGGATCGTCAACGTCGAGCGCAGCTTGTTCGCGCGCAACGTGTCGAGCGCCATGAATGCCGATTCTTTGATGTCGTCCAGTCGCATAAAATCTTACTCAGCTCTCAGCGCTTCGATCGGATCCAGTTTCGCGGCACGATATGCCGGCCACAGCCCACTCACGATTCCCACGACTGAAGAAACGCCCACACCCAAAACTGCCGAAGCAACACTCACCAGCAACGGAAATCCAATCAGTGCTGAGATGATATAAGCCAGTCCAAAACCGGTTCCTACTCCAATCGCACCGCCAATCGCCGTCACCGTCACCGCCTCGATCAAAAACTGAGTGAGAATATCCTTGCGTCGTGCGCCGATCGCTTTACGAATGCCAATTTCTTTGGTCCGTTCGGTCACAGACACCAGCATGATATTCATCACTACGATTCCACCCACCACGAGCGAGATCGCCGCCACGCCTATCGTGACGATGTAGATGTTCGAAGTCGCGGAGCCGTAGAGATTCAGAAACACATCCTGTGTTTCGAGTGCGAAGCCTTCGTCGTCAGGGTCTCCGTTCAGGTGGCCGCGTCGGTTTTGCATCACTGTTCGCACCTGATCTTCCGCGGCTTCGAGCTGCTCAGCCGTGTGCACCTGGATGAACACGACGAGCGAGCGTCTCGCGCCGTACGCCTTTTGGTAAGTCGAGTAAGGAATATAGACGACGTTATCGCGCGAGAAGCCGAAGATTGAACCCAGAGGTTCCAGCACGCCGAGAACGACGTATGGCTTGCCGTCGATGCGAATCTCCTGGCCAATCGCGCGGTCCGGAGGCGCATCGTTGAACAGGTTCTTCAGCATATCCGGGCCAATGACACAGATCTCGCGACCCGAAGCGCCTTCGCTCTCGGTCCAGATACGACCGACATTGATCGACACGCCGTCGATATCAAACATCGTGATCGGATCGACACCGCGAATCCGCACGTTCTCTGCTTTTTGATCAGCGTACTTGACTGTCTCAACCGCATTCGCAGCCATCCCAACGCGCCAACACGCGGTACACAGTCGCCCAATCGCCTCCGCATCTTCGAACGTTACGTCTTTACGGCGATTGGATTTGATGAACTCCTCGCGCGACTTGATGATCTGCGGGTTCTTCGAAATGGTGAAGACGGTGGAACCCTGTGAAGAAAAGGTTTGCGCGACTGTTTGATCGAGACCTTTGATGATGGTGACGACGGCGATGACCGCGGTTACGCCGACGATGATCCCCATCAACGTCAATGCGGTTCGCAGTTTGTTAGCGCGAAGACTGGCGGTGGCAACGCGAAAGGCTTCCCAAATCGCCGCGAGACGAAAGAGCGAGAGAGATTTTTTACCACGAAGAAGCACAGAAAACACAAAACAAAAGAGCCGCTATTGCTAATTTCTTTTGTACATTTTGTGCTTCTTTGTAGCTACCTGATTCGTTCGTCTTTCTCGATCTGGCCGTCGCGAATCGAGATGACGCGGTGAGCACGTTCGGCAATGTCATGTTCGTGGGTAACGACGATGATGGTGTTGCCTTCGGAGTGCAGACGTTCGAAGAGATCCATGATCTCTGCGCTGGTGTGTGAGTCAAGCGCACCGGTCGGTTCGTCGGCCAGCAGAATGGAAGGGTGATTCACGAGTGCGCGAGCAATCGCGACGCGCTGACGCTGTCCGCCCGAGAGCTCATTCGGCTTGTGTGTCATGCGCTCGGTCAGATCGACGGAGTGCAGCGCCTGCTTCGCCATCTCATGTCGCTGCGAGGCGCCGACGCCGCCGTAGATCAACGGCAACTCGACATTGTGAAGCGCGGTAGCGCGTGCGAGCAGATTGAAGGTCTGAAAAACGAAACCAACTTCCTGATTGCGAATCCGGGCAAGCTCGTCGTCGTCCATTTCAGAGACGTTCTTGCCGTTCAGCCAGTATTCGCCCTGACTTGCCGTATCGAGGCAACCGATCAAGTTCATCAGCGTCGATTTGCCGGAGCCTGATGGACCAATGATCGCGATATACTCGCCACGCGGAATGTCAAACGAGACGCCGTGCAGCGCGTGCACTTTCTCAGTTCCCATCTGGTACGTCTTCCAGATGTTGCGCATCGAGATCAGCATCTTCGGGTCATGCCCGTTGACCTCGGCGCGCGGCGTGATGACACTTTCCGGAGGAGTAATGGTAAGCGTAGCGTCACTCATCTAGCTGGCCTCGTTTCCGTTTGCGTTACCTGGTTTCTTGGTTTGACGTTTGATGGTCATGCCATCCTTCAACGTCTTCAAAACCCGACTTGGCCCACGCACAATCTCCATCTTCTCATGGACACCACTGGTAACCTCGATATCGGCCTCACCGGTGATGCCGGTCGTCACTTCGATAAATCTGACTTTGTTGCCTTCGACGATGAAAACACCCTTCTGCGCTTTCGGCTTTTCGCCACCGACGGGCGACGCGGCCGGAACGCTACCCGCAACGGTCGCTGACGGTGAAGCAGTGGGATTCGCTGCTTTCTCAACGATTGCTTCAAGCGGCACGGCGAGCACGTTGTTCTTGGTGTCGGTGGTGATCGTGGCGGTCGAGCTCATGCCGGGACGAAGTGCGTTGTGAATGTCGTCCGATAATCCCTGAAGCTCGAGCGTGACTTTGAACTCTTTGGCTTCCTGAACATTGACGCGATTCGATAGTCCGCCCGTCGTGTCAGACCTCGAGATTGCCAAAGGATTCTTCTGCGTTACGACTGCCTTGATCTCTTTGTCGCCGAGAGCGTCGACTTTGACTTTGGCTTCCTGGCCCACTTTGACATTGTTGATTTCAGTCTCGTCGACGTTGACTTCAACGTTGATCTGCGACATGTCTGCGATCGTCATCAACGGCGTTGTCGACAGACCGGCGACTGCGAACTCACCGACGCGGGTCGGAATGTCAGCAACGACGCCGTTCAATGGCGACACCTGTGTTGCCTTGGAGCGCTGGCTCTGCTGACCACGAAGCATGGCTGATTGCTGGCTGGCTCGCATTTCCGACGACTTGATGCTCGTCTGTGCGTCCTTCACGGCAATGCGTTGTTGATTCGCACGTTCGCTTGCTTCTTTGACGGCAATGTTTTGCGCTTCGAGGTTGGCCTTGGCCGTTTCAAGTGCGATCTTGGCGGTTTCAAAACGGTCGCGCGCAGTGTCGTACTCGAGTCGCGAGGAAACGCCGGCTTCGATCAGCTCGGTGTAGCGCTTGAGCTCGCGCTGTGCCGTGTTGAGGTCTACCTGAGCCCGGTCGACACTGGTCTTCAACGCGACAACCTGTTGCCGTGCCGCCGCGACCGATGCCTCGGCGACGATGAGCGCCTGCTGGGCCGAACTCACCGCGTTACGAGCGTTTTGCACGTCGTTAATGGATGCTTGGGTGGCGGCCCACTGTGCTTCCTGATTTGACTGTAATTGGGTCGGGTCGACTCGAACCAGCGGCTTACCCTTGGAAACCATATCGCCGGCAGTGACATAGATTTCCTCGATGCGGCCGGGGACCTCACTGGTCAGTTTGATGTAGCGGATCGGTCTTACTTCGCCTGACGCGGTCACGGTTTGCTTCAATTCGGGGCGGGATTGCAGCGTAACCGTAACTACTTCGGGCTCTTCTTTGCGGGTGGCGATTACGCTGACGACGACGACAATAGCGAGCACTGCTGCCACCACGGCGCCAATAATGATCTTCTTTTTCCGACTCAATGCCATTCTCAGTTTCCTTTGATCAGGGGCCTTAAATTCCGAAGTAGCTTCTACGTGGAAACTTAGCAAACAGTTTCATCTTAGAGCAAACCGCTCCGAAGCCATACTCCAAACGCTAAACCTCGCGGTTTATTAACAGTTATGAGCCACAAGCAGCACAAAAAGTTTGCCGGCTGATTTGCCTTTGTTCTGTTCATTCCGTGCCTTTTTGTGGCTAACTATGATGCAATGGCGCGGCAAGTGCGTTTCGCGCTAAAATGATTTGCTTTTTTGACTGTTATGATTACGTGCGACAGGTGCAAAACTGAAAATCTCGACGGCTCGCAGTATTGCGACGAATGTGGTGCGCCGTTGAGACCAAACGGTCGTTCGAGTCCGGCGCCGCCGCCCAGAACAGCACACGGAAACAATGGCAACCATGCTCCGTCGCCCGGAGCACCTGAATTCGCCGGTGGGCGCGTCTCCGCCGGTCTGAGTTTTTCAGCCGTACGCTCCACTGCCAAACCACATGCCCGCCTTGTCATCGAGAAGGGACGCTCGACTGGAAAGCAGTTTATGTTGAGTGATGTGGAGTCTCAAATCGGGCGCTGGGACGCCGATGGTGGTATCTTCCCCGACGTCGATCTGGATACAGACGATCCGGAAGCCAAGGTTTCCCGTCGCCACGCACGTATCACGCTGAGCAACGGCCAGTATTTTGTCGAGGATCTCGGTTCTACCAACGGTACGTTTATCAATCGCGGCAAGAGGTTACCCCCGGGACAACGTCAGGCTCTCTGTGATGGGGATGAGATCATCGTTGGCAAAACATTTCTCCGCTTCCACATAATGAAGTAATGCCTGCTCTGTTTGTTTGATCCGGAGCTGCGTTCAATTTAGGCTGGTATTCGTTAACAAATGGCTGAGTGTAGTTCATGTGGCGCGCACATATCGCCCGGTGAGCACTTCTGCGGCAATTGCGGTGCGCAATTAGATCTAATCTCGTCGGAGCTGCGGACTGTCTCCGCGACTCTCGACGACGAGGACGATCTGCCTGCACGCGAAGGCCGCGAATGGGCCACCACGCTCGATCCCGAAGAGGCGCCGGCTCTGCCTGAAGAGGCGCCAGCTCTGCCTGAAGAGGCGCCAGCTCTGCCTGAAGAGTCAATTCACGAAACTTCTTCGTCAGACGGAGCCGCCGTAGCCGAGGCGCGTGAGTCATCCGGCAGTCTCGAGACGACCTACGTCGCGCCGGAAAGTGTTGAACCTTCCGCGCCGATATCTTCCAACTCACTCGGTGGTTCGTTCACGGATAACGTCGAAGCTCCCGGAACTTCAACCCCGAAAGAGAGCACGACCGGCGGGCATCGTCCGACAGTAAAACAGCTCGCAACGAACACGGTCCTTAACGGTCGTTATGAGATCGTTCGTCGCATCGGTGGCGGCGGTATGGGCGCCGTTTATCTCGCGAAGGATCGCAATCTTGGCGACGCGCCACGCGCAGTCAAGGAGATGGTCGAGTCGCACCTGGATCCGACGCAGCATGAAAAAGCGATCGGCGACTTCAAACGCGAGTCGCTGTTGTTGACGGCGCTCGAACATCCGTGCATCCCAACTATCTACGACTACTTCTATGACGATACATTGTCTCGCTTTTATCTCGTCATGAAGTACATCTCCGGCGGTGATCTGGCGTCGCGAATGCGCGCAGCCATCGGCGGCCGAATCGACGAAAAGACAGTCACCGATTGGGGCATGCAAGTCGCCGACGTGCTCGACTATCTGCACTCGCGACCAAAGCCAATCATCTATCGCGATCTCAAACCCGCGAATTTGATGATCGACGGCAACACCGGCCGCGTGATGCTGATCGACTTCGGCATTGCACGCTGGGTGTCACAGCAGGAGAAGGGTGTCACTGCTGTCGGAACGATGGGTTACGCACCGCCCGAACTGTTCAGCGGACGCGTGCAGCCGGCATCAGATGTCTACAGTCTTGGGGCGACGATGTTTCACCTGTTGACCGGTTCTGACCCGCAAGACAATCCGCTTCTGATCTTCGACTTCTCAAAGAACCCGAGACCGCGCCAGATCGCGCCGTCGATCTCGACCGAGATGGAACAGATCCTGATGCGGACGGTCGAGTACAAGCCCGAGGATCGATATCGAACTGCGGGTGAGTTGCGCAATCACCTCGCGATTCACCTCGAGAACCTGATTCATGGAAAAGTCAGTTACGGGATGCCCGCGCCTGCGCTCGGCAACGAGACGGTCCAGGTGCAGACGGTCTACTGCGGATTCTGTGGTGGTCGTATTGCTGCCGACGACGTCTTTTGCGCTCATTGCGGAGCGCGACAACCGCTCGCCGGTGTCGGCTCGAGTGCGATGCTGCACGCTGTCAGACCGACTGCGAAACTCGTCGTTGCCGGAACCACTGAGCTCGACGCCTCGTTCATTCTCCAGAAAGATAGCAACTTGCTGGGTCGCACCGATCCGCATTCAAACATCTTTCCCGAGATAGATCTTTCGCGGTTCGATCCGGAAACGAAGGTTTCGCGACGACACGCGCGTATCTGGCTCGAAGGAGAAACATTTCTGGTAGAAGATCTCGGCTCGGTGAACGGCACCGTGATTAACGACTCAGTGCGGCTTGCCCCCCGGCAACCTCGCGTACTCGACAGTGGTGATAAGCTGCGAGTAGGCGAAACAACTTTGCATTTTCTAGTTGGTTAACAAATAGGTCCTATAGGACCTGTAGGACTTATTGTTTTATCGATGACTGTAGCCCAAGGTTTGCCGCACTCCCAGGCAAGAAGCCGCGCCGCCAGGCACGGAGGTAAACGCCTCAGAGCCCCTTTCCCTCTCCGTTGTGGCGCTCTGCTAATCGACTATATCGCTCTCCTTTCCCTGGTAGTGCTCGGCACTTTGGTCGCGCGTATGCTCGGCGGAGGCGGACGTGCCGCTGGTAGTTCTGCGGAAACAGCCGGACTTCTGCTCGCCATTCTGCTGGCTCTTTTGAATTTGGTTGTGCTTCCCGGTCTTACCGGACTGACGCTGGGAAAGTGGGCGACCGGCTTGCGCATCGAACGATCTGACGGCGGCAAAGTCGGCATCGGGCGCGCGGCGTTGCGTCACTTCATTGGTTATCCGCTCTCATTTGCACTGCTTGGACTCGGTTTCTTAATCGCTGCGGTGTCCGTGCATGGTAGAGGTTTGCACGATATGATAGCCGGCACCGTTGTTGTTCGTGAGGGTTCGATCTAGTTGATGCCACCGCTGCGCCGCCTAAACTTCTTTTAAAAATGACAGAGCTAATAGTTAAGTACCCCGACCGCGCCCCCGACCATTTTCCACTCGGCCGGCTTCGTATAACTATCGGCCGTTCCGCTCGGAACGATCTCTGTATTCCGGATCCGTTTGCCTCTCGCGTTCACGCCGAAGTGCGACGCGAAGGTGACGAGTACGTGCTTCAGGATCTCGGTTCTGCAAATGGAACGCTTTACAACGGCGCCACTGTCGAAGGCGTGATCCATTTGACTGCCGGTGGTCGCATACAGATCGGTGAAACGGAAATCGTTTTTGACGACGGTACGTTCAATTCCGGTTTGGGCGCGACGATGATCACCGACAACTCGTCCGAAACGCTTCCGGAAGCGACAATCGCACTAGCCTCAGGCGACCGGACCACGTCCGGTTTGCTCGAAGCGATCGAAGGCGCACGCACGCAACCAGAAGAGGTTGCAACCACCGTCACGCCAAAAGCGAAACACGGCGACCTGCTCGCGCTCATCAGCAAGGTGGGAATCACGCTACTTGCTTCGGCAACTCTGAACGAAACACTCGAACAGATCGTCTCGCTCGTGTTTGAAGCAGTGCCCGCGGATCGCTGTCTGATCATGATGCGCGACGAGGGCAGTGAAGATTTGCGAGTGGCAGTTGCGCGACTGCGAGATCGTGTCGGTGAAGTGGGCGAGATTCGCGTCAGTCGCAACGTGCTCGACGAAGTCGTGATTCGTGGCAAGTCAGTGCTGACGTCAGATGCGCAACATGATCCGCGTTTTGCGAGCGGCACGATGGTGCTTCAAGGTGTAAGATCCGTACTGGCAGTTCCGCTTGGTGTTACGGATAAGGTGTTTGGAATTATTTATGCCGACTCGCCAATCGCGGAAGGCCGATTCACTGAAGACCACCTCAAGGTTTTAACAACGCTCGCGTCCGTCGCGGCGATTCGTGTCGAGAATGCACGTCTTATTGAGGCCAGACTCGAGCGCGAGCGACTCGAACGCGAACTGGCGCTCGCGAGCGAGATTCAGCAACGCTTCCAGCCAACCGCGCCACCGCAGATCAATGGTTACGAGCTACAGGGAATCAGTTTTCCGTGTTACGAAATCGGCGGCGACTATTACGACTTTATCGAGCGTGAAGACGGACGTTTGGTGATTGCGCTCGGCGACGTCTCGGGCAAGGGAACTGCCGCGGCACTCTTGATGTCGTCGCTGCACGCTGCGATTCACGCGCAGTCAGCATCGCACGATTCCCTCGTTGCGACGATCTCGGCGGTCAATCGCTATCTCGCCGACAACATTCCCGCGAATCGCTTTGTGACTCTGTTTTATGCGGAGCTCGATCCCGAATCGGGAGCGCTCTCGTTTTTGAATGCAGGACACAATCCACCTCTGATTGTTCATTCAGCCGGCACCGTCGAACAACTCGCGTCCGGCGGGCTGCCACTCGGGATCAAGCGTGATGCGGATTATCGCGAAGGGCGCACTCTAATCCAGCCCGGAGATGTGCTCGTGATCTATTCCGACGGCGTCACCGAGGCGGTTAGTCCCACCGGCGAAGAGTTTGGCGCGACGCGCTTGTACGAAGTTGTCTCACGCAACATCGAGGCGTCGGCGGCGGGGATACGCGACCGGATTGAGTCGTCGTTGACGAAATTCGCGCAGGGAACCAGCGCTGCGGACGACATCACGCTCGTGATAGTTAAGAGACAGAAGTAATCCACAGATTACGCAGATTATTTTTAGTTAATCTGTGTAATCTGTGGATTGCTTTCTTTCACGCCGCTTATGGATCCAGATACTGACATCGGCGGTCCGCTTCACAAGTTTCCGGTCACGAACCACTCTGCGATCGCGAATGCAC
Organism: Pyrinomonadaceae bacterium; assembly: GCA_036401595.1. Classification (GTDB taxonomy): domain Bacteria; phylum Acidobacteriota; class Blastocatellia; order Pyrinomonadales; family Pyrinomonadaceae; genus PSRF01. Next base: position 49,925 of record DASWUM010000073.1, read on the forward strand.
GCAGCGACGATCAAGTCACCAGACAGCGTGCGTTAGATATCATTCTCACCAGTTATTGGAAACCAGTCTACAAATACATTCGCCTCAAATGGCAGGCAAGCAACGAGGACGCAAAAGATCTGACCCAGGGATTCTTCGCCAACACCTTCGAGAAGGACCATTTTGCCAACTACGACGCGGCGAAGGCCAGCTTTCAAACGTTTTTGCGCACCTGTCTCGACGGTTTTGTTGCGAATGAACGCAAAGCCGGACGGCGTCTGAAGCGTGGCGGCGATATGGACCACTACCAGCTCGACTTTGCCGCTGCTGAAGATGAGCTGGCTGCGCATGCTTTGTCTGCGACGTTGAGTCCCGAAGATTACTTTCATCGAGAATGGGTGCGGTGGATGTTTACTCTTGCCGTCGATGCGTTTCGCCATCGTTGTGAAGAGACAGGCCGCACGGTCCATTTCGATCTCTTCGAACGTTACGATCTGAACGACGACAGCAGCGAAGTCTCATACGCTTCGCTCGGACAGGAATTCGGACTCGAGCCGGCGACCGTGACAAACTATCTCGCTGCGGCGCGGCGCGATTTTCGTCGTATTGTTTTAGAGAAACTGCGTGAGATCACTGCGACTGACGAAGAGTTTCGGACTGAAGCTCGGTCATTGCTTGGAGTCGACGTGAAATGAAGTGGCTCTCAGATGACAAGTTGAATCGTCTGCAAACGATCGTCAGCGAGCCAGATTTCAGCTCGACAAAATACACGTTTGAAAAAGAACTTGGTGGCGGCGGAATGGGGACGGTCTATCTTTGCGAAGATCGGGAACTCAATCGCCTCGTCGCCGTCAAGGTTCTCAACACGCCGGATATTACTGCCGATCTGCGTGGCCGCATGATTCGCGAAGCGCAGATCATTGCCGGTCTCGAACACCCCGGCATCGTTCCGGTTCACGACGTCGGCACGCTTTCGGACGGCCGGATCTTTTATGCGATGAAGTTTGTGCGCGGCAGCAGGCTGGACGAGTATGCGGCGCAAGGCGTTTCGTTCCGAGATCGTCTGCGGAAGTTTCAGGCGGTTTGTGACGCGGTCGCCTTCGCACACGCGCACGGAGTTATTCATCGCGATCTGAAACCGCAGAACATCATGATCGGATCGTTTGGCGAAGTCCTCGTGCTCGACTGGGGCGTAGCTAAGACACTCTCAAATTTTCAACAATCAATCAGTACCAATCCGCGTCTATCCGCGGCTAACCAAACGCAGGACGGCACAGTGATCGGCACCCGCGATTACATGTCGCCGGAACAAGCGAGAGGCGAGATCGACCAGATCGACCAACGCACCGACGTCTATTCACTCGGCGCAGTGCTCCGCTTTCTACTCGCCGATAAAGCGACCAAGCCGGCGAAAGCGATCTACTTGAAGGCGATGTCGAACGAACCGGTAAGCCGTTACGCAAGCGCAACGGAACTTTCCGCCGACATTGGTCGTCTGCTCGACGCAGAACCGGTTTTAGCGTATCGCGAGAATGCTATGGAAAGAGTCAGCCGCTGGGTCGGCAAGAATCGTTTCCTCGTATTGCTGGTCCTCGCCTACCTGCTGATGAGAATTATTTTGATTTTTACTTCTCGGACTTAAAGATTTCTCGGCAGACGTTTAATAGAAGAGTAGCAAGCAGAAAAAAAGGAGGAGCAACATGTCCAAGCCCCTAATTGGAGTGATTTTAGGCGCCGTTCTCGGTGCTATCGACGGCCTGACAGCGTGGTTTACGCCGGCCGTTCGCGATCAACTTGGTGGAATCGTCGTCGGTTCTACCATCAAAGGAATCATTGCCGGAATCGCAATCGGGTTCTTCGCGAAGAAGTTTCATTCGCTGCCGATCGGGATCTTGTTCGGCGTGATCATCGGCGCGTTTTTGGCGTTTCTGGTAGCGCTGATGCAGGGCGGGTATTACCTCGAAATCGTCCTGCCCGGCACGCTTGTCGGATTGATCGTCGGCTTCGCCACGCAGAAGTATGGGACGTCACCGTCGCCAGCCAACAGTTAACTTAAGGAGAATAAATAATGCCGAGAGTTGTTCATTTTGAGATTCATGCGGGCGAGCCGGATCGCGCCGTCAACTTTTACAAAACTTTGTTTGGATGGAATTTTCAGAAGTGGGAAGGGCCGATGGAGTACTGGATGGTGATAACTGGTCCAGACGATCAGCCCGGGATCAATGGCGGCCTCGTGCGACGCCAGGGTGAAATCGACGGCCAGGCTGTGATTGCGTACGTGTGCACGGTCGACGTCGTCGATGTGGATGCTTCGTTGCAGACTGCGCTCGGGAACGGAGGGCAGGTCGCGGTTCCGAAGATGCCGGTTCCCGGCGTCGGTTGGCTCGTGTACTGCAAAGACACCGAAGGAAATATTTTCGGCATGTTGCAGAACGATCCGAACGCCGGGTAAAAACAGTATCCACAGATTACGCAGATTATCTGTGTAATCTGTGGATGGTTTTAGTCGCTTGCTTTGCCTTGCAGGAGAGGCTCTGCCTTCAATGTTTGAGGCCCATTTTCGTTGCAGATCGCGAAGGACGACCCTTCATACATCGTCACGCCGGCGTATTCTCCCTTGGCATTGAGAATGTAGAAGTTGATGCCGAAGTTTGGCAGTCCGCGGCTGTTCAGCAATCGCTTCTCAATCGTGTTGTTCTTGATTCGATTCAAGACTTCCATACCCGCATCTTTGGGAGTCGCACCACGCCTCATCTCTTCGATGATCACAAACGAACAGAGATTGAACAGGTTTGCTTCACCACGTCCGGTTGAACCGGCGGCGCCGATTGCCCCATCGACATAAAGACCAGCGCCGAGGATCGGCGAATCGCCGAGGCGTCCCGGAATCTTCCAGGCCAGTCCGCTCGTCGTCGTGACGCCGCAGATTTCGCCGCGCGAGTTGATGCCGTCGCAGTTGATCGTGCCGTGCAGGTTCTCTTCGCGCAGTTTTCCTTCGGCCAGCATCTCGAGCGCAACGCGATGACCCGCTTCGGCGCGTTTCTTCGGATCTAGATAGTGTCCCGGATCTACGCGGCGCTTCCATTCCAGCCACTGCTTGCGCGAGTTCTCAGTGTTGAGATCATCTTCGATCTTGAATCCCATGTTGCGCGCGAAATCCTGCGCGCCTTTACCGACGATGAGATGGTGATCGGTAGTTTCCAGCACCGCCTTCGCGACGAGTGACGGCGTGCGCACGCCTTCGAGTGCACCGACGGCGCCCGCCTGTTTCCTTGGACCATGCATGACGGAAGAGTCGAGCTGGACCACGCCGTCTGCGTTCGGCAGTCCGCCGTAGCCGACACTATCGTCGAGCGGATCGAGCTCGACGATATTCACACCTGCGACGACGGCGTCGAGGACATCCGCGCCACTCGTCATCATCTGAAAAGCTTTCTGCACGGCAGTCACACTACCGCCGTTTTTGAAGCGATTGCCGTTGGCAGACGCGATGACCAGTGGTTTCACGGTGCTCTGCTTCATGATCATCGGAAAGGCGATACCAGCGGCGGCGCCGGTCACAATGAAATCTCGACGTTTCATTTTTGTCATGTTGTCCTCAGTTTATTGAAGATGTGGGAGCCACAGATTAACGCGGACAGGTACGGATCGGCAACGCATTTCCGTGAATATCGTGCTTTTTTCCGTCAATCTGTGGCTAATGCTTCTTTTATCCGCTCGGCGGTCTTGGGGCCGATGCCGTCGACCTGGTCGAGACCGCCCGCAGCGACAAACGCTTTCAACTCAGGTAGTGATGAGACTTTGAAGCGTTGGTGTAAGAGCGCGGCAGTCTTTGGTCCAATCCCGGGAATCTCCAACAGATCGAGTACGGTCTCAGGTGTCTCTTTGACGAGCCGATCCCATGCGTCAAACGAACCCTTCGTCAGCAGATCGATCACTTTGCCCGCAATCGCTTTGCCGACGCCGGGAATTTCCTGTAAACCCGCGACGCCTTCCTTCTCGGCGATCTCTTTCAGCGGCGTGGGCCATACCTCGATTGCTTCGGCTGCGTTACGATACGAACGCAGGCGAAACGGGTCGTCGCCGCGCACCTCCATCAATGCGGAGAGGCGATAGAACCGCCGGGCGATTGCTTCGTTATCCATGGGCGTATGATTATATCAAAGGGTTCGAGATTGATTACCGAGGAGGGGGTTAAGTGGACGAGAAAAGACGACGACTTTTGACGGGACTTTCGTTAGCGGGCGCAGGCGTTGTGCTAAATGCATGCCGTAACACGCCGAGTTCGACCGGCTCAGCGACTAATGATGAAAAAAAGAGCGAGGGTCCAGCGCCCGGTGAGGCGGAGTCAGTGGAAGTTACCGCGACCGAGGATCTGATGCGCGAACACGGAATCCTGCGCCGTGCTTTGTTGGTTTACCAGGAGTCGGCGACGAGATTGCGGCAGGATCCGGCGTCAGTGCCGTCTGATGCATTAGAGAAAACTGCGAACCTGTTCCGCGTCTTTGGTGAGGACTACCACGAGAAAAAACTGGAAGAGGTATTTATCTTTCCCACCGTGAAGAAAGCGCCGGGAGCGGCCCCGACCTACGTCGACGTTCTGTTGGCCCAGCACGTTCGCGGACGCGAGATCACGGAATATTTGTTGTCGATAACAAAAGCCGATCGCATTCCGTCAAACAGTGTCGAGACACTCGCGAAGACCCTGGAGGGTTTTGTGCGCATGTACGCACACCATGCTGCGATTGAAGACACGATCGTGTTCCCGGCGTGGAAAGCGGCGCTAGGTCAATCGGAGCTTGATGAGTTGGGTGCGAAGTTTGAAGATATCGAACACGAACAGTTTGGCGACGACGGGTTCGAAGTGGCGCTCAAGAGAATGGAAGAGATTGAAACGAGTCTGGGAATGTCGAATCTGGAAATGTTTACTGCCCCGGCACCTCCAGCAGCCAAGTAAGAATTTCTCACGCAACGACGCAACGGCGCTACGTTTTCTTTGCGTCGTTGCGCCGTTGCGTGAGACAATCCGCTCACCCACCCACAGTGCACGCGTAACGTTCGGAGGTCTCACAGCTCCCTCGGCACCTCAAACCTTAACCTCTAACCTTAAGGAGCCAGAAAATGACGTTCATACAATTTGCCGACGAACCAAGCCAGGAAGAGCGCATCGCAAAACTTCGTGCCGAGTTGGAGAAACTTGGCGGCAGCACCAAGTCGCTGGAGTCGATGCCGGCCGACATGGAAGAGGAGTTTCTGCGTCATGTACTCGAATATGAAACCACAGAACCGATCAGTCTGATGCGTATGCTGGAGAATTCCGGTTTGGTTGTGCAACCGCCGGATCAGCTTGATAAAGACTCGTTGAGAATCAAGCTGAAAGAGCTAATCGAGCGGATGGCATCGCTCGGGGCTTACGTGATGCATACGAATCATCTCTCGGATCGAGAGCTGTACGAATATCTCTACCACGATGGTTTGCGGGAAGAAGCGGTCCTGTTTCCTGAGAATCCGAGCTACGCTTACATGATCGACCTCACGGGAAGCGGCAGCGACGAGGACAATCAGACGTATCTCAAGTATTACGCCGACGAGGATCATCGGCGGCAGTGGACACACGACTGGCCGGACGACAATTTGCCGGACCACGAAGATCCGCCGTTCGATCGCGATCGATTTCTGCCACAATCTCCATTGGGCTAACGCAATTCTATCCACAGATTACACAGATAATCTGCGTAATCTGTGGATGGCTAAGAGACGATCATTGTGCCAGTCCCTTTGTCCGTGAATATCTCGGAAAGGAGGGCATTGCGTTTGGTGCCGCTGATAATGTGTGCACTGTGAACGCCGCGTTCGAGGAGGACGATGATGCTTTGCAGCTTCGGGATCATTCCGCCCGAAGCTGCACCGCTGGTGATTAATTCACCAGCTTCTTTGGCGGTGACGCGGGACACTTTCGTGTTCGGATCGCCGGCGGTGAGATAGAGACCATCGACATCGCTAAGCAAAACAAGCTTCTCGGCCCGAAGCTGCACGGCGATCTCTGCCGCGATTGTGTCGGCGTTGATATTGAAGACCATCCCTTCGTCGTCAGCGCCGAGCGAAGAAATTACGGGAAGATATCCGTGATCGAGCAGGACGGTTAGCAACCGGGCATTGATCTGCACCACGTCGCCGACGTGACCAAAATCGACTTTGTCTTTGACGCCCGTCTCCCGATTCAGGATCTCTTTCGGCGGGCGTCTTTCGGCGTGCACGATGTTGCCGTCGACGCCTGAGAGTCCGACTGCTTCGATAGCGCGATGTCGGAGCGCAGCGAGGATGTCGGTGTTGATCTTCCCGGCGAAGATCATCTTTGCCATTTCGAGTGTGGCGTCGTCAGTAACACGGCGCCCTTCGATAATCGTCTGTTCGATGCCAAGCTTTTTTGCCAGGTCACTCAGTTGCTTACCGCCACCGTGAACGACACAGATGCGAATGCCGACCTGATGCAGCAGCGCTAGCTCTTCCGCGATCGAGATCAGGTTTTCGTGATTCTCGGTAACTTTGCCGGAGAGCTTGACGACAAACGTCTGTCCCTTAAAGCGTTGGATATACGGCAAAGCCTCGCGCAAGAGATCGAGGCGAAGCTGGTCGTCGACGATTGGATGGATGTCGGTCATTGTCTTGCGAGTATCGCCTTTTGCACGTGTAGACGGTTTTCAGCTTCATCGATTACTACGGACGCGGCCGAATCGATCACGGCGTCGGTAACGATCACGTTGCGACGCACAGGCAGGCAGTGCATGAAAATCCCATTGTTTGTGCGCGACATCTTCGCTTCATCGACAATCCACTTGCTGCGATACTGCGCGCGCGTCGCGATGTCCTGATCTGTGTTGCCGTAAAACTGCTTCGAGCCCCAGCTCTTCGCGTAGATGACTTCGGCGCCCTCGAACGCGGCGTCGATATCGTTTGTAATCTCAACACTGTCGCCCAAAGTTTCGATCAGCTCTTCATCGAGATCGTAGCCGGACGGATGTGCGATGACGAGATCGTGGCCCATCTGCGCTGCGGCGAGTGCAAAACTATTCGGCACCGCCATCGGCAGTGCCTTTGGATGCCAAGCCCAGGTGAGCACGACGCGCTTGCGTCCCGCGCCGAGCTTCTCACGAATCGTCAACATGTCTGCGAGCGACTGGCAAGGGTGATGCATCGCCGACTCGAGATTGATTACCGGCACAGATGCATACCGAGCGAAGGCGTTCAGTATCGGATCTGTCCGTTCTTCCTGCCAGTCTTTCAACGCGGCGAATGTTCTCACGCCAATCGCCATGCAATATCGTTCGAGCACACGAACAAACTCGGCCACATGCTCAGTCTTATCGGAATCCATCACCGCACCGTCGCGATGTTCGAGTGTCCAACTCGTCCCACCCGGTTCCAGCACGACAGCATTTCCGCCAAGCTCATAAATCCCAACCTGCATCGAAGCGCGCGTGCGCAAACTCGGATTGAAAAACACGAGCGCCACAGACTTACCCTCAAGCGGCCTGGATCGATCCTCACCCTTCTTAAACCGCATCGCCGAGTCGAGCACCCCCTCGATCTCCTCACGCGACATCCCGATCGTGTTCAGCAAATCAGTTTTCATCCGTGGCTGAAACAAACTCATCAACATGCGCTTCGGTCAGACACAACGGCGGCAACAACCTCAGCACCTTCGGATTGCTCGACGTGCCGGTAATTATTTTTCGATCGAGCAACGCCTTGTGAACAACCGAAGCATTCTCCGCAAACTCAATTCCCAACAAGAATCCCAGCCCGTGCACCGCCACTACACGCTCAACTTCCTGAAGCCGGTGTCGCAGATACGCCTCGACACGTCTCACATTCTCGAGCATACGATCGTTCTCAATCGCTTCGAGCGTTGCCGTCACCGCGGCCATCGCCAACATGCCGCCACCGAAAGTCGTACCGAGATCGTTTTCTTTGATGTGCGACGCGATCGCCTCTGTCACGAGACAAGCTCCGACCGGAACACCACTGCCGAGCGCCTTCGCGAGCGTCACGACGTCAGGCACGACGCCGTCGCCTGCTTCGGTACCGGCGAAGAACCACTGGCCAGTACGTCCCACTCCGGTTTGCACCTCGTCGTAGATAAGCACGATGCCGCGTTCGTCACACAACGTTCGGAGGGCACGATAGAAATCGGGTTGGGCCATGCTAACGCCGGCCATCGATTGAATCGGTTCGAGCATGATCGCGGCGACGGTGTTGTCCGCGAGTTCGCGAACCGAATCGATGTTGCCAAACTCTGCTTCGAGGTGGCCGGGAACATTTGGCTTTCCGATCTCACGATACTTGCCGAGGAAAGTTGCGCTGATCGCGTCGGCCGTGCGTCCGTGAAAGCCGCCGGAGAAAGTGATGATCTTCTCGCGACCCGTCGCCATACGCGCCATGCGCATGGCATTCTCGTTTGCTTCAGTACCGGAGTTACAGAAGAACGTTTTCGTGAGCGCTGCAGGGGCGATGGAGACAAGTTTCTCCGCGGCACGAGCGCGCGCATTCGAATAGACGAGGTTTGAATAGAAGATCAGGTCGCCGGCTTGTTTGCGAATTGCCTCAACTACGTGTGGATGACAATGCCCGGTGCCGGCGACGGCATGACCGCCGTAAAGATCGAGATACTTCTCGCCGTCGCTTGTATAGATCCAGACGCCCTCGCCGCGCTCTGCGGTGATCGGCATTTTTTTGTACGTAGCGAGTTGATATTGGTCTTCTTTAACCACGGATTTTATGGATAGGTTACGGATTGGTGCCTACGAGCTTCAGTCCTGTAGTTTCATCTAAACCGAACATCAGGTTCATGTTTTGAATAGCCTGACCGGCGGCGCCTTTGACGAGGTTATCGATGGCCGAGAAGACCACGATCTGTTTGCCGCGAGCTGCGAAACCGATGTCGCAGAAGTTTGTTGTCTTCACCCAATTGATGTCGGGGGAGCCTTGTACGAGGCGGACGAAAAATGAGCCGCGATAATAGTCTGCGAAGAGATTGCGCAACTCGGACTCCGTCATTTCGCTCTTCGTTTCGGCGTAAATCGACGCAAAGATCCCTCGCGCGACGGGCAGCGAGTGCGTCATGAAGACGAGCTCGTTGGTCCAATCGCCGACGTGGTCGAGTTCCTGTTCGATCTCAGGAACGTGTTGATGCGTGAAAGGCTTGTACGCGTAGAACGAAGTCATCCGTTGCGGATGATGAGTGTTTGCCGCAGCCTTTGCGCCGGAGCCGGACGAGCCGGTCTTGGCGTCGACAATCACTCGCCCGTTGAGCAAACTCTTTGCGACGAGTGGCGCAAGACCCAGCAACGTCGCAGTTGCAAAACAGCCAGGATTCGCAATCAAACGCGCGTTTCGAATCGCTTCACGATTGGTTTCTGTCAGTCCGTAAACAAACTCCGCCTGCGCGCTCATCGCCGTGTGCGCCTGTTTGTAATGCTTTTCAAACGACGCTTGATCGCGCAGTCGAAAATCACCTGAGAGATCGATCGCTTTGATACTTACGGGCAGGCGCGGAACAATCTCCATCGCCTGCCCGTGCGGGAGCGCGAGGAAAACACACTCGACGCCATCCAAATTTTCCGGCTCTTTAACAAAATTGAGATTCGTCAACCCATTCAGGTTGCGATGCACTTCTCCGATTGGTTTACCCGCCTGCTCGTTCGCCGTCACAAACACGAGCTCGACCTGCGGATGAGACAGCAGAATACGCAGCAACTCCGAGCCGCCATACCCGGAGCCCCCAAAAATCCCAACCTTAATCCGTTCTTTATCCGCGTTCATCTGTGGCTTATACACCGACTGGTTTTGAGCTCGCTTCGACTCTCTCCATCACCAACTCGAACAACGCACTACCCTCGCGCCGCGCATTCGCCGCCGGCACACCAAACTGTGTCGTGACGTAATCTTCACCCATCTTCGAATCAGTCACCGAACCCGAGATCACATCAACCTCAACTCCGCGCCGTCGCAACAACTCGATTCCGCCCCACGCACCGACGTAGTCCGACGCACAGAACACGATCGCCGCAGTCGCTTCGAGCAGCTCGAGATCGTTAAAGACTGTATCGACCGAGTAACCACCCAAGATCCCATCGCCCAACTCAATCACGATCAAATCAGGATTCACTTCATTCAACTTCGCAATGATCGCTTTTGCCGCCGGCGCAAGATCTGCGATGTCGACAGTCGACGGCATACCGCAATCGAGAAAACTCGCCGTCGTCACGGCGCCATGGTCGGCCATGTTCAACGTGTCGCGCAGACATGCGACCCCGGACAGTTTCCCTGCCGCCACTCGCAGTCCCTCACGAGTAGCCTGCTTGATCAGTTCCGTGGCGGCGTAAGTCTTGCCGCTATTCATACTCGTCCCCGCAATCATCACGATTGGCGCCGACTCACCAAGACTCGTTTGTGTCGGCAACGCCGCATCCGCGATGTTCAGCACGCGCCCGTCTTCATCGCTTACGAGACCAATCACTTCAAGCTTGATTGCATCTCCGAGACTCGAGTGATGTCCGGTGCAAAGACCAATCACGCCGCCCATATTCAGCAGGTGAAGTTCATCGCCGCTCTGGAGCGATGCAGGCACATCGCCGACAAAACCCTTCAACGCACGACGACGTCCCAGCACGCCAAGCAACAGATCGCCGGGATTGATCTTGGCCAGCCTGCCGGTCGGCAGCTCGAGCATGTTGTAGGTGGCACTATCAGTCAGCGCTCGCACGACTACTACGTCACCTGCTTTCGTAGCTTCAGCGCCGGAAACGAAGGCAACAGTCTTCGCCAAGCCAAGTGGCGACGTTGCCGATCCGATCTTGTCGACGTCGATCACGTTGATATCTTTCGTCATCGTCCACCTCCCAATCTGAGTCGCAGCGCGTTCAGCTTGATGAAACCTTCAGCGTCGCGCTGGTTGTAAACCGTGTCCGCCTCAAACGTCGCGATGTTTTCGTCGTAGAGCGAATTCGGCGAGCGCCGTCCCACGACGATCGCGTTACCGCGAAAGAGTTTTAGACGGACATCGCCGCTCACAGTTGCCTGAGTCTCGTCGATCATTTTGCGCATCAGCTTGAATTCAGGCGCGAACCAGAATCCGTAATACACGCTTTCGGCAAACTTCACGCCGAGCGAGTCGCGCAAGTGCATCACTTCGCGATCGAGTGTGATCGACTCGAGCGCGCGATGCGCTGCCTGGAGAATCGTGACTCCCGGCGTTTCGTAAACACCACGCGACTTCATCCCGACAAAGCGATTCTCAACCAGATCAATACGACCGATACCGTGCTCTCCGCCAATCTTGTTGACTGTCTCGAGCAGCGCAACCGGATCGAGTTTTTTTCCATCGATGGCGACCGGCTCGCCTTTGTCGAAAGAGATCTCGATGTATTGCGCTTCGCCGCGAGCGTTCTCGGGTGAACGTGTCAGTTGGAAAATATTCTCGGGCGGCTCGGCCCACGGGTCTTCGAGAATGCCGCCTTCGTAAGAGATGTGCATCAGGTTCGCGTCGGTCGAGTAAGGCTTCTCGGCCGTCGCGGTCACGGGAATGTTGTGCTGCTTCGCGTACGCAATCAGATCCATACGTCCTTTGAAGTCCCACTCGCGCCACGGAGCAATCACTTTGATGTCAGGCTGAAGCGCGTAATAAGTCAGCTCGAAGCGCACTTGATCGTTGCCTTTGCCGGTAGAGCCATGTGCGACGGCGTCAGCGCCCTCTTTCTGCGCGATCTCGATCTGGCGTTTCGCGATCACGGGACGGGCGAGGGAAGTGCCCATCAGGTAGACGCCTTCGTAAACCGCATTTGCCTTGACTGCGGTCCAGACGTAGTCGCGCACAAACTCTTCACGCAGGTCTTCGACGTAGAGCTTCGACGCGCCAGTCGCAAACGCCTTCTCTTCCAGACCCGACAACTCTGCGCCCTGGCCCACGTCTGCGCAGTAACAAACAACTTCACACTGGTAGTGATCCTTTAACCAGCGCAACATCACCGATGTGTCGAGTCCACCGGAATAAGCGAGAACGATTTTGCGAATTTGTCTATCCGTCTTCATCAGTGATTGTCCGTGTCCCCAAATAAATCCCAAATCTGTTTTGTGGCTGCTCGCTGTGACTTTGCATCGCGAACGGCGATGAAGATCGTGTCTTCGCCGGCGATCGTGCCGACGATTTCTTCGATTGCAGCGGCGTCGATCTCGACGGCGACTGCAGAGGCGAGCCCGGGAACCGTGCGCGCGATTATCAAAGTGTCGCCTGCCTGGTCTAAACTCAGCAGACCGCGTGCGGCGGCGCCGTTTGTGCGTGGCAACGTGTAATGGCCGTGATGTTTGACGACGCCGAGTTCTTCCAGATCGCGCGAGACGCTCGACTGCGTTGCCGGCACGCCTGATCGTTCGAGCAGAGCACGCAAATCTTCCTGCGTGCCAACCGGCTTGGCTCGAATCAGGCTCAGTATCTGTTGCTGTCGCTCGCGCTTATTCATAATCAAATACCCGAATTACTTGCATAATCAATGCATAGATGCATAAACTATCACGACGGTTGGTCGAGCGTCAAACAAACTGGGCGCACCTTGGAGTGCGCCAACTTGTTGGCGCTTTAGTATCTTTACCAAAGCGGTGACAAGTCACCGCACTCCAAAGTGGCGCCTGACACGGGAAACTATGACGGAATCAAAAAAACTTTGGGGTGGGAGATTTGAAGGAAAGATCGATCCCGGCTTTGCCGAATTCAATAATTCCTTTCGTTTCGACCGCCGCCTGTTCGAGGTTGACGTCACCGCCAGCATCGCGTATTGCCAGGCGCTGGAGAATGCAGGCGTGCTCAAACCAGACGAGGGAACTCAGATTCGTGATGCCCTCGGAGCCATTCTCAAAGGCCAGACGGATTTCATCGACCCAACAGCCGAAGACGTCCACTCATTTGTCGAAGCGCGTTTGATTGAGCGGACCGGGGACGTCGGCCGCAAGCTGCACACTGGACGCAGCCGTAACGATCAGGTTGCGACGGACTTTCGACTCTGGATTCGCGGTTCGCTCGACGAACTCAACGCGACCGTTCGCGATACACAGTCCTCACTACTCGATTTCGCCGAGTCGCATCAGGGCGTCGTCATCCCCGGATACACTCACCTGCAACGCGCGCAACCAGTGTTGCTCGCGCACTGGGCGCTTGCATACTTCGAGATGATGGCGCGCGATTGCGAACGTCTTAAGGAAGTGCGACGGCGTGTAAACATCTTGCCGCTAGGTTCAGCCGCACTCGCAGGAACGTCATTCCCGATCGATCGTGAAGCGCTCGCCAAGTCGCTCGGTTTCGACGACGTTTCGCGTAACAGTCTCGATGCCGTGAGCGATCGGGATTTCTGTGTTGAGTTTCTCAGTGCCTGTTCGTTGATCATGGTTCATCTTTCGCGCCTCGCCGAAGACGTAATTCTTTACGCGACGAGTGAGTTTGGGTTCTTCGAGCTGGGAGATGCGATCGCGACCGGGTCGAGTCTGATGCCGCAAAAGAAGAATCCCGATTCGATGGAGCTCGTTCGTGGCAAAGCAGGCCGTGTGTTTGGCGATCTGCTCGCGCTGCTCACGACGTTGAAGGGATTGCCGCTCGCTTACAACAAAGATATGCAGGAAGACAAGGAAGGTGTGTTTGATGCTTTCGACACGGTGTCGTCGAGCCTGAAGGTGACTGCCACAGTCTTCAGAAACCTCGTTGTCAACAAAGAACGGACACGCGCGGCGTCATCTGGTGGCTACATGAACGCGACTGAGCTTGCCGACTATCTCGTGCGCAAGGGCATGCCTTTCCGCGAAGCGCACGAAGTAGTTGGAAGAGTTGTTAGACGTGCGATTGAGTTGAACTCAGAACTGGAGCAGCTATCGCTTTCGGAGCTTCAATCCTTTTCAACGCTTTTCGCTGAGGATGTCCACATTGCTCTATCGCTCGATCAGACGTTAAGGTCTAAATCACAAACGGGCGGTACTTCTCCGGAAACGGTTGCCGCAGCGCTCGCAGCCGCGCGCGCTTGTCTTTAACGGATCAGTTACCACAGATTGCACAAAGAGAATCTGTGTAATCTGTGGATAAGGAGTGTAATGAGATATCTAATCCTAATCTTCACCTCGTTCCTCTTGTTCTCCCTCATGCAAACGCAGCAAGAGCCCTCAGACAAACCCCTTTACTTTGTCACCGGCAACGAAGCTAACGTCATTGGCACAATCTCGGTCAAAGGCGCGCTTCCAAAAGCACGTGACATCGACATGAGCGCGGATCCGGTGTGCCAGAAGCTCAATCGCAAACCTCAAACTGAGTGGGTGATAACAAATCAGAGGCGGCTGCAGAACGCGTTCATCTATGTGAAGGGTGACAAGCTCAACGCCTACCGCTTCGAAATACCTGATTCGGAAGTAATGCTAAACCAACGTGCCTGTTACTTTGAGCCGCACGTCTTCGGACTGCGCACAGGACAGATGCTGCGAATCATCAACAGCGATCCGACATTTCATAACGTTCATCCCACGCCGAAACTCAACCCGGAATGGAACCAGACGCACGCGCAGGATGCGCCACCAATGATCAAGACTTTCCGGCGCGCTGAGGCGATGATTCCAATCAAGTGCAACCAGCACCCGTGGATGAAAGCTTACGTGGGCGTGATGGACCATCCGTTCTTTGCGGTCAGCGATAGTTCAGGAAAGTTTGAAATCCGCGGCTTGCCCGAAGGCACTTACAAGTTGGTAATCTGGCACGAAGTGCTTGGCGAGCAGGAAATAGAGATAACCGTTATTCCCGGCGAGAGTCGCAACGTTGACTTCACTTTTGACGCCGACAAGAAGCCCGACATATTGAGAGATACGTATCGGCCACTCTAACGCTTCTTTGTCGCACTCGGAGACGGACTGGGCGACGAAACCGGTTGTGCAACGTCAGGTTGGATCGTCTCCTGGTAGATAAACTTCAAGTCTTCCAATTTCAACACGACCGCAGGCTTCACGGCGTTGCGATCGGCATCCATGCTGATCACACCGGTAACGCCGTTGAAGTTGTTTGTCTGGGCCATAGCTTCGCGTAACTTGTCGCGATCGGTCGATCCGATCTTCGCCAGGGCTTCAAACAGCAGTCGCGCGGCATCGTAAGCGAGTGCCGCGTGCGCATCGGGAAGCAGGTTGCCGTAGCGCTGCTTGTACTGTTCGACGAACGTCTGAATCGCAGGCGAAGGATTATCGAGCGAGTAGTGCGTCGATATGTAAGCTCCGTTGAGTGCGTCGCCGCCGAGCTGCCAAAGCTCCGGTGCGTCCCAACCATCGCCACCGAGCAACGGTTGCGTTAGTCCGATGAGCCGCGCCTGCTTTGCGATGAGCGCCACGTCGCCGTAGTAACCGGGAATGTAGATCACATCTGGTTCCGCGGCTTTGATCGTGCTCAACTGTCCTTTGAAGTCGGCGTCGCCCTGCGTGTACGACTGCTCACTCACGATTCGCCCGCCGAGCTTTCCGAAACTGAGTCGGAAATACTGCGTTAGCCCGCGACCATACGGTGAGTTGAAGTCGTAAAGAACGGCAGCCTTCTGAGCCTTGAGCGTGTTCACTGCAAAACGCGCCATCACCTCACCCTGAAACGAATCGACGAAGCAAGCGCGAAAGATGTAATTGCCGACTTGCGTGACGGCCGGATCGGTTGACGATGGCGAGATGAAGGGAATGTGCGACGCCTGTGCTTTCGGCGCGGCAGCGCGACTGTTTCCGGAAGTGCCGCCGGCGATGATCGCGACGACCTGATCCTGGTCGATCAGTTTGGCGGTTAGACGTGCTGCTTCTTCCGGACTGCCTTTGTCGTCTTCGATGACGACGTCGATCTGGCGCCCGTTGATGCCGCCGTTCAGATTCATTTCGGTCGCGGCCATCAGCACGCCGTTGTAGGCCGACTGTCCGAAGTTGAATGTTGGTCCAGTCAGATCGCCGAAATAGCCAATCTTAATCGTGCTGCGATTCGGAGCGCCGTTCTCTTCGTTTGGTCTGGTACAGGAATACGCGAGTGCCATCAGGATGATGGCGACCGGTAGGAATGCTGTTCGCAGTTTGTGAGTAGTCCGAGGTCGCCCTATTAAACTAGAGATTGACTGGCGACGGACGGTGGATCTACTCACCGAGATAGGCTTCTTTAATCCTGGGATCATTGGCGAGGTCTTTTGATGGACCTTCCATAACTATTCGTCCGGTTTCCAGCACGTACGCGCGATCGGAATGACCGAGGGCCGCGTGTGCGTTTTGCTCGACCAGAAGAATCGTAGTCCCCTTGCTCTTAATTTCGTCGATTGCTTCGAAAATCGTGTGGACCACGAGCGGGGCCAGACCCAGCGACGGCTCGTCGAGGAGCAGCAAGCGCGGATTCGACATCAGCGCCCGACCAATCGCCAGCATCTGCTGTTCGCCACCTGACAACGTCCCGGCTTTCTGTGATTCGCGTTCTTTCAGACGCGAAAACATCCTGAAGGCGCGTTCCATGTCGGCGGCGACGCCCTTCTTGTTTCTGTTTAGATACGCGCCCATCTGAAGGTTCTCGCGCACAGTGAGATTTGCGAATACGCCACGTCCTTCGGGCGACATCGAGATCCCCTGCGCGACCAGCTTGTGCGTTGGTTTGCCGCCGATGTCTTCGTTTTCGAAAGTGATTTTTCCCGAGCGTGGTTCGAGTAACCCGGTGATGGTGCGCAGCGTGGTGGTTTTGCCCGCGCCGTTAGCGCCGATGAGCGTGACGACTTCACCCTGCTCGACGTGCAACGAGATGCCGGTCAGGGCTTCGATGGCGCCATAGTTAACGGAAACATTTTCTAGCGTGAGCATACTGACAATCTATCGACAGATTTCACAGATTATTCTGCGTAATCTGTGGATAGGTTCTAATCTCCTAGATACGCTTCGATCACCTTCGGATCGTTTTTGATCTCCTGCGGCAGGCCGAGTGCGATACATTTGCCGTAGTCCACGACCTGGATACGCTCGCAAACGCCCATCACCACTTTCATGTTGTGTTCGACGAGCAGGATCGTGAGTCCGAAACGATCCCTGATCTGTTTGATCAGATGCATCAGATCTTCCTGTTCCGACGGATTCATGCCGGCGGCGGGCTCGTCCAGCAATAGCAACTGCGGCCTCGTCGCAAGGGCACGAACAATCTCCAGTCGCCGCTGCGAACCGTAGGGAAGGCTCGTGCCGCCCTCGTCACAAACGCGGGCCAGATCGAAAATCTCGAGCAGCTCGAAACAGTATTCGCGATGTTTCTTTTCGTCAGAGCTGAATCGTGGCGTGCGCAGGACGGCGTCGATTAGTTTCTGGCCCATGTGAATGTGACAGGCCGTCATGACGTTATCGAGCACCGACATGCTCGGAAACAGCCGGATGTTCTGGAATGTTCGCGAGACGCCGCGCGCAGCGATCTGGTATGGACGCATACCGTCGATGCGTTGACCGTTGAAATGAATCGTGCCCGACGTTGGCTGGTAAACTCCGGTCAGCAGGTTGAAGATCGTCGTCTTACCGGCGCCGTTTGGTCCAATCAGTCCGTAGATCTCGCCTTTCTTCACGGCCATGTCGAGCTCGTTGACCGCGCACAGTCCGCCAAAACGGATCGTCGTTTTTTCTGTCTGGAGAACGATTGGCGCGCCGTTCGTGCTCATCGAGGATTCTCACCTCCGATTGACGTCTCACTTTGCGTAGCTGAGCTAGCAGTTTCGCTCGATCCTTCTGTTAGTCGCTTGATGCGCTTGCGCAAGCCAGAGAATGCCGCGGACGATCCCAGCAATCCTTGCGGCCGCGTGATCATGAGAATGATCAGCAACAGCGAGTAGATCACCATGCGATACTCGGCGAATCCGCGGAGTCCTTCGGGCAGGATTGTCAGGACGATTGCTCCGAGCACCGATCCCACAATCGAACCCAAGCCACCGAGAATGATCATGATCAGGATCTCGAACGACTTGATGAACTCAAACGATTTTGGATTGAGATAGCCGTCGAAGTGGGCCAGCAACACACCGCCCGCGCCCGCCATCGCCGACGAGATCACAAACGCCATCACTTTGTAGCGTGTGGTGTTGACGCCCATCGCTTCGGCCGCAAGCTCGTCTTCACGAATCGAGATTAGCGCGCGACCAAAAGCGGAGTTGACGATGTTGTAGACGATCACGATCGTCAGAACCGCGATCAGAAAAATCCAGAAGAAACTCTTGACGATTGGAATTCCGGAATAACCGCGTGCGCCGCCGACAGTCTCGATGTTGTTCAGAAAGACGACGATGATCTGACCAAAACCAAGCGTGACGATCGCGAGATAGTCGCCCTTCAAACGCAGCGAGGGAATTCCGACAGCGAGACCGGCGATTCCGGCGGCGATAGCGCCCACAATTGTTGCCAGTGTAAGCGCCACCACCCAGCCGAGCTTTCCATTGCCTAGCGAGTTCGCGAGGTTCGCTCCGTAGGTAACAGAGAAATAGGCTGATGAATACGCGCCGACTGCCATAAACCCGGCGTGGCCGATCGAGAATTGACCCGTGAAACCGTTGATGAGATTCAGTGAAACTGCGAGGGTAATCGAGATGCCGCAAAGCATCAGGATGCGGCTGTAGTAAGGATTGATGAGCCCAGCCTGAAAGACAAAATCCAGACCGTAAAGGACGCCGATTACAATCAGCGCGATGATGAGATTACGAAGTTGCCGAGGCATATCAATCCAGTCCACAGATTACGCAGATTACATGCTGTGGATGGCTAGACTTTCTCCTGGGCGACCGTACCGAGAAGTCCGGAAGGTCGGAAAAGTAGTATCAAGATCAGAATCGCGAAGGCGACCGCGTCCTTATATGTCGGCGAAAGATAGCCGACGACCATCGTCTCGGTGATGCCGATCAACAGCCCACCCAGCACTGCGCCGGGAATGTTGCCGATGCCTCCGAGCACAGCGGCGACGAAGGCTTTGAGACCGACGAGAATGCCCATCAATGGATCGATACGCGGGATACGAATCGCGACCAGAACGCCAGCCGCTGCTGCGAGTGCCGATCCCAGTGCAAATGTGAACGCGATGATGCGGTCTGTGTTGATGCCCATCAACTTCGCCGACTGCAAGTTGAACGATACCGCACGCATCGCACGTCCAGTCTTGGTGCGATAGACGATCAACTGCAACACGACCATCAACCCGAGCGCGATGATCAGCACGACGACGTCAGCGCTGTTGATACTCGCGCCGCCAACGAGGTCGATATTGCGTTTGCGGAACAGTTCCGGAAAGAACTTCGGCTCGGCGCCAAAAACAACCTGTCCGCCGTTTTCGAGCAGCAGGGAGACGCCGATCGCGGTGATGAGCGCTGTCAGTCGTGAATACTTGCGAACCGGACGGTACGCGAGTCGCTCGATGATCACGCCTATCGCCGCGCAAATCGCCATCGCCAGCAACATCACGACAAGCGCCGTGATTAGCGACGGTTCGAGCGTGCCACCGCCGAGTAATCCGCGTCCGACAAGCCCTTCAGGATTTAGTCCGAGTGCCTGTGCGCCGCGTGTGCCGAGTCCGTTGGCGAGGTAATAGCCCATGAAGGCGCCGACCATGTACACGTCGCCGTGGGCAAAGTTGATCAGTTTCAGTACCCCGTAGACCATCGTATAACCGAGCGCAATCAGCGAGTAGATTGCGCCCAGCGAGATACCGTTAATTAGTTGTTGGAGGAACGTGCTCATATTCGTGATTCACTGTCGCTTTCGTCCGAGAACCGGGCGGCCGTGATCACGGATTGGCTGCCTTGGTTGCGCCCGTGACAGCAGCTACTGGCGGAGCTGCGGCACCTTCAACGTTGACGCGTTCTTTCACTGCATACGTGCCGCCGTCTTTGATCTCGATCATGACGATAGGCTTAACCGCGTCGCGCTGTTGGTTGAAGGTGACGTGGCCTGTTACGCCGGGAAATTCTTTCGTGGCTGCGAGCGCGTCGCGAATGTCGGTGCCACTGAGCGACTTGGAACGCTTGATGGCGTCGAACATGATGTTCGCGGCGTCGTAAGCGGTGGCTGCGAGCGCGTCAGGAGTGCTCTTGTATCGTGCTTTGTAGTCGTTAACAAACTTGACAACTCTCGGATCGGTGTCGAAAGGCGAGTAGTGGTTGGTGAAATAGGAACCGTTCAGCGCGGTGCCGCCGATCTTGTAAAGCTGTTCCGAATCCCAACCGTCGCCGCCGATCAGTGGAACGGTGATGCCCTTGTCGCGAGCCTGCTTGGCGATCAAGCCGACGTCGTTGTAGTAACCCGGGACAAATATGACTTCAGGGTTTGTGCCTTTGAGTGACGTCAACTGGGCGTTGAAGTCCTGGTCGCCTTCCTGATACGACTGCGTGGCGACGATCTTGCCGCCAAACTTCGTGAACGTTTCGTTGATGACTTTCTCGAGTCCGGTCGAATAGTCGTTCTTGCGGTCAACCATGATCGCGGCTGTCTTCGCGCCGAGTGACTTGGCTGCAAACTGTGCGATCGCGGCGCCCTGGTATGGATCGATGAAGCAGCTACGGAAGATGAAGTCGCCTTTCTTAGTGACTTCAGGATTTGTCGACGACGGCGTCAGCATCGGGATCTTCGCATTCTGAGCGATTGGCGCGGCCGCAATCGAGCGCGAGCTGGCAACCTCGCCGATGACGGCGTTGACCATATCCTGCGTGACGAACTTGGTAACGATGGTGGCTGCTTCTGACGCATCGGAGCGATCGTCCTGCACCAGCAACTCGACCTGTTTACCGTTGATGCCGCCGGCGGCGTTGATTTCATCCGCAGCCATCTTGATTCCGTTCACAGACGAAATGCCGAAGTTTGCCGTTGAACCGGTCGTCGACATAAAGACGCCGATCTTAACTTTGTCGCCGCCACCCGCTTGCGGATTACAGGCGCTCAGCAAACATGCGATAACAAACGAAGCTATCAGAATGCGTTTCATACAAATCCTCACAGGCTTAGAAGTTTTCTGACGAACTTAAGTCCGAACCGGAGAGAGCTTTTGATATCTGCCGTAGTCGCGCTGAATAATAGCAGTAAGCCACAAAAAAGCACAAAAGGCACAAATAGTTGTTTTGCCGAGTCATTCTTTTTGGTGCCTTTTGGGCTTTTTTGTGGCTAAGATGTGCGCCGTGAAAAATTTTGCGCCCGAGTTGGGCGACATGAATAAAGAGGACTTTCGCCGTCTCGGTCATGAGTTGATCGATTGGGTCGCCGATTACTTTGAAAGAATTGACGATCTGCCCGTGCTCGCCGCGATCGAACCGGGCGATTTGAAAGCCAAACTTCCCGCAGCGCCGCCGGCATCAGGCGAGTCGATGGAAGATATCGTCGCAGACCTCGATCGTCTGATCGTTCCTGCTCTGACACACTGGAGCCATCCGTCGTTCTTCGCCTACTTCGCGACTTCAACTTCCGCGCCCGGCATCTTTGGTGAATTGTTGGCCGCGGCGTTTGATAACAAGGCGATGCTGTGGCGCACGTCACCCGCATCGACCGAGCTCGAAGAAGTTGTACTTGATTGGCTGCGCCAGATGATGGGGCTCGATCCCGGAATGCTTGGGATCATTTACGACACGGCTTCGGTTTCGAGCTTGCACGCGATCGCAGCCGCGCGTGAAGGCGTCGAGCAGAGAATTCGCGAAGACGGCATGAGTGGTCGTCCGGATCTGCCGTTGTTGCGCGTTTACGTTTCTGAGCAGTCGCACTCGTCGATCGAGAAAGCGGTGATCACGCTCGGCCTGGGCCAACGCGGACTGCGCAAGATTCCCACCGATTCGAAGTTTCGCATGGACGTCTCCGCGCTCGAGGCAGCAATTAGAGAAGACAAACGTAACGGTTATCTGCCGTTTTGTATCGTCGCCACAGTCGGCACGACTTCGACTTCGAGCATCGATCCGGTGCGGGAGATGATTCCGATCGGTGAAGAGTACGCGATGTGGTTGCACGTCGATGCTGCGTATGCGGGTTCGGCGGCGATCGTTCCCGAGTTCAGATACATTCTTGACGGTTGTGAGCGAGCGGATTCTATCGTCACGAATCCACACAAGTGGCTGTTCACGCCGTTCGATCTTTCAGTGCTGTACTGCCGGCACATGGATTTGCTCAAGCGCGCGTTTTCACTCGTGCCGGAATATCTTCGCACTCCCGAACAGGAGAAGGTTCGCAGTGGCTCTGACTACGGGATCCAGCTCGGACGTCGCTTTCGCGCGCTGAAGTTGTGGATGGTGATGCGCTACTTCGGACACGAAGGACTAGCGGCGCGCATTCGCGAACACTGTCGCCTCGCGCAATTGTTTGCCTCGTGGGTCGATGAATCGCCGGACTGGGAATTGATGGCGCCAACGCCGCTCGCGCTGGTTTGTTTCCGTGCGTGTCCGAAAGGCAACGAAGATCTCGACGCGTTGAACGATCGTCTCTTGCATCGGGTGAATGCGAGTGGTCGCGCGCTGCTCTCGCACACACGACTGAACGACAAGCTTACCTTGCGACTCTCAATCGGAAACATTCGCACTGCCGAGCAGCACGTGCGACAGGTCTGGGAGCTACTAAACGAGCAATTGCAAATTCTGGAGGACACATGAGCCGAATTCTTCAACTCACCCTTGTCGCGGTTTTGCTTTTTGGTGTGCTGGTCACCGCGCAAGCGCCCGACTCAAAAAGCTTCGCGAAAGACGGGCTCTCGTTTGACTATCCCACCACGTGGCAACTGGTTGAGGACAATAACACGGACCTGCAGCAAATCACGTTGACCAAGGCAAACACCGATGTGCAAATTGGGATCTTCGTCCACAGAGGTCGAATGACACCGGAGAAAATGGTGGAGGCCAAAAAGAAAATCGTCGATCCTTTGATCGCTGGAAATGTAAAACAATTCGTGGCGATGGGGGCCAAGCCGGAGCAGGTTCCGGACAGCACTGAGATTGGAGGCATTAAAGCGGATGGCACGAGCATCAACGCCTCGCTCGGTGGTGAAACCGGCGCCGCCAAACTCTATTGGGCGCTCGTGGGTCAACGAGTTGTCATCCTGTCGCTCTTCGGGCCAGACAAACAACTAAAACAACTCGCACCGGCCTGGGATCTCGTACGCACCAGCCTGAAAGTGGTCGATCCAAAAGCCATCCCAGCCGCAAGCCCGAAGGCATCTCCGTGACGCCGGCTGTTGTATAGTCTCCTTATTACCTCACAAGGAGATCCTCACCATGACGGAAAATGAAATTGCCGCTTCAATTCTTGATGCTGCCTTCAAGATCCACAGAACTTTGGGACCTGGACTGCTGGAATCGGTTTACCAGGCCACGCTTGACTTTGAACTACAGAACCGAGGGCTGCCAGTAGCTCAACAAGTAGGCCTTCCGGTCTACTACGAGAGCATAAAACTCGAACTAGGGTTTCGTGTCGATTTGATTGTTGGAGATAAGGTTATTATCGAGATCAAATCCGTCGAAGCGCTGGCTCCCGTTCATCGGAAGCAATTGCTTACCTATCTTCGGTTAATGAATCTGCGTCTTGGGTTATTGCTCAACTTCAACGTGGAGTTAATGAAAGATGGCATTCAGAGAGTTGTTAATGGGCTGGTTCAATAAGGCAGTTTCTCCCGCAACGGCGCAACGGCGCAACGAAGGGTCACGGAGCCTTGATGTTTACGTTGCGCCGTTGCGCCGTTGCGGGAGAAATCTT
>DASWUM010000074.1:0-3692 GCA_036401595.1 Pyrinomonadaceae bacterium
AGATTGTGCGGAGAATAACCGAAACCGTTGAGGAGAATTTCGCAGTAGATGAGGTAGCGATCTAAGCTCGAAATTTCGATTTACAACTGTCGAACCAGCTTGTATCGTCTAGCACGACTTGGCTCTGGAAGTTGCCTGCTATGTTCCCCCGCAAGCTTACAAATTTCGTCGTTGCAGCACTTTGCCTTTGCATTGTGTTCGCTTCAGTTTGTCCGGTCGCGCTCGCGCAAAAGAAAAAAGCGCCCGTCGAAGCCACGCCTCCTCCCGTAAAGGAAGACTTCAAGTTCGGCGAAGTCGATTTGGAGGTGCTCGAGCAGGTAGATCTGCTCGACGTGAGGTTTGAGCGAGATGGCCTCGTGCTTGCCGATGAATCAGTGAATGCGTATCTGCGTCGTATCGGCAAATCGCTGATTCCGCGTGATCTCGAGCTGGAAAAAGTGCAGTGGAAGTTTCGCGCACTCCGCGACCCGCAGCCGAACGCCTTCGCTCTTCCGAACGGCTCGATCTACGTGACCACTGGATTGATGTCACTGATCGACAACGAATCGCAGCTAGCGGCGATCCTCGCGCACGAACTGACGCACGTAATGCGGCGACACACGTATCTTCATAATCGCAGCAACCGCAAAAAATTTCTCACCATGAACGTTATGCAGGCAGTCGGTGCTTATGCGCCGTTGAGCGTCGTCGGAGCAGTCATCACAGTTGTCACGACCGTAGCTCCATTCATCATGATGGCCACGATCTATGGTTACAGCCGTGACCTCGAGCGCGAGGCTGATATCAAAGGCATCGACATGATGATCAGCGCCGAGTATCCGCCTGAAGAAATGGTCAACGTGATGAAGCTGCTCGATAAAGATATCGAGGGCGAGAATATCAGGCTGTTCTATAACGATCACCCGTCGCTTGATGAGCGAATCAAGTATCTGAGCGGTTATCTCGGCTCGCGCGCCGACACGGTGACGCATCAGATGGAGTTGAATCGAGAACGCGCGCTGTACTTTCGGAACATGGAATCCGTGATGCGTCACAACGTTCAGCTCGCGGTTAATTCAAGACGCACTCGTTCCGCCGTTTACTTCGCGCAGCGTTTAGTAGACTTCCGTGCCGATTCGGAGAATCTGTTTTGGTTGGCAGAGAGTTATCGCGCACTTGGACCACGTGCTCCACTGCTCACGGAAAAGGAATTGACGAACAGCGCAATGAAGGATGCCGCGAAGAAACGCGAGAAGCGCACATTCGAAGAAGAGGAGCGCGACCTGCTTGCGACAACTGCGGGTAAGGATAACTGGCAGAAACATCAACAACAGGCTGAAGAGACGTATCAGCTCGCGTTGAAAGCTGACAATCCCGTGCCAGTTGCACATCGCGGTTTGGGCATGCTGTACGAAAAGCTCGAACGACGCAGCGACGCTGTTGCGGAATACGAGAAATATCTGGAGCTGTCGCCAGCGGCCACTGATCGCGAACGAATTCAAAGACGCATTGAAGCGTTAAAGGAGAAGCTCAAATGAGTGCTCGATCTTTCGTGCTGATGTTTGCGCTGGTAGCACTGCTCCCCATGACTGGCTTGCATCAGGCCAGGGCTCAATTTCTTCACCCGAAGATCCAGTCGAAAGAGACTACGATTCGTCGCGTTGTTGTCTTGCCGGCAAAAGTGAATGTCGTCCGCGACAGCATGAAAGGCCCGGAAGGCATGGCGGCTGAGTCTGACGAGTTGAGCTCGCGCGTAGAAGCGATGATCACCGAGGTCTTGTCGAAAAAGAAAAACGTCGCAACTTTGCCGGCGGCAGGGGCATCAGCCGATGAGCAGCAGAAGTACAACGTCGCCGACTTCCAAACCAAGTTTGACACTTTGTTGCCAAACATCATGAAGAAGCGCAGCGACGTTAAGAAGGGTCGCTTCACGATGGGCGATGAAGTGCTGAACCTGAATTTGGAGAAGGGCACTGACGCCGTTGTCTTCATTCGGGGCGAAGGGAAAAAACTGTCGGGCGGCAAAACTGCTTTCACCTTGTTGGTTGGTGGAACTCCGGCTTACCTGCGATTACAGATTGGGATTGTGGATGCGCGAAACGGGGAAGTGCTTTTGTACACCGATCCGATCTTCCCCGGCGACCCAACGACCGCTGTCGATCGGCTGCGGAAAGCATTGGAGAAAGGCTTCAAAAAGCTACCCGAAGTCAAGGCTCAATAGCGTTTTCTTACTTCGTACTTGGATGGGGTCAGTACCGTCCAAGTGCGAGGTCTGAGTTTGGAGGAAGCGATGACTCGGTCGCGATCGATACTCAACGCTCGTCGTCGACTCCCGTTATGGGTTCCTTTCTTGCTCGCGTTAACGTTTACCACAGCTTGCAATTTCAATCGATCAAAGACCCCGGCCACTAACAACGGAAATACTTCTTCGCACGGCACCGCTTTCACGCCGAGCAGCGATGCGCGGAAAGACTTGCGCGAAGCGCTTGAGCGGCTGAAGACCGCTTTCCCATATCGACTGACTGAAAGCTCATCCGGCACCGCCGATGGCCGCGACTTACCAGCAGGCACGCGCGTAGTGGAGTTTGCCACTGCCGATCGCACGCACACGACTTGGACCAACGGGCCGGCCGGTAATTCGGAACTGATTACCATCGGAGATCAACGGTACAGCAGATCGAACAATGGAAGCTGGACCGTGGGTTCGCTTCCCGGGCTCGCTCAACGTCAAGCCATGGAAAAGCGAATGCGCGAGATGATGGAGTCAGCCTTCAAGGATGTGCAATACGTCGGAATTGACACGATCAATGGGGTGCCATGTCATGCGTACACATACACGATGGAGATGGATCTCTCCGGCAAGAAATCGACCGCCACGGGAAAAGCGTGGATCGGTTCAAGCGACGGCTTTCCACGTCAAATTGATTCGGAAACGACAATCGGTTCGTTCAAACAGAAGTCGCACATAACCTACGAATTCAACGCCGACTTCAAAGTCGAGAAGCCGGTGATGTAGGTGAAACGCTCACCTAAGAAATCCAAACCATGTTGCGCTTGACCACTTGCCAACGATCGCCGCTCTTTTCCAGCAGCACGTAGTGGCCGGTTCCGCATAAACCGCCGCACCCGTGTTGGATGTAGACCAGCGCCTGGTTCATCGCTCGGCTAAAACCCACGCGCGACAGAACGATCAGGCCGCCGGAATCGGGATAAATTTTGTAGAACTCCTGCCACCAGCCACGGCCAGCGAATATCTTCTCGATCTTCTCTTTCTTGACCACAAGATGTTTGATGTTGAGGTCAAACGAGTCTTTGAGTCGGACGGGTTGTTTGTTCCTGGCTTTGTAATCTTTAACGACTCCTGCTGCCAACGTCGGGAACATCCGTCCGAAATAGACTTCGTTTTGTTCCCTGTAGTCTGTGAGAACGTCGGTATCGGTCAGGTCTTTGATTACCAGTAGCTTGATCTTGGCTTGTGTGTCGAACGTAACTCGATCGCCGGCAAACATCTCCGCGATGACAGCGGAGTAAACTGCGTATTCCTCGGCGGATGCATCTACACGGCTCCTGGCGGGCACGACGGATGCGAGGACTACGATCGTAATCAGTAGCAGGCATTTCTTCATGACTTGGCCTCCGGCTGGACTTGTTCGATAAGTCCGAATGCTTATTTTAGTTCCCGCTCGGAAAGAGTTCCACGCAGGGGCGGGGGG
>DASWUM010000075.1:0-37444 GCA_036401595.1 Pyrinomonadaceae bacterium
TGTAACAAATCACGCATGTAACAAACCAAGGGCGGCCACGGAGGGCCGCCCCTACAGTTACGCCCAAATCTTGCCTACTGCGGGTGGATCCTATGCTCGCCTGTCACACTCTCGACGCGCAACCCACCAGTCCTATGCGGAATTTCATGCGGCTTAAACCGAATCGTCGGAGCCTCGCACGACAACACATCAACCAGGCGAGATCCATCGAAGCGACAAAACCGCAGCAAATCAAACGCGTAAATCTTTTCGCATACAGGACATCTTTTCATGGCGGCCCCTTTCGTCTCTAGCTCGAGCCGCAGTCCGAACATAAACACTAAGCCTACTCTTATACGCGAAAAAAGAGACGCGAAGAGGTCATTTCAAACGGGCTACGAGGGTGATCTCCGTGCCGGCGAGTGCTTTCGACACCGGACAATTCTGCTTCGCCCCCTGCGCATACTCCTGAAACTTCGCATCGTCCAACCCGGGAATCTCCGCTTCAGTCTCGAGTGCAATTCCGGTTATCGAGAACGCGTCGCCGACCTTCTCGAGTTTGACGGTGGCGTTGGTGTGAATATGTGTAGGCGTGATTTGTGCGCGCGACAACGCCGCCGTGAGCGCCATTGTGAAACAACCTGCATGCGCCGCGCCGATCAACTCTTCCGGATTCGTGGCCGACTGTCCTTCTTCAAATCGCGACTTGAACGAGTATGGACCATCAAACGCGCCGCTACCGACTTTCAAGCGGCCACTTCCCTCTGCAAGATTACCCGACCACTCAGCTTCTGCTTTTCTTGTTGGCATTTGAACCTTTCCCTTCACTCAATCTTAACTATCTGATGCAACTGATTCTTCTTTTGTTTGGCGACGCCGGCGCGCGGGCTTCGGCTCCGAATTCAGAACGTTCCGCAATTTTCCACTCGTGTCATGAGCTTCCCAGTCGCGCCACAACATAAGAGCTTGTCGTAAATGCTTCGTACGCAGCTTAACAAAATGACTCAACAACCACACAAAGGCCTTGATGTTCTCCTGGTGTTTTTCCTTTCGCGCCTTGTTGATCTGATTGCCGAAACTCTCGATCCAGACGTCACAATCGTGAACATCGCCGAGCGCCGTCTGTAGCTGAGCGGTCCGTTTTGCGAAAGTCGCGATCGGCCGCCCCCAACATTGCTGAAAGAGCTCGATCGCGTAACGTAAACGCTTTGCGGCGATACGCATCTCGTGAAGATTCTCGACGTCGAAAGGCCGAAACAATCCGTTACTTAGTTTCTCCAACTCCTTCAGGCGGTCGAGAATTATTGCGCGCGAGACTTTTCGAAAACTGATTAATAGCGGCGCTTGCGTCCGTCCCGAACCGGCAAGGGTGGCCTCGTCAACACTGGCAATAAAATTCAATTCGAGTTGTTTGAGCTGCTCGTCTTCCAGCATCGCTTCCAGGTCTTTACGCGCCTGGTCGCGAACTTCCTTGCGCGCCTCGATGACTTGTGCGAGCGCTGGTCCAACATCGTGTGTTTGCAGTTTCTCCAGCGCCAGGATCGCCACGTCCTGATCGCGCACTTCGCCGAGCGCATCGGCGATGTCGCGCAGCGACTTGAGCACCGCAGAGAGTCGTCGCTTGTGAAGATAGGGCGTGAAATCCCGCAACGCACTTCGCAAACGGCGCGAAGCGACGCGCATCGAGTGAACGCCTTCCGGATCGGTCCAATCAAGTGCGGCGGCTCGGAAGTCGCGTAACTCTCCGAACCTCGTCACGAGCACGAGCTTCATCCCTGCCGGAGCTTCGGAGTTACAGTTGATTCCCTTGATTCGTTTGGCTTTTGCCATCGGTTAGAACTTATCCACAGATTGCACAGATTAATTCCTTCTTATCTGTGTAATCTGCGGATACCAAAACTCAGGTTTCGTTTGAATGCCTCTTCAAAAAGATCTCGCTTCCGTTGCACTTCCAACAACTCGTTTTCCACATCCAACTCGCTGAGCAAATCAATCCGCAGCCGGCCCGGTTGTAAGTTGAACTGGAGATCGTAAACACGACTATCGTGGCTTCGATCCAATGCGTCAGCCAGCTTCACAATCGCCGCCAGCTTACAGACAATCTCGCGGTCGGGAAGGTTGAGCGCCACGAAATCAGTGTGGCGCTTCTTCGGCAACGGACCACGATGATAGCGCGCAATGTTCGCAATGACAGCACGCTCGGCTTCCGAAAAACCCGTCAACTCGGAATTTTTGATCAAATAAAGCGCGTGCTTCTGGTGCGACTCGTGCGCGATGTGATATCCGATGTCGTGCAACAAGGCGCCCGCCATCATGAGTGTGCGCTGATGTCGTGAAAGATTCTCGGTTGGGGCGAGACAGTCAAAGATCTTCTCAGCCAGTTTCGCAACCTGGCGCGCGTGACTCTCCTCGTAACCAAAACGCCGCCCAACGGCATGCACCGCTCTGAGTTTTTGATCGGCAAAGTTTGGCGCGGGTCGCGACTCGTCCTCGACTTCGCGCAAGCTGTCGATAATCACACCCTCGCGCAATGACCAGTCGCAGGTCCTTATCACATTGATCCCGAGCGCCCGCATCGCTCCTTCGAGAATGAGACTACCTGCAATTATGATCTCAGCGCGCTGCGCGGTGATACTCGGTAGCGCGCGACGCTGCGCCGGATCCATGTTTGCGAGTCGCTCGTTTAGCTCTGCGAGTCGGCTGAGTGGAATGTCGGTATCAGTAGGTTGAACCGCCTGGTTTTTCCGATCGCCGTTGTTCGAACCGGCGTCGCGCAACGTGGCGCCAATCGAGAGTATCGTTCCTGAAGTGCCGGAAGCCTGTTGCCAGCGAGCGTTGCGAAGTTCGCGTCGCGGCCGTTCGAAAGCGGCGTGCACTTCCGCTTTCAACGCGGCGATCTCCTTGGCTTTTGGCGGATCGGATTTCAGGTAACGTTCTGTTAGTCTGACGGCGCCAAGCTTCAACGAGAGTAACGAGACGGAAGTGCCGTTGCAGAAGACCGAAATCTCAGTTGAACCGCCGCCGATGTCGATGTTTAGGTTGGTGGCATCTTTCGGGGCGCAACCGTGAGACGCAGCCAGACCGATAAGCCGCGCTTCTTCGACACCTGAGAGAACTTCGACGCGGAGACCAGTATTGTTTTCAACTGCCTTGATAAAATGCGCAGCGTTGTTGGCTTCGCGCACGGACGCAGTGGCGACGGCGACAATGCTTTCAGCCTGATGCGTCTCGGCGATTGTTTTGAAGCGCTGGATGCAGCCAAGCGCACGCTCGATCGCATCGCGCGAGAGATGACGCTTTTGAAGCGTTTCGCGTCCGAGTCTGATGGCTTCCTTCTCGCGCGTGACAACTGCAAATGAATTACTGCCGGCCGCGTCGACCACGGCGAGCTTGATGGAATTCGATCCGATGTCTATAGCTGCGAGTTTCAATTGCAGGCACTTTAGGTAAACTGTGTTACAGCAAAGTAAACCATATCTAAACTAAAGTTGTATGAAAACACTTTTCCTCTTACGTCACGCAAAATCAAGCTGGAAAGACGACACTTTGGCTGATTTTGAGCGGCCGCTGAATCGTCGCGGCAAGCACGCGGCCGAAACAATCGGCCATTACTTCAAAACGAGCGCGATCGTGCCCGAGTTAATCTTGTGTTCTCCGGCTGAACGCACGCGGCAAACAGTGGAGCTGCTGCTCAAGCATGCCCGTTGGTCCACTGAAGTGCGTTACGATCAACGGATTTACGAAGCAAGCGCGCAACGGCTCGTGGAAGTTGTATCGCAAATCGACAACGATCGGAAAGTGGCGATGCTCGTCGGACACAATCCGGGCCTCGAAGATTTGCTGCTACTGTTTACAGGAAACACCGAGGTGATGCCGACAGGTGCGATTGCGAAGCTGATGCTCAAGACGACGAAGTGGGCGACGGCGCTTGAGAAGCGGGCGACGCTTGATTGGATCGTGCGGCCGAAGGATCTTGAAGAATAATCAGGACAAGTGTCGATCTGGCGCAGCATTAATCGACGTACTGGTGGATAAGAATTTTTTAGAGGAGGCAGAGATGGAGACGAGTTTTTCAAATATCAAGGGAATGTTCAGAGCAAATACGGACATCATCAACAAGGCAATCGCGGATGTGAAAGCTGACGATTGGGTCCGGCAGCCCGGCGACGATTCGAACCACCTCTTGTGGCTGCTGGGTCACGTCGTGGTTCACCGTGGGTTGGTGCTCAAGAACGTAGGCGTTGATTGGAGCGCTCCCTGGGCATCGCTGTTCGCTCGCGGCTCGGAGCGAGTTGACTCTGCGCAGTATCCGTCCATCGACGAGATGCGCGACGCCTGGAATCAGGTTTCGGAACAGCTCAAGGCGACGCTCAACGAGTCGCCGGCGGAGGTACTTGAGAAGTCTGCGGCTGAAGGCGCGCCATCATTTGATAAGAAAGTGAGTGGAACGGTCGCGTTTTTGGCATTTCACGATACTTATCACACCGGCCAGATCAGTTTTGTTCGGAAGTGGCTCGGGTATGGGCAAACTATTGGCTAAAAAATTTGCTGAGCCGGTGTCGATTTAGCGAATCCCACGCGTCGTAAGGTTGAAAGCAGGATTTCAAAAGAAAACAGGAGTTATGAGATGAAATACATGTTGCTGATTTACCACGACGAACCGAGTTGGGATGCGCTCACTGAGACCGAGCGACAACAGGTTTATTTGGAGTATCGAACGCTGCGCGAAGAGTTGACTGGTCGCGGCCAGTTTTTAGACGGATCGCAATTACAGCCGGTCACAACCGCGACGGTTGTGCGTGTGCGCGACGGTAAAGAGCTCGTGACCGATGGGCCATTTGCCGAAACTCACGAACAACTTGGTGGTTACTTTCTGGTCGAAGCGAAGGATCTCGACGAAGCCACGGCCATCGCCGCGAGAATTCCGTCAGCACGAACAGGCACGATAGAAGTGCGACCACTCGTCGAGGCCGCCGCACCTGCGACTGCCTAGAATTAAGTTAGCCACGGATTTACAATCCGTGTAATCCGTGGCTAATACCCTTGAACAAGTCTTTCGCGAAGAATACGGGCGCATCATTGCGACTCTGATCCGTATCTCCGGATCGTTCGATCTGGCGGAGGAAGCTTTACAGGAAGCATTCATCGCTGCCGCATCGAAGTGGGAGCTCGAAGGACCGCCAAATAATCCGGGCGCGTGGCTGACCACCGTCGCGCACCGGAAACTCCTCGACGCATTACGCCGCGAGCGAACGCGAACCGACAAAGAAGCAGAACTAACCTACGAAGTGAACCGGTTGCGGCCGTATGTCGAGCCCGAGTTGTTTGAGGATGAAGTGGAATACAGCGACGACCGTTTGCGTCTCATCTTCACCTGCTGCCACCCGTCGTTAACACGTGAAGCGCAGGTCGCGCTCACACTTAGAACTTTAGGCGGGCTGACCACGACCGAAATCGCGCACGCGTTTCTCTTGTCCGAAGTAACCCTCGCGCAACGCCTCGTGCGTGCCAAGCAGAAGATTCGGCTGGCGGGCATTCCTTACGAAATTCCCTCTCTCGAGCGCATCGCAGATCGACTTGCGGCAGTCCAAGCGGTTATCTATCTCATTTTCAACGAAGGCTACGCTGCCAGCACCGGTCAGAGTTTGATCAGAAACGATCTGTGCGTGGAAGCGATTCGGCTCGGGCGCGTGCTTTGCGAGTTGCTGCCGGATGAGCCGGAGAACGTCGGATTACTAGCGTTGATGCTCTTGCAAGATTCGCGACGTGATGCTCGTGTGAACCAGCAAGGCGAATTGGTGACGCTCGAAGAACAGGATCGCTCGCTTTGGAACATTACTGAAATTGAAGAAGGTGTGAATCTCGTCCAACAGGCGCTGCGTGTGCGGCGCATCGGCAATTATCAACTTCAGGCTGCGATCGCGGCGGTGCATGCGGAAGCAAGGGCCGCGGATGAGACTGATTGGAGACAGATCGTCGCGTTGTATGTGGAGTTGATGAGGATCACTTCGTCGCCGATCGTGGCGCTGAACCACGCTGCAGCTGTCGCAATGTCGGAAGGATTTGAAAAAGGGTTAGCGTTGATTGAAGCTGTCGGCGCCGGTGGCGCGCTCCAGAATTACCATCTCTTTCACGCCTCGCGAGCCGATCTCCTGCGCCGTCTGCATCGCTACGACGAAGCCCTCGTTGCCTACGCCGCCGCACTCTCACTTACAACCAATCAAGTCGGACAAAACTTTATCCGCCGCCGCATCGAAGAAATCCACAGATTACACAGAAACTAAATCTGTGTAATCTGTGGCTAAAACTATTTTCGTGGCAAAGTCTTCAGGATATCTGCCAGCATTTGGTTAAAGCGCGCCGGATCCTCCAGCATGGGATAGTGGCCCGTGCCCTTGATGATCACAGCATCAAACTGCGGCGCGTATTTGCGATTGATCTCGACGTTTGTCGGATTCAGGTCGGCATTGATTGCCTTGATCGGAACCTTTATTTCTTTCAGCGTGGGAGCTGGCTTGTAAGCGAAGACGCCTTTCAGCATTGCGATCGCCGTTTCCGGTGGACGCGAGATCGCTTCATTAATGACGCGCGTCTTCACGGCCTCCGGCGTGCTGGCAGAAAAGAAGAATTGATTCAACAGGCCCGTGGTGGCGTTCTTATAATCAGCCGTCATCTGCTGGATCACGCCATCGATCTGCTCCTGAGTTAAAGACTGTTCGACGTTCTGAAGACTATCAACAGGCACGATCGCCACAACTTTGTCAGGCATGCGCTTCGTCGCTTCGAGCGCGATCGGGCCACCCATCGAACTACCAACCAGCACCACGCGTTTAAGCCCGAGCTTCGTTACGACTGTCTTGACGTCGTCGCCATAACTCTCGATGGTCCAGACTTTCCGTCCCAGCCCCGACTCGCCGTGACCCGGAAGATCGATCGTTACGACCAGATTCGTCTTCGAAAACTCAGCTACCTGGTTTTCCCAGAAGTCGCCCCGGCAACCCCAGCAATGAATGAAGACAATCGCCGGCTCGCCTTTGCCCGCGACGGAATAGTGAATCGGCACACCGTCCGAGGCATTCACAAACAACGACGCGAATAAAAGAACAAAAGTTAATAACAAAGCCGCACCTCCTAACTGATTTCGAGATGCGTATCTTCTCACAAAACTATCCACAGATTACACAGAGGGGTTGCAGTGTAATCTGTGGAATGCACCAATTCTCACGCGTGGGCAGTTTTGCTCTGCAACCACGACTGCGCTTCTTGTGACTTCAACCACTCACCCGCTACCTGCTTTGTACTGACGTTGAGACGATTCCAAACGTTGATCAAAGAAATTGCCAGCAACAATCCAGCGAGACCACGCTCATCGTAATGTTTTGCGGCTTCTTCCCAGATCTCATCAGGCACCGGATCAGGTCGATCGCTGAGCCTCGTCACGGCCTCAGCCAATGCCAGCGCGGCACGCTCGGCGTCGTTGAAATACGGAGCATCTCTCCAGGCCGCAACTGTGAATAGGCGTTCGTTGGTTTCTTTTTCGTGTTGCAACATGCGCGCGTGCATATCAATACATACGCTGCAGCCGTTGATCTGGCTTACACGCAGATGAACAAGACCGACTGTTTTCGACGGCAGACCAGACTTTTCAACGACGGCGTTCAGTGCGTACATCGACTGCATCGCCTCGGGAAATATCAGCGCCGCATTTTTCATTCGTGCTTCCATGATTGCTTCTCCTCTTGAATTACTGTTGTCACATCTTCTCGATTTCGTTCGTCACTACTATGACGGATGGCCACGACGAAATGTGACAGGAAAGGTAAACTTGAGAAACACAGGGTTTGTTAGAGGTTGGAAGAATGAACGAACAGGAATGGCTGGCAGAACAATTCGAGGCAAACCGGAGTCATCTGCGCGCCGTCGCGTATCGCATGCTCGGATCGGTGAATGAAGCTGATGACGCTGTGCAGGAAACATGGTTGCGCCTGAGTCGCTCAGACACTCATGAAGTTGAAAATCTCGCCGGGTGGCTCACAACTGTAGTGGCGCGTGTTTGTCTCGATCTCCTACGCTCGCGCAAATCGCGCCGCGAAGAATCACTCGATGCGGAAGTGAAGGAGATGATTACGAGCGACGGCGAGCATGATCCCGAGCGCGAGGCGCTTCTGGCGGATTCAGTCGGTCTCGCACTGCTTGTCGTTCTTGATACGTTGACACCTGCGGAACGATTAGCGTTCGTATTACACGATACCTTCGCGGTCTCGTTCGATGAGATTGGGCAAATCATCGGTCGCACTCCGGCAGCGGCACGACAGCTCGCGAGTCGAGCGCGGCGACGAATACAGGGCGTGACTTCGGTTCCCAGTGAAGATTTGCGACGCCAGCGAGACATCATTGAAGCGTTTCTGGCAGCACTGCGCGCGGGTGACTTTGAAGGGCTGCTCGCCGTACTCGATCCGGATGTAGTTGTTCATGTTGATCCGGGAGCAGGACGGCCCGGCACACCGGCCGAGATTCGTGGGGCACGCAATTGGGCTCAAGGTGCGATTACATATTCGCGTGGAGCACGTTTTATCGAACCGGCTTTGATAAATGGAGCGGTTGGCCTCGTGCTCGCCCCACGTGGACGTTTGCTACGAGCGTTGACCTTCAGGCTCGACGGCGGAAAGATCGTCGAAGTCGACATCATCGCCAAACCCGATCGCTTACAACAACTCAATTTGGGAATCGTCGAATAAACTTTTCTGCCTTTTGTGGCTAACTATTCTTGTGGCGCGAGCCAGCGAGCGATGTTTGCGACGTAAGTTTTTATGTCTGCGAGTCGCTCCGGATGGCGACGGATCTCGTCGCCTGGCGGTTCTGCGAGGAAGGTAGGACAACCCTTGGATATGTCCCAGTTGTAATCAACAAAGTGATGAAAGCTCGATTCCGCCACAGCGCGTCCGAGCCGGTTGCCGTGCTCATCGTCTCTACAGTCAAGCGCCACGGACAGATTGAAGTCACGATTGGTTACCTGGCTTCTTCCGGTTGCGACAACTCGCCCGCACGTTTCACCGTCAGGCACACCAACACCACCTTCGTGCGGATGAGCCGGAAAATACTCAATCACATCTGCCCCACGTTTAAGTAGTTCGTGCACCGGCGCAACCGGCGTGATTTTTTGATAATCGCCGTTCGCGCCTGAATGATAATTGGGCCACGTAATTGTAGTTGCATCCTGATCGTCGCGAATGTGCCGCGTCTCGTCAGGATCGAGATGTTGCGAGTGGAAGAAATGCGCCCGACCGACTCCACCCAGCGTGCATAACGACGATCCCAGGTCCGCGTGATCGCGCGTCGCCATAATGCCGCCGCCTCGCTGGTGAAATCGCGTGATTCCCTTGCAGTCGTCGCCAGTCAACCCTTCACCCGTATCGACCGCGAAGATCCAGAGCTCATCGACGTCAGTCGTATCAAGCACACTCAAAACAACGTCGTTGCCTTCTGAGTTAACTTCACGATTACGCGCAGTGACTTTGTAGGCCGGCGTGCCATCGCCGTTTTTGATGGAAGCGAGATGCTCTCGCAACAATGAAAACCTACCGATATTCCAGTCGTCTTCAACCGGTGGAATTGTGGTTTGCAGTAAAATGTGAATCGGATCAGCCATGCTAGTATTTCGCCCCCCGCTAATAATAACAACACAACGCTGATCCGACTCAGTCCCCTCAGGCGATCAGTCAGATCGGACTATGCTGCCGCCGATTTTTCGCCCTTCACGAACGCAAACAAATCTGCATTGATGACATCTTTGTGCGACTGGCACATGCCGTGTGGGTAACCCGGATAAACTTTCAGGGTCGCATTCTTCACGATCTTCGATGACAACATTGCCGACGCACCGATTGGAACGATCTGATCGTCGTCGCCGTGCAAGATGAGTGTCGGGACATCAAACTTCTTCAAATCTTCAGTCAGATCAGTTTCGGAAAACGCCTTGATGCAATCGTAAGCGCCAGGGTATCCGCACATCACTCCCTGCAGCCAGAAAGAGTTTCGCAATCCCTGCGAAATCTTCGCGCCGGGCCGATTGAAACCATAGAACGGCTCGGCAAGATCTATGAAAAACTGTGAACGGTCAGCCTGGACTCCAGCTCTAAGCTGATCGAATACTTCGATCGGCAAACCACCTGGATTCGCTTCTGTCTTCAACATCAACGGTGGGATTGCGCTGATTAAAACTGCCTTAGCAACGCGTTTCGTGCCGTGCCGACCGATGTAGCGTGCAACTTCGCCGCCACCGGTCGAGTGGCCCACATGAATTGCATCCTTCAGATCGAGTGCTTCAACGAGCTCGGCGAGATCGTCAGCGTAAGTGTCGAGATCGTTTCCATTCAAAGGCTGACTCGAACGGCCGTGACCACGGCGATCGGCTGCGATGCAGCGAAATCCTCGCTGTGAAAGAAAGTACATCTGATCTTCGAAAGCATCAGCAGACAGCGGCCAGCCATGACTGAAGACGACTGGCTGGCCTGTGCCCCAATCGTTGTAATAAATCTGCGTTCCATCTTTGGTTGTGATAGTGCTCATAATTCCTCCAGTAAAATCGGTATCGTGAGGCCATTCTCGTTAAATCCCAGAGGTATCACATCACGCATTCGGAGACTTTTTGTCTAACCCTGACGGAGGATCGCGAGGTACCTCATTTGTGGTATCACTTTGAAAAGTAATGCGATCCGGTTGATAATCTCCTGTTAAATGAGAATCGAGCACACGGTGCGCAGGCAAGGGCCAAGTTTTGGACTTCTCTGCGTCGTGGTGTGCCTGCTGGTTCTTGTGATCGGCGGTTGTAAGGACTCGTCAAAGACGTCGATCAAGATCACCACGATTCCGCCCGCTGAAAAGGGCGGTGGACGCGAACTCGAAACGATCAGAGGTCGCGTAAACGGCGCGAACAGCGGCCAGCAGGTCGTGATTTATGCACGCAGCGGCGCATGGTACGTCCAGCCGTTCGTGGAAACACCCTTGACCAATGTGAACCCTGACGGAACATGGAGTAATTCAACTCACCTGGGAACTGAATATGCCGCGTTGCTGGTCCAACCGGATTACGTTCCTCCGCCGATCGCCCTCTCACTGCCAACTTCGGAGAACGGAGTTGTTGCTGTTGCTATCGTGGAGGGACGTCCGCCGTGGTGGCATACGTGGTGGTTCCGGGCTGTGCTGGCGTTCCTCGGAGCATGTGCCTTACTCGCATTCTAT
The DNA here is from genome assembly GCA_036401595.1 of Pyrinomonadaceae bacterium. Classification (GTDB taxonomy): domain Bacteria; phylum Acidobacteriota; class Blastocatellia; order Pyrinomonadales; family Pyrinomonadaceae; genus PSRF01. Next base: position 11,221 of record DASWUM010000075.1, read on the forward strand.
CGCTGGCGTGTTCGCGAGCTACGCACGCAGCTAACGCTTCGTTTCGAAGAACGCCTCTCGGAACGTACGCGCATCGCGCAGGATTTACACGACACGCTGCTGCAGGGTCTCGTGAGTGCCTCGATGCAGTTACACGTTGCCAACGATCACATAAGTGAAGACTCAGCCGCCAAGCCGCTTGTCGGTCGCGTTATGCAGTTAATGTCGCAGGTCATCCAGGAAGGACGCGACGCGGTGAGAGGCCTGCGCTCGACAAGCGGAAATGCAGACGATCTGGAAACGGCTTTTACACGTGTTGGACAGGAGTTTGGCAATGAAAAAGTTAAAGACTGCCGCGTGATCGTGGAAGGTACGCCAAAACAGCTACATCCAATCATTCGCGACGAGGTTTATCGTATCGGTCGCGAAGCTCTCGCAAACGCGTTTCATCATTCAAAAGCAAATAAGATTGAAGTCGAACTTGAGTATTCTTACAAACAGTTGCGCATTCTCGTTCGTGACGACGGTATCGGAATCGATCCTGACGTGTTGCAATCAGGAAGAGACGGGCACTGGGGACTTGCAGGGATGCGCGAGCGCGCCGAAAGTATCGGTGCGCGTTTGAAAGTCTGGAGTCGAGCGAACGCTGGAACGGAAGTCGAATTACTTATCCCGAGTCAGGTCGCCTTCGTAAAAGAAAAGAAAGCATCATGACAAGTGAATCTCCCATTCGAGTTTTTAGTGTCGACGATCATCCATTGCTTCGCGAGGGCATCTCGGCACTCGTGAACAGCCAACCCGACATGGTTTTGTGCGCTGAAGCATCAACCGGCGGCGAAGCCATTCAGATGTTCAAGCAACAACTGCCGGACATCACGCTGCTCGACTTGCGACTGCCTGACATGAGCGGCATCGACGTGTTGATTGCGATTCGCTCCGAGTTTCCGGAAGCTCGCATCATCATGCTGACGACGTTTGAGGGCGACGTTGAGATCCAACGTGCGTTACAGGCAGGCGCGCGCGGGTACCTGTTAAAAAACATGCCGCCAAGCGAACTGCTCGACGTCATTCGTCAGGTGCATGGCGGCAAGAAACGAATTCCACCCGAGATTGCTTCTCAACTTCTCGAACACATGAGCGATGAGGTTCTCACCGAACGTGAGATCGAAGTGCTCCGTGAAGTGGCAGGCGGAAACCGAAACCGCGAGATCGCCGAACGACTCTTCATTTCCGAAGAGACCGTTAAAGTTCACATCAAGCACATCATGGAGAAACTGGGCGCCTCCGATCGCACCCAGGCCGTCTCCATCGGCCTGCGCCGCGGCATCATTCAACTTTAGCCACAAAAAGGGCCACAAAAGGCACAAAAGTCACAAAAAGCACAAAGAGGATTTCAAAGAGGGCGACCTAAAGACCACCTTCTTTTTTGTGCCTTTTGTGTTTTATGTGCCTTTTGTGGCATACCACCAAAGAGGTATTGAAAGTTACCTTAATCGCTTGATTCGACTCGCGTTCAGATCAGTTAAATTACTCCTTCTTCACCTAAAGGAGATTGTATCTGCAAAAATTATTCTCTGCGTTTCCAAGCGGGTGGCCGGGAGTTGGGCTGTTGTTGCTGCGGCTACTCGTTGGCGTTACGTTGATTGCGCAAACCGTAGCGCAATTTAGATCCTCGGAGCTTTCGGCGTCGGGCTGGGTCCTCGCATCAGTTTTACTTGCTGCTGCCGTTTGCATATTGCTCGGCTTAGTGACGCCCGTCGTGTCGATCGTGATTGGACTTGCATCCGTGTACCTCGCCGTTTCGTCGCTTCCCAACTCGATTCCTAACCTCGACGTTGTCGTCTTGTCTGCGGCAATTGCTCTGCTTGGACCGGGTGCGTTTTCCGTCGATGCTCGCATGTTCGGCCGCCGCGAAATTCTTATTCCTAACGCTCGTTCCCCAAGTCACAAATAGTTTCACTCAGCGCACGCAAAGTCTGCGCGAAATTTTTGTGACAATGATTTCAATTGACAAAGTTGTAAACAGAGATATTCTTCCGTCGCAATAAGAGTAGCAGGCGAAAGCCCGCAGACTTACACCCACCCCTTCCCGACCGGTCTGTCCGACTCGCGCACTGCTCCAGATCCGCGCACATCAGGTTTCACCCTAACCTGGCTAGTCGAACATTAATGCCCTCCACCTTCAGCCGTTGGAAAGGCCAACTTTCCTCTCTATCGCAGTGGAGTATTCCACTATCAAGGAGAAGCAATGAGAGCAATAAGGGTTATTGCGTTAGTTGTGATTCCGGCAGCTCTCCTCATTCTGCCCGCCACCAATCGCCCTGTTCATAGCTTTGGCGCCGGTGAGGCCGATCAGGCCAACGTAGCCAAGACTACCGACTCAACCTGGACACCCGGCTCCGTCGATCTCGAAGGCGTGCCTGAGGACGACACAACCACTTTCACTTTTAGCACTACCGACCAACCTGACGCTGCCAAGACTAATCCCGCAGCGCCGGCAGAGCTTGCCTGCATACAACCAGCCTTTAGTGAAGCTTTAGCGAACGGTTTCGACGACGAGACAAACGGCCTCGTTCCTCAAGGTGAACCACCCAAGGAATGCACGGACCCTGTGCCCGGAACATTTCTCCACGACAAAGCCATTTTTGAAGAAGTTGATGAAGTTGCTGACGGGCTCGGACCTGTTTACAACGCTCAGTCCTGCAGAGAGTGTCACCAGAATCCAGTGACTGGCGCTATCAGCCAAATTAACGAACTGCGCGCCGGTCACACAGTCAACGGAGTTTTCTTTGACGCACCCGGCGGGTCGCTAATCAACAATCGCGGCATTCCAACTCCGAATTACGCCGACAAACACAAGAGCGCAAAGGTGCAGGAACGCGTCCCACCATTATTCACCGCAGGAATTATCGGCGGCGGTCCCCCTATCTCTGCCGATGAAGGAACGCGAACTTTTCGCACGTCGCTCAACACGTTAGGTGACGGATTTGTCGAAGCGATCGCCGATGGCACTCTGATCTCGATCGCAGCCCGGCAGAAAGGAATTACGAACCAGGAAGTTCATGGACTCGTCATCAACGTTCCGGTGCTCGAAGCCGGTGGCAGGCTACGCGTCGGTCGCTTTGGTTGGAAAAACCAACATGCCAGTTTGCTTTCATTCTCGGGCGATGCCTATCTCAACGAGATCGGAATCACCAATTTTCTGGTGCGCGACGAGAACACGTCGTTAGGGCGCTTCGTGGGATTTGGATCGGGCTTCGACGTCGTGCCTGACAACACTCCCTGCGAAGACGATCCGTCAGTTCTGTGCGGCGAAGACGTCGAGCAAGACGTGGAAGTGTTTGCGGAGTTCATGCGTGCGACGCAAGCGCCGCCTCAGGATCGTGATATTCAGAAAATGTTTGCGACGGACATCGCCGCAGGCGCCGCGCTGTTTGAATCGATGAACGGTCAATACAGTTGCAGCGTTTGCCACGTGCCGTCAATCACTACGGGAAACCGTTGCCAGCCGATTAATGGCGGAGAATTCCGCATACCCGAAGCTTTGGCTCGCAAGACGATCCATCCGTTCAGCGATTTTCTGCTGCACGACATCGGAACGGGAGATTTGATCGTGCAGAACGGTGGACCGATCACGCGCACACGCGTTCGCACAGCGCCACTGTGGGGTGTGCGCACGCGCACTAACCTGATGCACGACGGCGAGACGTTCACCTTCAACGATGCGATTTTGCGACACGCCGGTGAAGCGTCTCAGGTACGCGCGCGCTACCAGGCGTTAACCCCGACGCAAAAAAAACAACTGATCACTTATCTTGAATCGCTGTAGTTGGGCCGCGGGTAACACGGATCGATTACTGATCGATCCGTGTTATCCGTGTTCCGGTTTTTACTACGAAGTTGAATTTGCGGGGAGGAGGGTTGTAACTCCCCTCGGCGGCGCCGACTGAGACTACGCCGCGGCGGAAGTTGATGGTGGTGCGACGGAAAACGCCGTTCTTATATGACGGAGTCAGGCCGTCGTCCTCATACAGCGTGGTTGAAGCTGTGCCCGCATCGTCGGGATATATACTGAACGTGATCTGATCGACGGGCTTTTCGCCGATGTAATTCAACGCTGGCCCAACGGGTATGATTGCGCCTGCGCGAACAAACATCGGGACTGTGTCCAAAGGCGCTTCGACACTGATCATCGTTCCGCCCGCATACTTCTTGTTGGTCCAGTAGTCGTACCAACTGCCTGCCGGCAGGTAGACAAGCCGACGTGTCACATCGGGCTTCATTATCGGCGCGACGAGCAAGTCGCTGCCGACCATAAACTGATCGTCGAGATTGTATGTGCTCTCGTCGTCCTGGTAATTAAGCAGCAAAGGTCGAAACAACGGCACGCCCGTACGATGCGACTCTTCCAGCGTTGTGTACAGAAACGGTAGGAGTGTGTAGCGCAGCTTCAAATACTTGCGAATGATGTCTTCGTAATATTTTCCGAAGCGCCACGGTTCCTGATCGTAACCGTCGATCACTTTGTGATTACGACAAAACGGCGCCAGAAAACTGACCTGATACGAGCGCACCAGCAATTCGCCATTGCCACGCCCGATAAAACCGCCGACATCACTGCCGACAAATGGCTCGCCGGACAATCCTAGAGATGTAAACATGGGAATGTTGAGCGCGAGGGACTCCCAGGTGCTGTTCGTATCGCCAGTCCACATCGTCGAATACCGTTGAATGCCTGCGTACGCTGCGCGCGTGATGACATACGGACGGCGGTCGGGTCGCAAACGCTCGAGACCTTCGTACGTCGCACGCGACATCAGCAGAGCAAACGTGTTGCGATTCTTCGCGTGTGTTGTCTTTTCGCCTTCGTCGTAGCTGACGACGTCCAATTGGTTCTTGCCCGATTGATCGACGAAGTCGGACGGCTCATTCATGTCGTTCCAGATGCCGGCAATGCCGTTGTCCGTGTACGCACGATGCAGATCACCCCACCAGCGTCGCGCCTCGGGCATCGTGTAGTCGACAAAAACACTCTCGCCCGGCCAGACACGCGGCACAAACAGATCGCCGTTACGCCGGTGTTGGAAGAAGTTTTTTGCTAAACCCTCGTCGTAAGCGTGATAGCGCTCGTTCTTATCCGGTGGCTGTTTGATTCCCGGATCGACAATCGTGATGAGCTTGATGCCCTGGCGACCGAGTCTGTCGGTCAAGGCTTTGGGATCGGGAAATCTTTCCTTGTCGAAAGTGAAGACGCGGTAACCGTGCATGTAATCGATGTCGAGGTGCACGACGTCGAGCGGCAAGTCGCGACGGCGATACTCGTTCACGACTTCTTCGACCATTGTCTCCGGGTAGTAACTCCAGCGACTCTGTTGATTGCCGAGCGCCCACATCGGCGGCAACGGCATGTGCCCGGTTAGGTCAGCATAGCGGCCGAGGATCTTTTTGATCGATGGACCGTAGAAGAAGTAGTAGTTCATCTCGCCGCCTTCAGCGCCGAACCACGCGCGTTGTTGCGACGATTGGCCGAAGTTGAAGTAGCTGCGATAGCTGTTGTCGAAAAAGATGCCGTAAGCGATGCCGCGTTGCAGGCCGAGGTAGAACGGGATCGTTTGATAGATCGGATCTTTGCCCTCGACGTAACCGGGCGTATCGGAATTCCAGTTGACGAATGAACTGCGGCGCTTGTCGAGGCGTGAAGCCTTTTCGCCAAGACCGTAGAAATGCTCGTCAAAGCCGAGCTTCTTCGATGCAGCGACAAACATACCGGCCTTCGGATCGAACATCATGCTGTTGAGACGGCCCGTCGCATCGTACGACATGGGACGCTCGTCCGAGTTGAGAACGCGATGCGTGTGTGCGTCGCGAAACTCGATCAGCACCGGTGAGCGACGGATGACGACTTCGAGTTCGTCGGTAGTAATCGTTATGAGATCCGTCGCCTCGCTAACAGTCCAGCGTGGCGTATTCCAATCTTCTTTGGCGATAGCCCATGAGTGATCCCGCGCTGGAATTGGTTTCGTAAATGAAGCACGAACCCGAATCAGATCTGGCGCGAGGATCGTTAGCTGAACCTGTGACTTGTCCTGGCAGTTGAGCGTGACGGTCTTGACTGATTTGGTGACATTGATGACAGGGCCAATCTTCTCGAGCGTTGTGATGTCCTGCGCGAAAACAGGTACACAAATCGCACAAACAGCCAGAAATATTGATAGACGCTTCATATCTGCGTAATCTGTGGATTAGTCTTTGAACGCGAGCCGCGCGGCGCCCAGCAGCCCCGCATCATCCCCACACTTCGCCCGCACAATCTTCACTCTCAACAACGGAAACCCACGCTCCTCAACTTGCTGCTGCATGTGTTTCTCAAACAGATCCCAGCCATTCACCACCCCACCGCCAATCACGATCATCTCTGGATTCAGGATGTTGATGAGGTTCGCCAGACCAATCCCCAGATAAACACCCATGCGCCGGAAAATCTCGAGCGCGAGTTCGTCACCTTGTTGGCCTGCCTCAAAGATCATCTCCGCGGTTCGATCGTCTCGACCCTGCAAGACTGAATCCGGATAACGCGGGCTCGCCTCACGCGTCATACGCACAATCGCCGTCGCTGAAGCAAAGACCTCAAGACACCCGCGACTCCCACACGTGCACGCCACACCACCAAACGGATCCACACACATGTGTCCAATCTCAGCGGCCGCGCCATCCACGCCGCGCCACAGTTTGCCATCCAGAATTATTCCGCCACCGACACCCGTGCCAAGCGTGATGCAGATGATCGTCTTGCAACCGACAGCCGCACCCTGCCACATCTCTCCAACTGCCGCTGCATTCGCATCATTCTCGAGAATCGCAGGCAGATGAAGCTGTTCAGTCAACGCCGCCGCCAAACGAAATCCATCGAGGCACGGAAGATTTGGCGCTGTCACGACAGAGCCTTCTTCGACGTTGACAGTGCCCGGCACGACGAGCGACACCGCTGAGATCTCAGCGCCTTTCTGAAGTTCCTTCACAGCAGACACGATTGCATCCACAATCGCATAGGCGTCGGCAACCTGCGGCGTATTCTGCTTGAATCGCGATTGGATGTGACCATGATGGTCCACCACCGCGGCACGGAGGTGCGTCCCGCCCAGATCGGCGGCGAAGATCAGTTTTTTATCTGTTTTATCCGCGGCTTCCATACCGTTCCCAAACGACTCTCGGTGTCTCAATATTCCTCCCTCGCTCGATGCTCATCGCCAATCGAATAAACTGGGCCATGGACCACGCCAGCGGTGTTGCCGATCCGGTTCCGGCACCGAAGCGCAGACTCGGAGTCGGACTTTCCTTTCGATCCCAAACCTGTTCGGGAATCATCAGACCATCGTTCGCGAACGCCGCCATCGCGTCTAAACGTCTTCGCGCCGCAGCGATATCGCCTGATGCCAGTTCATACTCGCCTCGCTCGCCTGTCAACAACGTCCACAGACGACCGATGCCATTGCGCGCATCGTAGTCTCCGCCGTCAGGAGTTTCACCGTAGGCGTCGTGATTGTATCGATACCACGCATCTCCCATAGGTGTCTTAACTTTTATTAATTGGTCGATAAGCTTGAGCGATTCGACGATCAAAGGATCGCGCGGGCTTCTAATTCCGAGACGGACCAGCTCCAGGAAACCGGCGTCGACGATCTTGCGTTCGTCGACGACAAGACTGCTGCTGTTGATTTCCATTTTGGCGCCGTCGTTTGGATTGTCGTTTTCTGTGATGCGGATGTAGTAACCAGCCGCATTCCCTTCTCGAGTGACGGTCCATTTTTCGACGTTCTGCGCCCAATTGTCGGCTGTCTCGAGATACTTTCGTGCGATCGCTTTGTCGCCGTTGTAGGTTGCGATGTCGGCAGCACAAACCAAACCGGCGATCTGCGCCGCAATCGTGGCGGGCGAGTATCCGGACTTTTCTTCCCAGCGATCCTGATTTGTCCGTGGACCATGTCTGAGAATTACATCGGCGGCTGGTTTGAGGTGATCGAGCCAGGATTTTCTATCGTAACGCTGCAACTGATAAGCAAGCACGAGCGGCCAGGCCATTTGGTCCAACTGAAGCGCTCGTCCAATAGGGCTGCCATGAACCCACGAATTTTGTGGGAAGACGCCGCTAGCCTCCTGCTGTACGTTCAGGAGATAGTCGAGCAATCGATTGGCGCCGGCACGATCACCCATCGCGTCGAGCGCCGTGGCAACGTGATAGAGATCGCGTGCCCACACGGCGTGATAGCCGGTGGTCGTCGGTTCATTGGCGTTTGGACCACCGCCCCACGGAGTCGAAGGCGAGGCAATCACAGCACCGCGATACGTCTTGTCTTCAAGGCCTCGTAGGACCATCGCAGCCATATTGAGCTGGCGCTGATGTTTTGCGATGCGCGGCAAAGTGGCGACGTAGTTTTGCCAGCCGGTTTCATATTCACTCTTGATTGCCGCAAAGCCGCGGGCAAGTGAAGCACGCCCGGCCTTAACCGCCTGTGCGTCAGTCTCACCAAAAGCCAACGCCACAGTGCATCGCTTCTGGTCGAGTTTGATGATCTGAACCAGGTTGGCGGGCGGTTTCGAATCGGTTCCTGACGACAAAGTCGTAATCCCGCAGCTCGACATCAACGCCAACGAAACATTCTTGTCGGTCGCCAGCAGCGCGTCTGGAACGAAGCCGCTCACATCGTGCCACCCACTGTTGTTCAGCGACGGGTCGTAACTAATGTATGCGGTCACGTCGCCACGTGAATCGAATTCGATGTCGATCAGAACCGTGTTGTGTCGCGGATCGGTGATGTAGGTCTTGGTGATCGTGTAAGCACTGTTCTTTGCGGTGTTGATCTGCCGAAACGTCAGTGCCGCCGGATTGGGGATCTCGAGACGATGGTTGGTGTCCTTGATTTCAGTCTCAGTTCGCCCAGCGTTGTCTACAGAGACTTGCAAGGTCTGCACGTTTGGCAGATCGAGTGTCGGATAAAAAACTTCCGTCATTACTCCTTCGGCAAGTGTGAACCAAACCTTCGAGGATAGCGTCGTGGAAGTCCCAAACCCATTCTTCGCCGCGGTGGCCCAATGCGCATCTTTGCTCTGCGCCATCACGATCTGGGCGGCAATCACAATCAAGAACAAAATCTTGCCAATCCTGAAAATCTTTTCAATCATTATCTAAATATGCGATAGCCCCACGCATCCAACGACAACGCCGGCAACCCTTCCACCTGCTTCAATCCGCTTGCGACTTCAACCGTCCCAAAAAACGGACGACTCGAAAAGTTGATCGCCACCAAAACCTCTTCGTTTCCCGAGCGACGAACAAACGTCACCACGCGCGACTCATCCGAATTCCTCACCCACTCAAGCGTTCCACGCCGCAGCGCGGCACTTCCACGTCGCAACGTCATCATCTGTTTGTAAAACTGCGGAAACTCCTTGCGACGCTCCGCAATCGACCAGAAGATCGGCAACTTCTCAAACAACGCCGGCGCGCCTGACTCCGTCGTATCGCCAACCTCCATGCCGTTGTAAAGCATCGGCACACCATCGAGCGTAAACACAAAGGCCGACGCAGCGAGCGCCGCCGGTTCGCCAAAACGCGCGATCGCTCGTCGCTCGTCGTGATTGTCCGAGAAGCGCATGTGCAGCGCGCCCTTCGGCCACTCTCTCACTTCCTTTTCCCACTCATCACGCAGATCAGAAGCGCGTCCACGTCCCTGCAACACGTTCGTCAAAGCGCTGTGCAGCGGCCACGAGTAGTCGAGATCGAAAGCGTTCACCGACAACTCTGCCTTGTGAGCTTCGGCAAGCATCACGATGTCCGGTTTGATCTGCTCCAGTTCGCGACGCGCATTTTCCCAAAAGTCTGTCGGCACTTCGCCCGCGACGTCGCAACGAAATCCGTCGAGATCAAACTCGCGAATCCAGTGCTTGAGCATGTCAGTCATGTAACGTCTGAGCTGCTGGTTGCCGTAGTTCAAGGCAGCGATGTCATACCAATCGTACGGATAAGTGATGTTGCCCTTCGCATCGCGCTTGTAAAACTCCGGATGCTTCATCAAGACGCTGTCCCACGACGTGTGATTCGCAACGATGTCGATGATGACTTTCAACCCGCGCGCGTGCGCCTCGCGTACGAGTCGTTTCAGATCATCGGCAGTTCCGTAATCAGGATTGATTCCATAGTAGTCTCGCACCGCGTACGGACTCCCGATCGTTCCCTTCTTCTTTTCCTGCCCGATCGGATGAATCGGCATGAGCCAGAGAATCGTAACTCCAAGATCTTTGAGCTCATCGAGTCGTGCCGTTATCGCATTGAAATTTCCCTGCTGTGAAAACGCGCGCGGGTAAATCTCATAGATCACGCCATCGCGCACCCAATCCCTCACCGGCCGCGCTGTTTGCTGTGCGAAACAAACTGAGCTCGCCAACAAACACGCGCTCAATCCGAAAACAATCCGCGTAATCCGCGGCCTAGTTTTCCACATGAACATCACGCACTCCTCGCACCGTCGCGGCCGCAATCAACAAACTAATGCCGCCGAGCACGACCGCATTGCGCGGATCGCCTCCCAACACGTTGTTAAAGATATTCGGCACGATAAGCGACATCACGATCTGTGGAATCACGATAAAGAGATTGAACACACCCATGTAAACGCCCATGCGCGACGGTGGCACTGCTGTCGAAAGCATCACGTACGGCATCGACAGAATCGACGCCCACGCGATTCCGAGACCCGCCATACTGGCGAACAACAAATACTTGTTCGCAATGAAGTACACCGAGATCAAACCGATGCCTCCACACAGCAACGCAATCGTGTGAACAGTCTTTCGGCTCGTCCCTTTCGCCAGTGCGGGCAGCAAGAACGCAATTCCGAAGCAGACGACGTTATAAACCGCGAAACACAAACCACCCCACTCGGTGCCTTCGGCAAATAGCGGCGAGGTTTCACTCGGCGCTAAAAAGACGTGGCGAGCAACAGCGATTCCGAAGAACTGCCACATGCAAGGCAATGCGAACCAGGTGAAGAACTGGACCACCGCAAGTTGCTTCATGGTTTGCGGCATCTCCGCCACTGACGAAAAGATCTCGGTAAAACCTGCGATGATCCCTTTCCTTTCGCGCTTCATGCGCTCAAAGGCTTCAATATCTTCCGGCGGATACTCTTTTGTAGTCGCAATAGTCCAAAGGACTGCGGCTAAAAACACGATCGCACCGATCTTGAACGCGTACTCAACCGAAAGCGGAATGCCACTCGCCATAACTCCGACAACGCCGAGCGCCGTGAACAAATACGGCAACCCATTCGCCAGCGTTTGCCCGATGCCGATGAAAAAACTCTGCATCACAAACCCGAGCGTGCGTTGTTCTTCCGGCAGCTTGTCTGCCACAAACGCTCGAAACGGTTCCATCGTGATGTTGATACTCGCGTCGAGTATCCAGAGCAGACCTGCCGCCATCCACACCGCAGACGAATTCGGCATGAAGAAAAGCGCGGTGCTGGCGAGAATCGCGCCGACCAGGAAATAGGGACGACGGCGTCCGAGCCGGTTCCAGGTGCGATCGCTCATCGAACCGATGATGGGTTGAATAAGCAATCCCGTTATTGGACCAGCGAGCCAAAGGTACGGCAGCGAGCTTTCTTCGGCGTGCAGGTACTTGTAAATCGGGCTCATGTTGGCGAGCTGCAGACCCCAGCCAAACTGAATTCCGAGAAAGCCGAAACTCATGTTCCAAATCTGCCAGAAACTCAAGCGTGGTTTATTCATCTGCGATTCTCCACGAGGCGCAAGGGTCTATATATTCCGACTGAACGCTGCGGCAGATTCAAACGCAACTTGCCGGCACGCGCGAGGACTTGTGATTTAGTAAGGAGGTCGTACAACCCGTCATGCTTAAAAGCGACGGGGGCGTTCATAGCGTCCAATTCAATCTCGGCCGGCTTATCGTCGTTATTGAACACAATGACTACGATATCGTCGCCGATGGTACGCGCATAAGCGTACTGCTGCTCCGAAACATAGAGATTAACCAGGGCGCCACTCTGCAAGGGCTTGAGTTCACGACGCAAAGTTGTAAGACGGCGAATGAATTCAAACAACTCCTGCTGATCTTTAGTGCGACCCCCGGCGGTGAAGGCGTCATGTTTGTCGCCTGCAAATCCGCCGGGAAAGTCGCCGCGCGTTGTCGGTTCGTCACCACCTTCCAACGCAACCTCGTCGCCGTAATAGAGTTGAGGCACGCCGCGCGTCGTGAGCACGAAGGCGTTCGCCAGCTTGAGACCCGCGATCGTGGCTCCCTTCTCGCTCATGAAACGGCCGTCGTCGTGTCCACCCAACAGCGTCACCAGTATTTCTGAGTTGTTGTAGAGATAATCCTTCGCAAGTGTCTTCGGAATCTCGTCGACTGGCTTGCCTTCGCCGAACGCGTGTCTGATCGGATAGAAAAGCGGAAAGTCGAGCAACGAATCGAGACCTGAATCGACTCCGTCAAAGCGAACTCTGCCGCCCTGAAAGAACGACGTATGGACCACGTCGCCATCTTTCACCTCGCCGACGACTTTAAAGTTCGGAAACTCGCGTTTGACGGCCCTGGTCCAATCGCGCCAGAACGAGTTGGGTACATACTGCCATGTGTCCATGCGAATGCCGTCCAAACCGGTGGTGCCGATCCACCAGAGCGTGTTCTGAATCAGGTAACGCGAGACTTCCGGGTCGTGTTGATTTAGATCGGGAAGAAAGTCGAGAAACCAGCCTTCCATCGTTTCGCGTTTAAGCAACTCGTTGGCGCGCGGATCGTGAAGCACCCACGTTTGAAAGACATTGTTCAGGTGTTTGGCTTTGGTGCCGTTGAACCACGTCGGCGTGGGTGGATCGTCAACCCAGGGATGATATGGACCGGTGTGGTTCATCACCTGGTCCTGAATGATCTTGATGCCGGAGCGATGGGCAGTCTCCACCAGCTCGCGCAGCTTTGCTTGCGTGCCGAAGTGTTCCTCAACTCCGTAAAAGTCCTGCGGGTTGTAGCCGTGAAAGCCGGTGCTTGGTTTGTCTTCCTTGAGTTCGATCTGATTCAGGCGGTTGTAGTTGTCGTACCAGGGTGTGAGCCAGATCGCGGTGACGCCGAGATCTTTCAGATAAGGCAAGTGATTAATCACGCCCTGAAGGTCGCCGCCGTGGTAATAAAACTTGTTCTTACGATCGTAGAGGGGTTCGTTATTCGACGGATCGCCGTCGGCAAAGCGATCGATCATGATCAGATACAACACATCAGCCGGTGAGAACCCCTGGAAACGGCCGGGGCGATTCAATGGCGCGAGCACTTCGAACGAAGCACGAGCAGAACCCATTGAAATTGAGCGCTGCCCGGCTTGCGCACTCGGCGCGATAAAGACGTCAACGAAAACGCAGGTTCCGCGATCATTAACCTTCGGGACGCCAACGACACGCAGCCCCTGTCCAACCTGTACCTTTGCACCCTGAAGGTTTCTTCCCCGAATCATTAATCGCACCGGATTAACAGAACTTCCAGTCCACCAGCTTGGCGGATCTACTTTGAGAATCTCAGGCGCCTGCGCGTTAACGGTCAAAACCAGCCACAGATGAACACAGAAAAGACGGATCAGCGCAGATCTGGTTTTAAAAATCTGTGTCATCCGTGGCTAATTCCTTCCATAGAGTTGTGATAGTTCTTTGAGTCGCGCAGCTAAATCAATTGTTAAGTTATCGAATCGCCAGGCCCAGTTTCCCTCAGTGCTGTTCGGAAGATTCATACGCGCTTCCGTTCCCAGTCCGAGCAGATCCTGAAGCGGAACCACCGCCGTGTTTGCCACCGACGCGAGCACGCCGCGAATGAAGTCCCATTGGATCTCTTCGCCTTCGGTGTTCAGATAATCCATACAAAACTTCCGCTCACGCTCGATCTGCGCCGCCGTGCGCGTCGAACCTTCGCCTGCCACACTATTGAACCAGCCAACTGTGGTGTCGTTGTCGTGTGTGCCTGTGTAAGCGACCACATTCGAAACGTAGTTGTGCGGCAGATCGATATTCTTCGAATCGCTGCCGAAACCGAACTGAAGAATTCGCATTCCCGGAAAGCCAAACTCCTCGCGAAGCGCAACGACATCAGGCGTGATCACACCAAGATCCTCTGCGATGATCGGCAACTCGCCGAGCGTCTTGCGAATCGCCGTGAACAATTCCCTGCCCGGCGCTTCCACCCACTGCCCTCGCTCCGCTGTCTTGTCGCCGCCGGGAATCTCCCAACAGGCAGCAAAACCGCGAAAATGATCGACACGAGCGATGTCGACCACGGTCAACGTCGCGCGCACGCGCTCGATCCACCACTTGAAGCCGTCGGCGAGCATGAGTTCCCAGTTGTAAAGCGGATTGCCCCAGAGTTGTCCGGTGCTGCTGAAATAATCCGGCGGCACGCCGGCGACGACGATTGGTTTTCCATTCTTGTCGAGCTTGAACTGCTCGGGGTTGGTCCAGACGTCCGCTGAGTCCTGGGCCACAAATATCGGCAGGTCGCCGACGATGCTGATGCCGCGTTCGTTGCAGTAATGCTTCAGCGCGAACCACTGCCGGAAGAAGAGGAACTGATAGAACATGTGCGCTTCAACTTCTTCACGCAGCTCTTCCCGCGCGCGTTCGAGAGACGACGGCGTGCGGCGTACGAGCGATGGTTCCCACTCGTTCCACGCCACGCCGCCGTGCGAGTCTTTCAGCGCTCGGAACAACGCGTAGTCTTCGAGCCAGTGCGCGTGTTGCTGGGCGAATGTTTCAAAAGCGCTGCGGAGCGCGGTGTCGGTGGTCTTGGTGTAACGTTCGTAAGCGCGACGCAGGATCTGATCTTTCAGGCTGTGGGCTTCACCGAAATCGATCTTGTTGGGGGCGGCGGTCGATTGCGGCGCTTCGTCGAGCAGTCCTTCTTTGATTAGCTGATCGGGGCTGACGAGCAGAGTGTTGCCGGCGAAGGCTGAGTAACACGCGTAGGGCGAGTCACCGTAACCGGTTGGTCCGAGTGGCAACACCTGCCAAAGACTCTGACCGGCGGCGACAAGAAAGTCAGCGAACTTGTACGCTTCGGGACCAAGGTCGCCGATGCTGTATGGCCCAGGCAGTGATGTCGGGTGCAGCAAAAGCCCGCTCGCCCGTTTTCCCAGGTTTGGTTTCACAGGATTTACAGGATTCTGTTTATTCATCAAGTCCATCTTTATAATCGTGTAATCCTGTCTAAAAACTACCGAGAGCTATCGCACTCTGAGCCGGTAGCGTAAGCACCGCTTCTCCGTTCACAACCCGACCCCTCACGTTTCCAATTAACTCTTTCAGCATCACGCCGTCTTTCAATCCGATCGACCCGACCGGAATTGTTACCTGCTTCGCTTTGTTCTCACGATTGATCGCGATCACTATCGTCTCGCGGTCGATTTGGCGCGCAAACACGTAAGCATCGTCATCAAAAAACAGATCGATCAAACGTCCCGAACGCAGCGCTGCGTGTTCGTGTCGCAGACGTATCCACGCGCGTGTCCAGTCAAACATCTGCTTTTGCTTCGCCGTCCGCCCTTCAGCCTTGAACGCAGCACTCGGAAAATCGCGACGATTATCGGGATCGTCTCCGCCCTCCATCGCAATCTCTTCGCCAGCATAAAGCTGTGGAATACCACGCACGCTGAGAATGAAAGCTGTGTGCAGCATCGCGCCTTCAGTTGTAGCGCCGGGAAGCGACATGAACCTCGACGTATCGTGATTATTCGCAAGGACCGTAAGCTTCGACGCCTCTGGATAAAGGCCGTCGTACTTCAACTGGTGCTGCAAAAAACGAACCGGCGCCTTGTTTGTAAAAACCATCAGCGACGCATTCCACAACGCAAAGTCGAAAACAGAATCGAGTTTCGTGTCGATGCCGTCCCAACCCTTGTGGCCACCGATAAAGAACGCCGTGTGCGCCGCATCACGCTCGAACACCTCACCCACCATACAGAGCTTTGCGTACTGCCGGTGCAAAGCGTCTGAGAGGTCGCGAATAAAGAACCGCGGCATGTACTGGATCGTGTCCTGACGAATCGCATCAATACCGCTGACGCCAACCCACCACAACGCGTTCTGTATTTCATAGCGCGCGACTTCCGGCTCCTCCTGGTTCATGTCCGGCAGATCGTCATTGAACCAGCCGTCCAATGTGTTGCGCACGTCGATCTGATTCGAGTGCGGTGACAGCAACACGCTGTTTCTGAACTTGTTGAGTTGGTGCTGTGCGAGCGTGCCGTGAAACCACGTGCCGAGCGGCGGATCTTTGATCCATGGATGCTGCGAGCCAACGTGATTTGCTACCTGATCCTGGATGACTTTGATCCCGAGCGCATGGGACTTTTGGACCAGCTCGCGCAGTGTCGCGAGATCGCCGAAGCGATCTTCCACCGCGTAATAATCGATCGCGTGATAGCCGTGATAATACGTGTTCGGACACCACGGCTTATCGCAGCGATTCACACCGTTCCAGTTGTCGTACCACGGTGTCAACCAGATGGCGGTGACGCCGAGATCTTTCAGATACGGAAGCTGATTGATCACGCCACGCAAATCGCCACCGTGAAAGCTGCGCGGGTTGTTGCGATCGTTCGCTTCGGGCGGAGAATCTTTCGGCGCGTTGTTTAATGGATCTCCGTCGGCAAAGCGATCGGTCATGATCAGGTAGATCACGTCGTCGTTGTCGATGCCCTGGAAGTGGCTGCTCGTGTCGAGCGATGCTTCGATACTGAAGGGAATCGAGGCCCGTCCCATCGGTGTTTCAAGAGCGAGTGAATAGTTGCCGGGCACTGTTGAGCGATTGATATCGACATCGACAAAAAGATAAGTGCCTTGTCCATTGATGCGAACGTTTGCCGTGCGGAAAACAGGCGAGCTCACGCGCGCTCCGCTGAGATTCTTGCCGCGTACGAGAAGTCGCACCGGATTAATGGTGTGATTGGACCACCATGACGGCGGATCGACTTTTGTGACCGACGGCGTTTGCGCCAGCCCGGCCACAAAAAAGCACAAAATGCACAAAACTACTGACGGAAAAATTTTGTGCCTTTTTGTGGCGATCATTTTTGGTTTGGCGTGCGTGGCTTGGCGCTGTCGCCTGCGGCGTTAACGGGCAAAGGCGGCAGCGCTTCTCCGTCCTTCGTTCCCATCAGCGGTGTCGCCCCGTGCTTATTGATTTCATCCAGCCGCTTGAATTCCGCCAGCTCCTTGTCCGCGTCGTCCTTGCGCTTGAGTCTCGAGTACGCGAGAAATAGTTGGTAGTGCACGCCCGGATCTTTGTCGTTCAACTCGATGCCACGCGTCAGCAAAGGTACCGCTTCCTCGTATCGCCTCAACTTCACCAACAGCCGACCGAGATCGTGATACGACGGAAAACTCTTTGGATCGAGCGCGATGGCTCGTCTCAACAACGTTTCGGCTTCGACATTCTCACCACGCTGGCTCGCGATGTAGCCGAGATTCGAAAGCGCGTCCGGATTGTCAGGCCGTAACTTCAGCGCCTGCCGAAATGCCGTCACTGCCTGGTCGTACTGCCCCTCCGCTCTTCCCGCATACCCGAGCAAAAAGTAGAGGTTCGCATTATCCGGATAAAGCTCGAGCGCTTTCGTAAAGACTTCACGCGCGCGCGCGTAACGCTGACCACGCACATTTGCAACCCCAAGTCGCAGGTGATAGACCAGTTGACCCTGCGACTGTTCGAGCGCCTTTTCGTAGAACGGAATCGACTTTTCCGCGAGTTGGTTCTTTAGCAACTCCTCGCCGATCATGAAGTTGACTTCAGCAAACGCCGGCCGCAACTCGAGCGCTTTGGACCAGTGTGTCAGCGCTGCTTTCGTGTCTCCCTGCGCGGACGCGATCAATCCCAAACGATAATACGGTTCGGCTTCGGTCGGTTTCAGAGCCGCGGCAGCAGCAATCGTTTGCTGCGCTTCGTCGAGACGGTCCAGGTTATAAAGAGCGAGCCCGAGGTTATATAAAACTTCGTAAGTCTGCGGTCGCAGCTCATTGGTCCGTTGAAACAGACGCGCCGCATCCGCGTACTGCTGCGCTTCAGCCAGGCGTAACCCAAACGTAAACAGCATCCTTGGATCCTGGCCGGCGGCTTTTTCCAAAAGCGGAACGGCGCGTTTGTAGTCTCCTCGCGCTGCGTACAAAGCACCGAGGTTAAAAATCGCGCCTTCGTGTTTGGGATCGATCCGTAGAACTTCTTCAAACTTCGCGATCGCTTCGTTCGTGCGATTTGTTTTCGCGAACAAAACGCCGAGATTCGACAAAGCACTAACGAGCTGCGGTTTCAGTCGCAGCGCAGAGCCGTACTCTTTTTCAGCGTCGGCAGTTAGACCACGCTGATCGAGAATTACACCCAACAAGCTGTGCGCTTCGGCATTTCGCGGATGTGTCGTCAGAATCTTGCGCGTCGCCGCTTCTGCTTCCTGAAGCCGTCCTGCCTGGACGAGTGCGCCCGCCTCGCTCAACAAGGTGTCGACGTTCGGCGACGTGCGTTGCGGCATCGCACTGGCAACGAGCGACATCGAGCAAAGAAACAAAAACGCGCGGACTAAACCCATTGGACCTGAATTCTAGCCGCAAGAAGCACAAAAGGCACAAACGCTGCTATCGAGACGTTTGTGCTTTTCGTGCTTCCTTGTGGCCCTGCTAACGTTAGAAGAGGAGCTTGAGGGAGAACTCCATCTGCCGGCGCCGCTGCTCGCTGATGTCGCGCCCGAAATCGCCCGCGTTGTTGATATCACCGTTCGGCGCGGAGCGATTGACGCGATTCAGCACGTTATAAGCGGAGAACCGGAACTGAACCTTGAATGCTTCGCTAATCGCGGGAACTGGCAAGTCCTTGAAGAATGAAGCATCCCAATAAAACTGCGGCCGGCCGTGGAACACGTTGCGACCCAGAGTGCCGATATGCGGACTGTTCGGATCGGTCGGGAAGATGCGTGTCGTCGCACAACGGAAAGCAGCGCGGTTGAGCTCGAGACCCTGGTCTTGCTGCGTCGAAGTCGGATTCGGATCGCCAAGCAGATCCACGCGGCCACCATTGCAGGTGACATTAAATGGCGGACCCGTCTGCCAGGTAACGATGTTGTTGAACTGCCAGTTACCAACCACAGCATCGAGACCTTTGTTCATGTCACTGCCATATTTACGGTTTCTGCCGAAAGGCAAATCCCAAACGTTTGAGAACGTGAAGCGATGCCTGACGTCAGTGTCTGAACTACCACGATCGAGTTCAATTCTGGTCGGATCGTCCGGACCACAATCACGCGCACTCGCGCCGTTGCCGCAAATGCCACCCGGCGAATCGTCGATCGCGTGAGCCCACGTATATGAGGTCAACAGCGAGAATCCCTTTGAAAATCGCTTTTCGATCTTGGATTGAAGCGCGTTGTAACTCGATTTGCCGATGTATCTCGTCGCGGTGATTGCGTTGCCGCTGTTGATGTTAGTCAAGATCACTTCGCGCGAGCCTGGACCACCTTCGTCGTTACCCGTGCCGATATTCTGGAGCACGAGCAGGTTGCGCCCGATCGATCCGACGTAAGCGGCTTCGGCGAGCCAGCCCTGTGAAAACTCGTATTGCAACGTCAGGTTGTACTGGTGATACATCTCATCCTTACGATTCGGATCGTTGAAGAGGATGAGACCGCCGTTGGTCGGCGCTGCGAAGCTGGTTCCGGGTGCTGCAACTGTGAACGGCGCCGTCGGAACACCATTGTCAAAAGGATTACGTGCCTGGAACACTGCCGGACATCCACCCGGATTTGTGATGGGCGTGCACGCATAACTGGCAGCGCCCGTACCCGGGTTTGAAGTCAGTGGCTGCGCGGCGCTGGTGTCGGTAGCGAAAAGAAGGCCGTAACCACCACGCACGACAAGAGTCTTGTCCTGTTTGATTCCGCTATAGGCAAAGCCGATTCGTGGTCCAAAATTGTTCTTGTCAGTGTTTGCGAGATCGCGGCCGCCGGGAGCGTTGTCACCGGCCATTTGAATTTTCTTCGTCGCCGGATCGAAGTTGCCCTGTCGATCGAAGCGCTCAGTCGGCGCGGTGAAAATGTCGTAGCGCAAGCCGAGATTCAAGGTTAAATCGCTGCTCTTCTTCCAATCGTCCTGCACGAAGAACGACATTTCCTTGCTCGACTGGAAATATGGACCACCCGGATCGCCGCGGCCCACAAAACCCGGTTGATAACCGAGCAGGAAGTTGGCGAGCGATGAGCCAGTGTCGTTAGGTCCGATGCCGTTGTAGTTGCCGGAAACGAAACCGCTGCCGGTGGTGCCGTACTGGTAGTTACCTTTGGTGCCGTTGTTGCGGCCACCGTCGTAGTTACTGTTCTGACGAACGCGATAATCACCACCAAATTTGAAGGTCGAAGCGCCTTTCACGACCGTGACTGCATCCGCAGCGTGGAAATTGTTCGACAGGAAATAGAACGGACCACCGTCACCGGTGAACTCAGTCGCGCGGTCGGTTCCGGTCAACTCGTCAACAATACCGACGAGGACGATGCCGCTGCTGTTTGGACCAAGATTGATATTCGGGGCACCGAGGTTTGCCGAGATGGTCGGACTGAAACCGCCCGTGCCGTTTACGCCTGTGTTGAAGATTCCGATCTGTACTCGATTGACTCCAAAGCGAGCGTCGTTAACAACAGAGGGCGAGAACACATGCGTATCGCCAAGTGTGAAACCTTTGGTGTTGCCAAATTCATCACCTGCCGATGGACCAGCCGGCAGATCGTTACCGGTTGGCGAAGTGCCCAGCGGGAAGAAATTGTCGCGTGAGCGAGCCGTGTCAGCCTTGCTGTAACGACCGAAGATATTGTTGGCTTTGGTGATGCGATGATCGATGCGTATATCGTAGCTGTCGACGTTCGCGTGCTCCTTGCGGTTCGTAACGAAATTTCGTCCCGCGCCGGGAAGGTTCGGAAGCGGAAACGCGTTTACGTAATTACGAGCGAAGTTTGAGAACGGTCCACAGCTTGCGCAGTTGCGCAGGTCGTTACCCGGAATCGGAGTGCCGTTCGGCGCGAAGATCGTTCCGATCGGAGCAATCACGCTTCCGCCGCCTGCGAGGGTGTAAGTCCGGCTGGTGCCGGGTCGCAGCAGTTCGCTGAAATCGCCGACGCGCATTCTCGCAGTTGGAACGGGTACTGCCTGCGGATCGCCTGTGCCGCCGAAGATCGGCGTGCTGTTTCGCTGACCATTGAGCGAGAAAAAGAAGAACGAACGATCGTGGCCGTCGTAAAGAACGGGCGTGCCCTCGCCCGGACGGGGCAGATAAATTGGACCGCCAACCGTGCCGTAATAATTGTGCGTGACGTAGTTCGGCACTGGCGGTGACGTCGGATCGTCAAACCTGCTGGCGGCGGCGCTCAAGAATCGTCCCTGATAAATCTCGCCCACGGTGCCGTGAAACTGATTTCCACCTGACTTGAAAGTCGTGGAAATAATACCGCCACCGGCACGTCCTGATTCTGCCGACGGAACGCTTGATTCGATCTTGAATTCTGCGATCGCATCCGGATTCGGATAGATCGCGATCTGGCCAAACTGCGATTCGTTGTTGTCTACACCGTCAAGAGTGAAGTTGTTGTTTGTCGCACGCGCGCCGTTAACAACCAGCACCGAGCCACCGGACTCGCGGAAACGCGTTGCTTCGGTGTTGTTCTGTCCACCGCCGCCGGCAACGAAGTTGCCACCGCCGCCGAGCAGACCAAGGTTCGGACGCGTAACGCCGGGAGACAATCCCGCAAGTAGCGTAAAGTTTCGCTGCGGTATCGGTAGATCCGTTACTTGCCTGCCCGTGATTAAATCGCCGCGAACACTCGTCTCGCTTTCGACGAGCGGAGCACCTTCAGCAGTGATGGTGACTGACGCATTGCCTCCAGTCACGTTCGCAAACTTCACGTCGAGTGGCAGTCGAGAATTGGTTTCAACCTGCACTGATTCGAAGTTGACCGTTTGAAAACCAGATGCCTCAACCGACACGTTGTACATGCCGGGTTCAAGGTTGGTTACGGTGTAGGTTCCGTCGTCACCGGTATCAGCGGTTCGAACTTCGCCCGTCTTCACGCTGGTAACCTTGACCTGGGCCTTTGCAACCAGAGCGTCATTAGGGTCTTTAACCGTGCCGATGATCGCGCCTTTGTTGTTCTGGGCAACGGCGGTGACGGCGAAAATGGAGGTGAACAGGGCAAGCAGGACAGAGGCAGCGAATGACTTTCTCATTTTGATTCCTCGAAAGCTGAAAGCAAGACACAAACGACGCGGAGATACCCGCGTTGCTTAGGTGAATTATTCTAAAAACCTACTTGGATTGGCCGAGGCGAAAGGCTCACTACCTCGGTTTTAGCACTTCAAAACTTAGTTTGTTGTCGCAGCGAACTAAGTTTTATTACAGATTTTCGATTGTGTCAATAAGTTTTTTAGCCACGGATTAACGGGGATTTAGTACGGATCGCGAACTTAAGCGGCGAACGCAGCGGCGAATTTGCTCGCGAGAACAAGGCTCAGGGCGCCGCGTAACGTCGGGTTTTCGCCCAGGGTCGAAGGAAGAATGCGAGCGGATGGCAGACCGCGGCGAACGCTGTTGGCAATCGTTTCGGTGAGTGCGGTCTCAATCAGATCCCAGGCACGTGCGATCTCACCGCCAACCACGACCGCTTCGGGACTGAAGCCGATGATGAGATTTGAAATCCCGACGCCGAGGTGACGTGCTGTCTCGACGAGAGCAGTCGTGGCGTGCCCTTCCCCGCCGAGCGCGCGGTCGACGACCTCGATAAAAGTGATATCAGACTGTGCCGACGCACCGGACAGTTTCAAGTAGCGCGCGATGGCCGCGCGTTCCGAAGAAAACGCTTCCCAGCAATCGTCGCTGCCACACGAACACGGCACCGGAGCGCCGCGACCAATCACCATGTGACCAAACTCACCCGCCGCGCCACGCTGACCGCGGTAAACCTGCCCGTCGAAGATGATGCCTGTACCGACGCCCTCGGCGACCAGCACGAGGATGAAGTCTCGAGCATCGTTCACTTCCGGTCGTCCGAACCAAAGTTCCGCAAGCGCAACGGCGTTGGCGTCGTTGTCGATCACTACCGGCAGTCCGACTGCATCGGAGATCATTTTCGAGATCGGAAGATCGCGCCAGAGGAAGTATGGAATGTAAAGCGCGGTGCCTGTCGACGGATCGACGAGGCCGGGAAGACTCACGCCGACACCTTCGATCGATCCTTTGTAGCGCGTCGTGAATTTACGCACGACAGTAAGCACCTGGTTGATCGTCTTTTCCGGGTCGGTGAGAAACTCTTCCTGATCGAGAACGCGTCCGGCGAGATCGCTGGTGGCAACCATGGTGCAGGTTGGAGTGATTGAGACGCCGAGTGCGATCGGATCAGCCGCACGCAATTTCAGCATCGTCGGCCGGCGACCACCGGTTGATTCACCTTCTCCGACTTCCTCAACCAGACCTTCGGTTTTTAGATCTTCGACGATGGCGGAGACTGTAGAGCGCTGGAGCTCGGTCTCGCGCGCAATTTCGGCGCGCGAGATCGGTTCGCGCTCACGCACGTAGTTCAACACGATCTGCCGATTGATATCGCGGATCGTGTTGAGTCGCGCTGCCTGCGCCTTTCTCAGATCAAGTCGTCGCAATTCTTAGACTCCAAACCAATCCACAGATTCCGCAGATTACTTCTGTGTAATCTGTGGATTGCTTTTCAACGGTTTTTGCCCTCTGTAATGGTAACGATCCTGTCAATAGCCGGAACATCGACAACTTCAACACTGCCGTCGGGCCACTTGATTTCGAGCTTGTCGACCTTCGTCGCCGCTCCTAACCCAAAGTGCAACGTCAAATCATTCTGTGAACAAAAAATCGCACCACTCAAAACATCCTGTCGCTGTCGCACACCGCCGATCGTCAAATACGCAATCGCGCCAATCGCGTCGCGTGGACTCTTCTTCGCCACGTCGCCAACGAGCTTCAGCCCGAGCCAATGTCCCGTCGACGCTGCCACATTTCTCAACGCAACCGGCTTGTCATCGACGTTATTGATCACAAGGTCAACTCGGCCATCGCCATCCAAATCGCCGACTGCAAGCCCTCGTCCGGGCCACGCGTTCGCGAGCGCACTTCCCGGCGGCGCACCAACACGCTCAAACTTGCCTTTCTGATTGCGAAACAGCAGCGCCTGCTGCGCGTAACTCGTCCCCCATTGATGCGCATCGACAGCCGGATATACATGCCCGTTCACCACAAACAAGTCTTGCCAACCATCGTTGTCAAAGTCGAGAAAACTCGTGCCCCACCCGAGAAACGGAATCGAAACTTCACCCAAACCGGTTTGAAACGTCACATCAGTGAAGTTGTTGTCGCCGTCGTTGTGATAAAGAACATTTGAATCGTCAGAGAAGTTGGTGATGTGAAAGTCGATGCGGCCGTCGTTGTCGTAATCGCCGACGGCAAGTCCCATCCCAGCCTGTTCGCGACCATTCTCGTTCAGCGCCACACCCGACGGATAACCAATCTCCTCGAACGTGCCGTTTCCCTTGTTGATGTAAAGCTGTTTCGGCGTCGAATCGTTGACGACGATCAGATCGAGCAGCTTGTCGTCGTCGACGTGAACAAACGCCGAGCTGAAACCATAATACTTGTCCGGATCGTTAACACCGGCCTTAACGCTCACATCCTCGAAAGTTCCGTCCGGCTTCTGGTGATAGAGCGTGTCGCTTTCGCCCGGCAGACCGCGTGGTCCACACATCACCGGCACGCCGCGAAACTGACACGTGTTTTGTCCGACCGCGCCGTTCTTACCAATGTCGGAAGGGTTTGGCGGCAGATTGTTGAGATCGATCTGCACATAACCCGGGACGAAAAGATCGAGCCGGCCATCGCCGTCGTAATCACCCCAACTCGCCCCCGTGCTCCAACCCTTGCGAGCGACGCCTAACTTTTCCGCCACATCGGTAAACGTGCCGTCTCCATTGTTGCGATAGAGACGCGAAACGCCGAAGTTGCCGACGAACATGTCGGGACGTCCATCGTTGTTGTAATCGCCAACTGCGACACTAAATCCCCAACGCTCGTTAGCAACTCCCGCTTTATCGGTGACGTCTTCAAACTTCCAATTGCCGAGATTTCTGTAGAGCGCGGCGCGCGGTGCTTTCTCGCGGCCTCGCATTGCGCCCATCGTCGATCCGTTTACAAGATAAATATCGGGGCGTCCATCTGAGTCGTAATCAAAGATCGCAACGCCGCCGGAAGGAGTGTCGAAGATGTAATCTTTCGCTGCTTCGCCGGAACGATGACGAAACGCGGCGAGCGCCGTCTTGTCTGTTACATCTTCAAAGACAACGGGCGCCGAAGGGTCGGTGATGCCAACGGTGCGACGCGAAGTGTAGGTGGCCGGCGCTCCGGTGGAAACACCACCACCTGTCGGTTGCTTCGGCTTCTCAGGCGGCGTTTGCGCGCGAGACGAAAGGGAAAGCAGCAGCAATATGCAGACTAACGATAAAAGTCTTTTGTACATCGCCGGTATTACTGAACAGCGATGAGCACGTAGTCTTTGCCGTTATAGAGACGCACGCCCTGGCCGTCCGCTGCCATCATCAAGGGACGAGGTCGTGTCAATGCTTTATCGTTAGAAACCTGTGCTGAGAGTACTTCCTTTGCGGTAAGGTCGATTACAGTCAGCATTCGTTCAGCTGGAAAACCGAAACCGTAAGCGCCCGGCGCTAGCGACTCGCCGTTGATCGTGATAGCTGAATCAGTGATCAGAAACCCAACGTACTTTGCTCTCACGTCGGCGGAGTAACCGGAGGTATCAACCAGTCCCACGATCACATAGCGATTTTTTCCAAAGCGTGCGGCTGCGGAATTGCGCATCTGTGTGGGCGCGCTCAGACCCTGAAAATAAAAACTGGTTGGAACGACGCGAGTCAGTTCGGCGCCGGTCAGAATCGTGGCACGCTCCTGGGCCACCGCCGAGCCGGTGACGAGGAGCATTGCCGCAATCAGAGAGAAATGCTTCAGGAAATGTTTCATCAGATTCACCTCGCGGCACACAATACTCTCGGAAACGTGCGCGAAGCAAACCTTCGTGCTTTAACTAAGTTGTCACAGATCATTCTTCGGTGAGTTTCGGAAAGGGTTCCACGCAGGGGCGGCCCCCGGGGG
>DASWUM010000076.1:0-45017 GCA_036401595.1 Pyrinomonadaceae bacterium
GTGTTCAGCTTGGCGAACATGAATCAACACAAGGGCGGCCACGGAGGGCCGCCCCTACAGTACGTGCGATGGGGCTTTGTTAATTCGCGGCGGCTTTCTTCTCGGGGAAGAGGGTTACTTTTACGTAGGATTGCGGATTCAGAT
Organism: Pyrinomonadaceae bacterium; assembly: GCA_036401595.1. Classification (GTDB taxonomy): domain Bacteria; phylum Acidobacteriota; class Blastocatellia; order Pyrinomonadales; family Pyrinomonadaceae; genus PSRF01. The sequence goes on from DASWUM010000076.1 coordinate 145, forward strand.
AGAGTCGCGCTGCGTCCTTGATCGTCGCGGCGTCGAGCTTCTGGTAGAACTCCGGTACGAGCCAGATGCCGGCCGGGTCTTCGCCGTTCTGAAACCGCAGCGCAATCTGGTTCAAGAGATAGCCATTCTGCTTGCTGTTTGTCTCAAACTCACGCAGCAGCGCCTCGCGCTCATCAGTGAGCTGCTTCTCCGTTGGTCCATCAACCTTGAACTTCTCGATCTCTCCAAACACACGCTTGATCAGATCGTCAGTCCGCTCGGGCGAGCATCCGAACTGTATCGCGATCGAGTACTCCTGCTTTGGAAACTTCGAATAGCCGTACGCCGCCGTAATGCTGTACGTGCCTCCGAGCTCTTCACGAATCAATTCGAGCAGCCGTGTTTGCAGTATCTCCGACATCGCCCGGATCGCCACTCGTCTCTCCTGGTCAAACACAAACGGACCACTAAAAACGATCGCGGCTCGACTCTTCGGCTCGATCCCCTTCTCAACGCGCTTCTCAATAACTCCGGACGGCAACTTAACACCGATATCCTTCCACGTCTCTTTTCGTTTGAGCGACGGAAGCGCTCCCAGATAACGCTCTACGAGCGGCTTGATCGTCGCTTCGTCAAAGTTGCCGACAAAGTAGAACGTGAAATCACTCGCATCCGCGAAACGATCCTTGTAGAACGCGAGTGACTTATCGAGATTCCACTCGTCAACCGAGGCGGCAGTTAACGTACGCCGGCGCGGGTGATTCCCATACCTCGCAGTCGAGAGTGCATCAAAGAACGCAAACTCCGGCACGGCGCTCTGATTGTTCATGAACGTGCGCGCCTGCGTCGCCTGTGCGGCAAACGCATTCGCATCCGCTCTCGGTTGTGTAAACCTGAGATAGATGAGCTGGAACATCGTCTCGAGATCTTTGCGAGAACTGCCGCCGGTCAAACCCTCTTCGAGTTCGCCGATAAACGGATTTGCCGAGGCCACCTTTCCCGCCAGCATCTTGCCGAGATCGATCGCGCTGAACTTCGCGACGCCGCCCGGGTTCACTACCTGGGTAGCCGTACTCGCCGGCGTGTAATCGGCATCGCTTGCGAGCGACGTTCCTCCCGGACTGCTCGCACGAAAGATGATCTCGTCCGCACGAAACGTCGTCGGTTTGAGCACAACCTTCACTCCATTCGCGAGCTCCCACATCGTCAGACCCACTTTATCGTTTGTGCCTGTCTTGACGATCTTTCCTGGCGCCGGCAACGACTCGAGCAGAACCGCGGAAGCCACCGTGTCGACATAAGGCTTAACTTCGGCAGAGTTTGACTCTTTGATGATCGAGGCAAGCTTCGCCTCATCGGGAACCGTCACTCCGTCTTTCTGCGGCGCCGTGACAATCACGAGCCGGTTCTGATTACTAACCGGAAACCACTCGCGTGCGAGCTTATTGATCTCAGCGAGTGTGATCTCGGGAAGGAAGCGTTGATGAAGCGCGTATTCATCATCGGCGCTGGGCAGAGTTTCATCAATCAGAAAGTTGCGTACGTATTCTCCCGCGCGATTGACCGCGAGCGTGTTGTCCTTCTCCAGCGCGTTCCGCTCGTAGTTACGCAGGACGCTTGCTTTCTGCCGCGCGAGCTCCGTCTCAGTGAATCCGAAACGTGCGACTCGTTCCGCCTCCGTAAGCAATGCCTGTAAACCACGTTCGACGCCATTTTCTTTAACAAGTGCATTCAGAAACGCGACCTCTTTTGTGCGCGCGAGAAAACCGCCTCTGCCGCCAAAGCCGAAGACAAACGGAGCATCGGGCTTCTGCGTGAGCTCGGCAAAGCGTGCGTTCAGCATTCCGCCAAACAAGCGATCGACTGTCTTTTGCCTGTAAGCGCCGATCGAACCCTGCGGGCGTGCGGGCAGGACGGTGTCGATCTCGATACTGGTCGTCGTGGTTTCTTTGTCGGTATTGATCGCAAACCCGGTGTCTGATCGATCGGGAACGTCGTATGTCTGTCGCTCTCTGGGCGACTTATGAGCCGGAATGGTTGCGAAGTGAGTATTGACGAGCTTTTCGACTGCCGACTTATCAAAATCACCGACTGCAATCACGGCCATCAAATCCGGACGATACCAGTCTGCATAAAATTGCTTGAGTCGTTCCGGTTTTCCAGTCTGGATGATCTCAGGCAGACCGATGGGAAGACGATTCGCGTAACGCGATCCCTTGAACATCACTGGGAACATCTTCTCGGTATTGCGCATGCCTGCGCCACGTCCCGAACGCCACTCTTCGAGCACGACGCCGCGTTCCTTCTCAATCTCCGCCGGATCGAACGTTAGGTTGTGCGCCCAGTCTTCGAGCACTTGAAATGCACGAGCCATCGCTTCCGGTTTGTCGGTCGGAACCTGAAGCATGTAGACCGTCTCGTCAAAACTGGTGTACGCGTTGATGTCGGCGCCGAAGCGCATCCCTAACGACTCGATAAAAGAGATGAGCTCGTGCTTCGGAAAATTCTTCGTGCCATTGAACGCCATGTGTTCGACGAAGTGAGCGAGACCGCGCTGGTCGTCGTCTTCGAGGATAGCGCCGGCCTTCACGACGAGCCGAAGCTCGGCACGTTTTTCAGGCTTCTTGTTCTGGCGTATGTAGTAGCGCAGTCCGTTGGGAAACTTGCCCATCGTGATCTCGGGATCGACGGGCATTGGTTGCGTTAACGATGGTGTTTGCGCAATGGCGCTAAGGGACACGAGGCTGGCGACGATCACCAGAAGGAGGAGTTTTCTCATATTGTTGCTCCAGGAAAACGGTAACACGGATTGACGCGGATTGATTTTACGGATCAGTGGCTAACTAAATCACGATTGAGGATAAATGAGAGTGAATGTCCTCTCGCCGTCCAACCGTCATTCGAATATGCGATTGGCAGATCGACGGAGGTGTTGTCGTCTTTTCTCCAGGCGTTATCTGAAACCTGCTCGCATCTCAGGAGAAAGTGTTCCATGCCGGTGAAAACGCTACGCCAATACCCGCCGTACAGAGTCTTGTACACGATGCCGTCGACTTCCACATAAACTCTGTTGCCACTTAGAATTTTGTAATTAATGCGTCCGAGTAAGTCGAGCAAACGACATTGCTCGCGTGCCGTAGGATCCGCGAGAGGGGTATGAAAGCTGAGGAGATCGTCAGACGTAGCATCGTCGTCGCGCCACGCTTCGGGTTTGTATGGTTTGGCTTGTGATCGACGATTATCGTCACTCATCGGCGTGAGCGTTAGTTTATGCTCGAAACCGGCAGAAAGCCAGAATTTTTACGACGGATCGGGTGGGGATACGAAAAGATGGAAATGCATCCACAGATTACGCAGATAACACATAATCTGCGCAATCTGTGGATAAGTTAGTCGGTCTAAGGAACCTGCGAAGCAACGAGTGAGAATCGGAAATTCAAATCGTTTCTGCGCGTGAATGTGAGTCCGCCGTTAGTGGACAAGAAGGACCGTCCCAGGATCGGCGCCTGCGTACTAAGGCCGATCAAAGGCGGTTGTGCGCTGACTCCAGGGAATGGCGCCGGCTGGATTTGCAGAACCAAAAACAGGTTCTGAATCGATCCATCAGCAATGCCAAGCCGGATAACTTCACTGAGGTCCTGCGGGTTCTTGAAGTAGAACGGCGCGAAATCAGTATCCTGAGCCAAAAACGAAACGGATCGATCAAGTGGGTTCGCGAGATCGATCGTCGCCGTCGTGTCAGGATTGATGACGCCTTTCGCTAACCATGCGTTTGCAAACACCACCGGCACCGATGCATCGAGCGGAATGGTGTCGTAGAGCCCGGCCTGGATGAGCGTCGGATTTCCGCCATTGAGGGCAGATATCTGCGAGGCAGGGAACTGCACTGCGTAGATAAAACCGCCTGCCGGCGCGTTGATGAATCCGATGTTGGTTCGCACTCCAAACGGGTTGATAGTGATCACGTTGTTCGTCGTGATGTTCGTACCAGAGTTAATCTGTCCGTTATTCACGTGAACGTTCTTCGCATCACCCGGATCGCGCTCGATGGCTCCTTCACTATTGTTATTCCAAAACTCCTCGATGAAGTTTTGCTGTCCGAAGAAGTTTCCAATCTGAGTCGTGAAGCTGATGTTGGCGGCGGCAACAGGACTGCCGTCGGTCGCTTCCACGCCTACGTCATAGTTTCCTTTCGGCACCGGAATCACGTAGTTGCCGTTGGGAATTGCGTTGGCGACGGTTGGCACGAAGAACAAACCACCATTCAACGGATTGAATGACAGGTTCGTGGTGCCCGTGAAAGCGCTTGCGACTACAGTGTTCTCCTTGCGGTCGACGGCGAACACCTGTCCTCCCGCGATCGGTTGATCTAACACACCGTGTCGCAACTCGCCCGTGATCAATCCATACACGCTCGTAAACGGAACGTCGCCCGGTTGCAGCGCGCCTGGACCGGACGCAGCCGATCCTTCCGGATAGTAGAAAGATGCGTACGCGATGTCGTCAGAACTCAGTTGACCCTGACCACGTTCCGCGTCCGGATCGCCAGTGTCGATGAACGGAAACATCGTCGAGCCGTCGCCGTCAGTGGCACTGTTCTGATTGTTGAGCACGTGTGACAAACCAAACGAGTGTCCAAACTCGTGCGTGGCAACACAATTCAGATCTACGGAACGCGTAACTGCATCGATCTGTGTGGGATCGATCGTGAAGCGAAGTCCGTTGCTGACCTTGGTGTTGAACTGCACGTCGTTATCGAGAATCGTTCCCGCTTTGTAGAAGCCTGCGGGGAATTCGATGTCGCCGTCGTTATCCACGTCCTGAGCCGTTGTGATAGCGCTCGAAACGTCGGGGTCGGCGTCGCCGTCAAGAAAATCTCCGTTCACGAGAGTTACGTCCTGAATCAAGTTCGTGGAAGGAGAAGACGCGATGGCGTTGAAACCCGCGGCAGTGCGGAACGACAGCTCGTTGATCATGTCGAACCCGACGAGGCCGAGGTTCGCTCTGGTACCCACGATCTGCATGTTGATGTAAGAGGTTGGGATGTCGTTCCACGAATTGAACGATCCCTGCAGTGCGGTCGTGGCTTGAGCCACAGACAGGAACGCCGGACCCAGCGGATTCGGAATCGGGTCGAGCGTATTGTTGATACGATACTGAACCGGAATGCTGCGCGAGTCCCAGCGAATCCCAATAACTCGGGCCAATATGTGACCGGGGATGGGCGATGGGTTACCGGCGGTAATGTCAATTGATTCGAGTGCGCCGCCCGCGCGAGTGGTGGCGACACTCATCATAATCATGCACGTCGTCAATAGAATCGAAGTGAGCTTTCTTTTCATAAGTCCTCCTAGGAAACTTGTCTCCGTTATGAATCAGGGTGTTGAAGAGAGCGAGTTATTGGTTTTTCAGATAACCTTTAACTTCATCCTTCAACTGCGCGAGCGGAATCGTGTTGCTTGAGCCACGATGTACTCCGTTATTCGTCTTGAGCGAGGTCTGTCGCAGATCGCGAGAGACTACTTGCTCCCCGTTTTCATCGGTGACAATGGAGAATTTTCCTTGAGAGAAGCCGGCAACGGTGTAACCACCAGGAACTTCACCAGAAGCGGTGAGAAATAGAAAAACATTTTCACCCGGCGTCATTTGTGGTGCGCCCGGATAAGTCATGGCGATGGGAATTTTGCGATTGGCATCCACGCCACCCGGTAACGCGACAGTGATGTTTGAGCTTTCGTTTCCCTTGAGATTTTCAGATATTGAAACAGTGGCAAGCGTTACTAAACTGCGATCAACCCAAACACTTTTTGTTTCCACGCAGTTCCCGATTGCGATCACGTCCGACTGGCTGACCATGTCCTGAACTGACAGTGCCATGGCGAGACTGGTGTCGGGAGTTGGGAGAGTATCTTGGGGTGGTGCATCGACCGCGGTAGCCCAGCGCGCAGAAACCAGCAGGGCGATCACAATTAGTGAGCAGCTTACCAGGGTAATCTTTTTCATGCTTGAAAGTCCTTTCTTGCTTTGCTTTTTCTCGACTGAATGGAACGGGTCCTGCAGAGAGCGGGATAAGCAGGATCAGGTGATCCCAAAATGTTTTCCGCACGTGTAGCTGCTGAGGCACGTAAGCACACAGAAGGAAGTGCTACTAACAGCTGGGCCCTGTCTCTCAAGGAGTGCCGGGGACATTATGCTGCTGGTGGGATAAAGTCAAGGAAAATGGCGCGATTTTACTCGATTTTCATTGGCCAAAAACTACTTTACGCCGTATTTGCTACACGGACAAAATCCGGATCCAATCCGTGTTATCTGTGACCCGCTTTTCTCCCGAGACACGATCGAAGAAATGGGCTTTGTCCTGGTTGATGGTGATCCAGACGCCACTTTCATCCTCTGCGCGAAACTCAGCCGGCGCGCGAGCAATCAACCTGTTAGTACCGACGGTAAGAAAAACGAAAGTTTCATTTCCCATTTGCTCGGTGACGTAAACCTTCGCGGGAATGGCACCGTCCTGTGGCTGTGATAGCACTTGAATGTGTTCCGGTCGAATGCCAACTGTTAATTGTGCTCCATCAATGAAGTTCATGCTTGGACTGCCGACAAACTCCGCCACGAATCTATTCGCCGGGTAGTTGTAGATATTCATCGGCGCGTCGAATTGCTGTAGCCGGCCTTTCTTCATCACCGCGACGCGAGACGCAAGCGTCATCGCTTCTGCCTGGTCGTGAGTGACGTAGATCGTCGTCGTTCCGAGTTGGTGCTGCAGCCGCTTTAACTCACCACGCATCTGCACACGCAGACGTGCGTCGAGATTCGAAAGCGGCTCGTCCATCAAATACGCGCGCGGCTCACGCACGATTGCACGCGCGAGCGCAACGCGCTGTCGTTCGCCGCCGGATAGTTGTCGTGGTTTGCGTTCGAGCAGCGATTCTATTTCGAGCATCTCGGCGACGCGCTTCACACGAGTAGCTCGTTCGGCTTTGTCGAGTTTGCGCACGCGCAATGGATAGCCGATGTTCTCGGCGATCGTCATGTGCGGATAAAGCGCGTAACTTTGAAACACCATCGCGAGGTCGCGATGCTGCGTGGGCACATCGTTCACGCGTTTGCCTTCGATGAAAATATCGCCCGAAGTAGCTGACTCGAGACCGGCGAGTATGCGCAGGGTCGTGGTCTTGCCGCAGCCGGATGGGCCAAGCAGCACGACGAATTCACCGTCGTCGATCTTGAGCGACAGATCGTCGACGACGACAGTGTCGCCGAACGTCTTGTTCACATTCTTAAATTCGATGGCCATTTATCCCTGGCTATCCCTTTACTGCCCCCATCGACAGCCCGCGTACGAGGTATTTCTGCAACGAGAGTGCAAACACGAGAATCGGAACGATCGCAACAGTGGCCGCGGCGCTCATCACACCCCATTTGATTTCGAACTGAGTCACACTGCCCGCGATTCCGACCGGCAACGTCGTCGACGCGTCGGTTTGTGTCAACACGAGTGCAAACAGGAATTCATTCCACGAAACGATCAGACAGAACACGGCGGTCGCCGCCAGTCCAGGTGCTACCAGTGGCAATACGACGCGCACGAGCGCGCCCATTCGCGAGTCGCCATCGACGAGCGCTGCCTCTTCGAGATCGCGTGGCAGATCGGCGAAGAAACCGCGCATCATCCAAACGACGAACGGTAGGTTGAAGCCGGTGTAAACGATGATCAGAGAGAGACGCGTGTTGAGCAGTTGCACGTCGCGCATCATGAGAAACAGCGGCACGGCTGTGACAATCGCGGGAAACATGCGCGTGGAAAGAATCCACAACGAGAGCCGGCGGTTGAGACGCCAGGGAAGTTGAAAGCGCGCGAGTGCGTAAGCGGCGAGTGTACCGATGACGAGGGCGCACGCTGTTGAAGTAACTGCGACAATCGCGCTGTTGAGTAAGTAGTTACCGAAACCGCGCGTGACGAAGGCGTCGTGGTAGTGGTTGGGAGTGGGAGTAAAAACAAACCACGGCGGCGGAACTGCAAACTGCTCGACCTCAGTCTTGAAAGAAATCGTCAGCATCCAGTAAACCGGCGCGAGCGCGAACAGCAACGCGGCAGTCAACAGAATGTAGCGAGCCGTTTGTGCTAATTTGTGGCCCAAGTTAGATCGTCTCTTTCGCTTGCAAGAACTTGATGTAGAGAGCGCTGATCACGTTTGTCAGCGCGAGTAACACAAACGACATCGCCGCCGCATAACCAAAATCAAAAAACCGAAACGCCGTGCGATAGATATAAAGACTAATCGTCTCCGTGGCGAAGCCCGGACCACCTTCCGTCAGAATAAATATCTGATCGAACACACGCAGCAGATCCATCGTGCGCAACAGCAGAACGATCAGGATTGACGGTTTCAGCAGCGGCAGCGTCACATGCCGGAACGTTTGCCAGCGACTCGAACCGTCGATCAGCGCCGCTTCGTATGGTTCCTGTGGAATCGCCTGTAGCCCTGCGAGCAGGACGAGAAAGACAAAAGGCGTCCACTGCCAAACGTCGACGGCGATCACCGAAAGCATCGCGAGCTTGGGCGACGCCGTCCACGTCAGACTCTCAGTATTCAATCCAAATTCTTTGAGCGTTCCATTAATGGCGCCAAAGTTTGAATTGAGCATGAGACGCCAGACAACTCCGACCACAACAGTCGGCAACATCATCGGGATCAGCAAACTGGCACGAAATATTCCGCGTCCGCGAATCTGCTTGTTCAATAGCAGTGCGAGACCAAGGCCCAAAAGAAACTCACAGGTGAGGGCCGCGACGGCATACACGAACGTGTGAGCAAGCGCCGTAAGAAAGAAATTATCCGACAAGAGTCGAGTGAAGTTTCCGAGTCCCCACGAAACATCTGGGCCCGTCTGCTGTTGCAGACTGATGGTGATCGAATAGATGAGCGGATAGATTGAAAGTGCGAGAAGCACCGCCATTGCCGGCGCGAGGAAGAGTGCAGGCAAAAGCAGTTCGCGCTTATTGCGCGCGTTGAAGAATCTTCTCGATTTCTGCATTCGCCTCGTTCATCGCGTCGGCGGCAGTCAGTTCGCCGCTGTTGGCTTTCGAAAGGAAGATTCCAAAAGCGTTTTCGATTTCGTTCCAGTAAGGCGTGCGTGGACGTGGGCGCGAGCTTTCGAGCGATCGCAACTGGGCCGGATACGCAGGATTCTTCGCCACCAGCTCAGCATCCTGAAATAGTGATTTACGCGTTGGAGGATTGCCACGCTGTGCCGATCGTTTCATCTGCGCGGCGCTCGTGGCCCAAACGAGAAACTCTGCAGCCGCTTGAGCATTAGTCGAATCACGTGGAATCGCGATCAGCCAGTTTCCGATTTCGGCCTGTCCCGATTTCTCTGCACCCGGCAATGTTGTGAACTCCATCTTTCCGATCACTTTCGACTTCGACTGATCGCTGAACGCACTGATCCACGCGGGCCAGTTGATCGACATCGCAGCTGTTCCTTGCAACAGGTGTGCACCAACGTCGTCGGCGTTGAAGCTTGCATAACCCGGCGGCGACAACTTGCCGAGATCGATCATGAATTGGAGTGCCGCGATTCCCTGTGGACTGTTTACTGTCGGCTTTCCGCTGGCGTCAAACATCTCACCGCCAAACGCCCAGAAGATCGGCATGAAGTCAGCCACAGCGGCATTACCTTGTGCGGCGCGCATCACGTAGCCATACATCTTCTCGCCATCAGCGCCCGTGTTTTCCTTCTCGTGGATCGTTTTCGCTGCCGTCAAAACGTCGTCCCAAGTCGCGGGAGGTTTCAGTTCATACTTCTCAAAAAGATCTTTGCGATAAAAAAATAATTGGGAGTTTCCGACGTAGGGAAGAGCGTAGAGTGAGCCAGTTTTATACGGGTCACGGCAAAGCGCGATCGAGGTATCGACGAAGTCGGGGTCCGGGCCGGATTGTCCAAGTCTTTGCAGCAGGGGAGTTAAGTCCGTAAGCACCTTTTCGTGGGCGAACCGCTGGAACCACGGGTCATCCATCATGATCAGGTCGTAAGCGCGGCTCCGGGCTTTGAGATCTATTAATTCTTTCTCAAAAAGATTTGAGTAAGGAAACTGTGCGATCTCGATGTGAACCCCGGTTTGGGCTTCGTAATCGACAGCGGCTTGCTTGAGCGCTTCGCCTTCAACACCGGCGACGACGGCAAGCGTGAGTTGCTTTCGTGGCTTCGTGCAACTTGCGAGTAGAACTAGAAAAATCAGGAAAAGGGATAGTGCTGGTCTCATATTTTTGTCGCACAGATTAACACTGATGAAGCAGATCAGAATAACATTGGTCTATGCGACAAATAGTGACGACCGCCAACGGCGACATCAGCGTTCTCAAAGTGCAAGAGAAACCAGATCCGGTGCCACGCGACGATGAGGTTCTTATTCGCGTCCGTGCTGCCGGTTTGAATTTCGCAGACATCCTGGCGCGCCAGGGTCTTTATCCCGACGGACCGCCGAAGCCCTGTGTGATGGGATACGAAGTGAGTGGTGTCGTTGAGGGCTCCGGCAAGGATGTGAATAGTTCATTCCACGGCAAGTCGGTAGTGGCGATGACGCGTTTCGGCGGACAGTCGGACCTGGTGGCAGTTAAGGCTTCGCAGATATTCGAGAAGCCCGAGAAACTGACGTTCGAACAGGCAGCAGCAATTCCAGTGAACTACCTGACTGCTTATGCGCTCCTGGTCGTGATGGGTTCTTTGCATGCCGGTGAATCGGTGTTGATACACAATGCCGGTGGCGGCGTCGGCCTCGCAGCGCTCGATATTGCAAAGCAGGTTGGAGCTGTCACTTACGGAACGGCCAGTGCGGGTAAACACCACTTTCTTAAAGAACGTGGATTGGATCATCCGATCGACTACAGCAAACAGGATTGGCAGCCGGAGCTACAGAAACTCACCAACGGTCTTGGAGTGGATCTCGTCATCGATCCGATTGGTGGTGGTCATTGGAAGAAGAGTTACGCAGCTTTGCGACATACCGGACGTCTGGGGATGTTTGGAGTCTCGACGGCTTCGGCAAACGGACTTTCCGGCAAACTGAAGTTGCTCAAGGCTGTAATTCAGACGCCGTGGTTTCATCCGTTTGCATTGCTGAACAAGAATCGCGGTGTCTTTGGTCTGAACCTCGGTCACATGTGGCACGAACCGGAGAAGGTCGCGCTATGGATGCGCGACATCCTGCGCGGTGTTGAAGAAGAATGGATCAATCCGCACGTCGATCAGGTTTTTTCATTTGACGATGCGGGCAAGGCGCACCGGCGACTCGAAGAACGAAAGAATATCGGGAAGGTCGTCCTGGTACCCTGACTATTCCTGTTCGGATTGCCGTTTTGCGAGGAAGAAAGAAATCACGGTCGAATAGATCAGCCCGAAGATCAGCGCACTCAGAAACAAACCCACGAACGCTCTGATGATTATTGACGATGGTGCATCGCCCGCGCCCGGCTCAACGGCCATCCATTTCGTTCCCATAAACGCGAGAATGATCGCAAAGAACACCGACAGCGCGATTCCGTAAATAAACGAAATCCCGAACCCAGTCTGAACCCCCTCTTTAAACGTGAGTCTGTCGCCTCGCTCACGCTCCACCACCTTGATGCCAAGATAGATCATGGCAAACTGGAGCACGTTGAAGACGATCGGCGTTCCGAGCTGATGAACAATTGAAGCTGGGTTCGTAATCGTATAGTGAACGATCAACAACCAAACGATCGCCCCAACCGCAATCATCAATCCATATTTGAGTGGTGTCTTCATCTCAATCCGTATCCAATCCGCGTTAATCTGTGGCTATTCCCACGCAGGCTTCGCTTCTCCCTGCGCGTCGTGCCAGTACGGCGCCCACGCAAGTGTGAGAACCTTGACCGCGATGTTTGCCTTAGTCGGCTTAAGACTGACCTTCTCAAGTTGTTCTGTTTGCGGGTCGAGAGACTTCTCGAGCTCAGAGGTTTCCGCTTGAAACTCCGCTTCCAGGTCCGCGAGCTTTTGCGTGATCGCCGCGACATTATCTTCAGCGCGATCGACGTCCTGTGATTCCTTCATCGAGCGACCGACGCCACGCACTGCGGTTGTTGCTCTGCCGAGTGTCGAGAGACTCGTTCGCTTGCGTCCCAAAAAAGACGAAAGCAACGTCGCGCCGAACGAGATCGCCGTCTGTACCTTCTGCCCCTTTGCTTGCTCCGCCTCGCGCGCGACAGCCTGTTCGGCGCGCCGCTTTCGTTCCTCGAGTTGCTCTAACTTCGGCGCATACTTGCGTCGCAACTTCTCGACCGCATCGTCGCGCTGTTCTCTGCCGATCTGCTGCAAACGCACCCGAAAGTCGCGTTCGCTTTCGCCCGGATTCGAAACTATGTCGAGCGTTGGACTTTCAAACAATTCCAGACGCTGGTTTCGATAGAGCCAGCTCCCAAGATCTTTTCGCCAGCTCGCATAACTCTTTGCCTTGGTCGCGTCACTCGGCACTTCACCAAACTGCGCTCCCGCCTGCGCTTCCGATTCGAGATCTTCGACAGGAAGATCCAGAGTCACGGCTGAGTCCCAGTCGAGACTAACAGGCCCGTCACTAAACGCGGCGAGCAACGTCACCTGTTGGACCAGGTCAACCGATTTCGAATCACTATAACGAACCTCCGCGGCGCCAAGGAGAGTTGGATGATAAGTCAGGGTTGAATTCGCATCACCGGATCCACGGACGGGGATGAAATACTGAGTGATGTCAGGCGGCAGCAGCGCGCGCTCATTCTTTGCTGCCGTGCTCGCAAACGGCGACGGAGCCGCAGCAACAGTAGGAGCAGCCGCCGTAGCCGCAGCAGCAGTCGTTGTTCCACCCTGCTTCAGAGGATCCATCAGCAACTTGATTTGCGCGCGCGTGAGTGGACCACGAAGGTACGAAAGTGCCCAACGCGTTTCGAACAGTTCAGGCGCATCGTCGTGAACGTTGTTCAGCAGAAAGATGCGTTTGTCGAGGCCCGCGAGCAGTTGCTCCATCGCCTGTTTGTCAAACTTCTGACCGGTACCAGCGGCGATGCCTTCAAGACCTTCGAGAACTCGTGCCTTGTCGCGCTCTGTTTGCAAGCGACCGATGAACCACGTGCCTGTATTCGCCAGTCCTTTGTAATCGAGATCGACCGGATTCTGTGTTGCCAGAACGACGCCAAGCCCAAACGCGCGTCCCTGTTTCAGCAACGTCAGTAGCGGCAACTTCGACGGTGGATTCGCAACCGGTGGGAAGTAGCCAAAGATCTCGTCCATGTAGAGAATCGCGCGCAGGCTGGACGTGCCTGACTGTGTTCGCATCCAGCCGAGCACCTGATTCAACAGCAACGACACGAAGAACATTCGTTCAGCGTCGCCGAGATGCGCGATCGAGAAGATCGAGAGACGCGGTTTGCCTCCGTCCGTGTGCAGAAACTTCGCGATATCGAGCGCTTCGCCTTCCATCCAACTCGCAAAACTCGGCGACGCGAGCAGATTATTGAGCGCCATCGCAAGTTGGAAGCGATCGTTTGCGGGGAAGAAAGAATCGAGGTCCATCACGCCGATCTTTGTTATCGAAGGCGATTGAACTTTTTGAATCAGACCGGCGATGTCGAGATCTCTTCCGTTGGACCACTCCTGGTTGAGGATGTTTGAGATCAGGATGTGTTCGCGACTGCGAACCGGATCGCCTTCGACGCCGACGAGCGCGAGCAGGCTCGTAACAGTTGTGCTAATTCGTTCGGCGAGTGACTCGTTGTCCTGGCGAATCGCTTCGGGCGGAGCGGCGAATGATTTGAGAATCGAAACTGGCAGACCCGCGTTGCTGCCGGGCGTGTAGATGCGAAAGTCGGCTGCGTCCTGAAGGCGCTTGATGCGCGCGCCGTCTTCGCCCCACTTTGCGAGACCTTCTTTCCAGAGTGTCGCCTGTTGCGCCGGGTCGACGCCTTCTTCAACCCACGGCGCGAAGTCTTGCGGCGCGAGATTGGGGAAGGTGAGCAGCAGATTACAAAGATCACCTTTCGGATCAATCATGATTGCCGGAATGTTGTCGATTGCCGCTTCTTCGAGGAGAGAAATGCAGAGGCCGGTTTTGCCACTGCCGGTCATGCCGACGCAGACGGCGTGTGTGACGAGATCTTTCGAGTCGTAAAGCAGTAGATCGTCGTTTGATTTGTTCTTGCCCAGATAGAAGACGCCGAGCTTTTCGAAATCTTGCATGATGGCTTTACTCCCTGGATGTATATGAACAGGATTCAATCATGTAAATCCTGAAAATCTTATTAATCATTTTTCCATTTAGTGCGAGTGTACGCGATCCGGAAGCCGTGACGCTCCGCATTTCTTTGCGAGCCACTGCCGGGAAGCGCAACCATCATCGCCACCGTGCAACCTCGTGCGGCAGCAAAACGGAGTCGTTCTTCAAGCAGCGCAAGTTGTGCGCCCTGGCGTCGTGCACTCGGAACCGTGCTTGCTCCCGCGAGTAGTGCAATGTCACCCGCAATCTTAAGTCCGCCGGTCGCGATCGGTTCTCCATTCATCTCGGCGAGAAACGATGGTCCGTCCGAGTGAGCATAAAGCTGGCTCTGGTCGCGCAAAAAATCGGCAATTTCCGGAAACTCACTCCAGCCCTCACATGCGGTCTGTGCCCAAATCTCGATCTCATGTTTCTCAACGACTCGAACTCCGATCTTTTCGTTCCGCGGCGCCTCGAGTCGCAACCCCGGATCGATGGGCCGATACAACACGTTCGAAAACTCAACCGGTTGATAGCCGCGCTCTCGAATCAGTTCAAACACGGACGGATCGGCGAGTGGGCAGACTTCATGAAAAACTTCGGCGCCTCTCGATTGAAAGAACTCTTCGATAGTCTCGATTTGCTCGCTAGTGATGGGCTCAAACATGCCGAGGCCAAATGTCTGCGTCAACGGTGAACCAACTTCATCGAACATCGCAAACGTGCCCGCCACTTCAATCCACGTCGCGCCGCGATCCGGAAACGCTTTCTTCCGAGCTTCGATAAAATCGACGTTGCTCAGCGCCTCAGTCCGTTCGAGTCGCCGGGCCAATTCGATATCCGCAAACGGATAGGTTTGGTTCATCTTGGAAGCTTTGCCTCAAAGCCGGAAATCATTCTTGGACGGGGTCAGTACAGGGAGCGGTAGCGACCTGGTCAACCATCGAGGCCGAAATCGCTGGAGAATATCGCACTCTGATCACTGACCAGGTCGCTACCGCTCCCTGTACTGACCCCGTCCAAGTGCGACGTTCGATTTCAGGAGCCGCCCTTTTGAACCGCAAATAGCCGCCACTCACCACAATCAGAAAGCATGCGAACGCCGCGGTCCTCGAAGAGAATTCCCGAGCCGGCCACGAGATCCTTTACCGTGCTCGAAACGAGTACTTCGCCCGCTTCTGCTTCGTTCGCAACACAAACACACATCTGTGCCGCGGCGCCGGCCACCTGGCCGTCGACAATCTCACATTCGCCGGTATGAAGACCGGTGCAGGTCTGCACGCCGAGGCGCGACGCGTATTCCATAATCGCAGCAGCACAACGAACAGCACGCGCAGGGCCGTCAAAGATCGCGAGCAGTCGATTCTCGAGGATGTCGACCTCGCGTCCGCGGAACCATTCAATCTCTTTCGTGATGTGCGCGTGCAAGCGTCGCCACCATTCGGGCCAACGCTCGGGCCCAAGTCTCTCGACCTGCTCTTTGATGTTCACGAGGCGCGCGACCATCACGGTTGCGAGCACAGTGTCGGGTTCGATCTCGTGTCGCACACCAGTCAAAAACTCCTCGACTTCATCGAGAATCGCATCCTGGTCACCAACAAACGGTAGATGATCGTCGCCCGGAAACTCGACAAACTTCGCACCCGGAATTCGCTGAGCGACAAATCGTCCTTCCTCAACTTTCAAACACTGATCGTCGGTGCGATGAATGACGAGCGACGGTACACGAATCGACGGCAACACGTTTCGCACGTCGATCTCGGCGTTCATCTGCGTCAACGCTACGGCGGCGCCGGGACTCGCACCCATGCGCAGGTACGTGGCCCACCAGTCACGAAATTGCGGGTCGTGGGCGACGCTCGGCGCGCGTTCGTCAATCCCGACTGGACCACCCCACTGCTTCCGCATCACTTCGAAAAACTGTTCGCGCTGTTCTGCTGTCGGACCCCACGGATACTCCGCGTCGCGAATTCGTTTTGCATACGTACCGATCATGACGAGCGCGAGTGTTTTCTCAGGATAAGTCGCAGCGAAGAGGCTGCACATCGGACCACCTTCGGAAACGCCACACAACGCCGCACGCTCGGAACCGACCGCGTCCATCACTGCACGCACGTCGTCCATGCGTTGTTCGAGTGTCGGCAGTTGATTTATCGGAACGCGATCGGAAAGACCGGTGCCACGCTTGTCAAAAAGAATCAACCGCGAGAACGACGCGAGGCGAAGCAGAAAACGCGCAAAGCTCGGCTCGCGCCAGAAGTATTCCATGTGCGACACCCAGCCCATCACGAAGACGAGATCGAGCGGAGCGTCGCCGATCACCTGGTAAGCGATGTTCACGTCGCCGCTGCGTGCGTACATCGTTTCCGGTGAACGCTGTTCGAGTTTGTGAATGGCTTCCGCGGGTGCGACGTCGATCACGTGCGCGCCTGAAAGCGAAGGCTTGTCGTCTTCGTCATCGCGTTCGACGACGATTCTCGCTCGCGTTCGTTCGCGAACAATCACGCTTTCGTCATCACCGCCGGCTGTTCTGACGTCGGCGACAAAGCGATAACCGCGCTTCGGGACAGTCTGAATGTAGGGTTCGCCTTCCTTACCTTCGCCGAGTGCCTTTCGCAGGATGGAAATGTTTTGGGCCAGGTTATTTTCCTCGACAAAACTGTCCGGCCACACCTGTTCCATCAGCTCTTTCTTGGTCAGGACGTGGCTGGAGTTTTCGAGCAGAACGAGGAGCGTGTCGAAGACTTTGGGCGTCAGCGACACTTCGCGGTTCTCCTTAAAGAGGAGTCGCTCGGCCGTATCAACGCGAAAACCGTCGAATAGATAGAACCGTCGATCCATAAAATAATTCGGAACGTACTGTAGGGGCGGCCCTCCGTGGCCGCCCTTGGTTGGTTATCGCGTTCGCCAAAGCCGCGGCGCTGTTTGCTCGAATCTGTTGAGTTCCACCAAGGGCGGCCACAGAGGGTCGCCCCTACAGTACGTTCTGCAGCCTTTCAAAACTCTTTCAAAACAAACTCACAGGGATTTCAGGATTCTCTAAATACGAGAGCAGGCCCGGCCCCGTATCTTCCACGCACACTCACACAGCACCCGACGAACTAGCCAGATTATTTAGGAGGATTGCAAATGAATACAAGTAAAAAGCATGCCGTGGTGCTTGGAGGAAGTCTCGCGGGTCTATTGGCAGCGCGCGTTTTGTCGGATCACTTCGAGCGCGTAACGCTGATCGAACGCGACGTTTATTCGGACACCGCCGAGCCGCGTCGCGGGATTCCGCAGGCCAATCACGTACACGGTCTGCTCCTGCGCGGTCGCCAGATACTCGAAGAACTCTTCCCCGGTGTGCAGGATGAGATGATCGCGGCCGGTGCGCCAATCGTCGACATGGCGAATGAAATCGCGTGGTACACACGCGCCGGTTGGGGAGTGCGATTCCCGTCCGAGTTTCAGGTGCTGGCGTTCACGCGGCCACTGCTTGATCTGCACGTGCACCGTCGCCTCCGTCAGAATCCGCGAATTGAGATCCTCGACAACACTGACGTGCTGCGTCTGATTCCGGGCGCCTCGAAGGACGAGGTCGCCGGTGTGCTCATTTGCCCGCGCAACTCCGAGGCCGATCGCAGAGTTGCAAAAGAACTGCGTGCCGACTTGGTTGTCGACGCAACTGGTCGAGCATCACGCGCGCCGCGCTGGCTCAGCGATCTGGGTTTCGCGGCGCCGGAAGAGACCATCATCGACGCACACCTCGGATACGCCAGCCGGCTGTATCAGATTCCGGAATCGTTCACTGGCGACTGGAAATGTGCATACGTGCAATCCGCGCCGCCGGAGCGAAAGCGCGGCGCGATCCTATTTGCTGTTGAAGGTAATCGCTGGCTCGTCACGCTCACTGGCGGTGGTGGCGATCATCCGCCGACTGACGAGCTCGGATTTCTGGAGTTCGCGCGCAGTCTCCGTGTCTCGACGATTTACGACGCGATTCGCGTAGCCGAACCACTATCCCCGATCAAAACACACCGCGCGACACAGAATCGCGTGCGCCGTTACGACCGCGCCGCGTTGCCGGACAACTTCCTGCTGCTTGGCGATGCTGTTTGCGCTTTCAACCCGCGAGTTCTTTTCCGCGTGCTGGGCCACGGATTGTACGGATCCGTGAAAATCGATTTACGCGGATCCGTCCGATCCGTGGCCTGGAGGCAGCATGAAAACCCGAACTGAAATCACTGTCGAAACAGAACGATTGGTCGTCGTCAGCCGTCGCCGGCGGAATGCGTGGTGTTCAGCATGCTCGCGCCACGTTGAGATGTTGAATGTCGATGACGCCGCGATTTTTGCCCAAGTCAACTCCCGCACGATTTTTCACTGGGCCGAGTCCGGAGTGGTGCACTCAGGCGAGACGCCGGAAGGATTACTGCTCATTTGCCCCCATTCCCCAAATCTACATCCCTGAAAGGAAACCCCGATGAAGATCGCCCAGAAAATCAAACTGATCGCCACCCTCTTTTTAGTTTGGACTCTGCCCGTTTCAATGCTGCCGCGTGTGGTTGCCAGACCGCTCGCGCCGGCACACATCAAGTCGCCCGACGCTGCGGCAGCAACAATGACTGCCAACGAGAACTACGCAAAACTCCCATTGCGCTTCGAGGCCAACGTCGGCCAATCGGCGAAGCCCGTTAAGTTTTTGACGCGCGGCAGCGGCTACACAGTTTTTCTGACTCCCGCTGAAGCTGTGTTTTCACGCCGTAGTGAAACGAAGAAAACGCCTCGCTCGGTGTTGCGCATGAAGATGATCGGAGCTGATCAGAGTGCAAAGGTTGAAGGTGGGGAGCCGTTGCAGGGCAAGGTGAACTACCTGGTTGGCAACGACCGAAGTAAGTGGCATACAGGTATCCCGACGTTTCGCGAAGTTCATTACAGCAATGTCTGGTCTGGTGTCGACATGGTTTGGTACGGAACGCAAAGTAAGCTCGAGTACGATTTTGTGATCAAGCCGGGCTACGACGCGTCTGCAATTCGCCTGATGTTCAAGGGTGCGGACAAGCTGCGCATCGATGAACAGGGAAACCTGTTACTGGAAGTCGGCGGTGAGGAGATGGTCCAGTCAGTGCCCACGGTCTATCAGGATCAGGAACAAGGCCGCGTAAGCATCACCGGCAGATACGTTATCAAAGAAAAGAATGAAGTTGGTTTTGAAGTTGGCGCCTACGACGTTAACAAACCACTCGTAATCGATCCGATTCTTACTTATTCAACTTACATTGGTGGCGAGTCGACGGACGTGGGTCTTGGAGTTGCGGCCGACAGCCAGGGTCGCGCATACCTCGCCGGCAAAACCTCATCCGATGAAACTTTCTTTCCGATTGAGAATGCGTTTCAAGGCGTGCAGATAGACACGTTGGGATTCGTCACGAAGTTGAATGCCGCGGGTAACGACGTACTCTTTTCAACCTTCCTCGGTGACTCGAACGGGTTCTGCACCGGCTTTGTTTGCGGCACAGAGATACGCGCCATCGCCGTAACTCCGGACGGCCGAGCGGTAGTCACCGGCGCAGTAACTAATGAAGACAACGATAGTAAATTCCCGGTCACTGACACCGCGTATCAAAAGAATGGCTTCTGTATTAGCTGGTGCGGGCTCGAGCCCAACCGAATGGTCGATGCCTTCGTGACAGTTTTCAAGGTGGATGGCAGCGACCTTGATTATTCAACTTTCTTTGGCGGACGGACCAACTATCGTTACAGCGAGCGCGGCTTTGATATCGGCAACTCAGTCGCGGTCGACGCTTCCACTCACATCTACATCAGTGGTTTGACGGCATCGAACACGTTGCCTACCAAGCATGCGTTTCAGTGGTCGCGAAATTCTGAGGGTGAAGGTAAAGACGCGTTCATCGCAGTTTTTAATCCTGCCGCCAGCGGAAACGACTCGTTGCTCTATTCGAGCTATTTCGGCGGCGATAATGATGACATCGCACTTGGCGTCGCAGTAGACAACGATCGCAATGCCTACATCGTCGGCAGCACTGCTTCGACCGATCTGGAAACGCGAAGCCCATCGGGAACGCCTTTGCGAGCCACTTACAATGGCGGCGGCTTCGACGGTTTTGTTGCGAAGATCGATACCGAATCCGATGGCGATGTTTCGCTGACCTACAGCACGTACTTCGGCGGCAACGTCAACGATCGTGTCGAGTCGGTTGCGGTCGATGCGTTTCAACGCGCGTACATTACCGGCGCGAGTAATTCTTCACCTGGTTCCTTCCCGTTGAGGAATGCATTTGATTCGACGCAAGTAAACGGCGAGGCATTTGTAGCGAAGTTGAATGCGGATGGAAACGCGTTGTTCTATTCGAGTTTTCTCGGCGGCGATAACGGAAATACATCAGCGGATGGTGAAGAAGGCCTCGGGATCACGATCGATTTCGCCGGCAACGTTTACGTCACTGGACGAACGACCGCCGGAGTGTCGTTCCCATCTTTGCTGCCCCTCGCTGCGAATCTTCAGGGTACCGCATTCCTGACGAAGATCCAGTCTACGATCTCCAACAACACCGTCCCGAAGATTCTTTACTCGACGACGTTTGGCGGAGCCGGCACGCGTGGTGAGGCGATCGCGTTGGACACGAGAGGAAATGTTTACCTCGGCGGTTCGTCTAACGGCAGCTTGACGACGACAGTCGGCGCTTTTGACGAGAGCTTCAACGGTGGTCCTTCTGACGCGTTCATCGCGAAGTTCACCTCTACCTTCAATGACAGCGTGGGCGTCTTTCAGCCAAGTACAAATCAGTTTCTGGAACGCGACCCTCTTTCGGCTGGACCACCCGATCACGCGATTACCTTCGGACAGGCCGGCGATCAACCAATTGTGGGCGACTGGAATAATTCCGGGATCGATCAGGTCGGCGTGTTTCGTCCTTCGACCGGCCAGTTTATTTTGCAGGTCACGCGCAAGCTCATCGTCGTTAACTTCGGACAGGCTGGCGACCTCGCTGTTGTGGGTGATTGGGACGGCAACGGTGTTGATACGCCCGGCGTCTTCAGTCCCGCGACCGGTCAGTGGCAATTGACGAATGGCATCAACGGTCTTAACGTCACGAACAGCTTTCCACAAGCAAACTTCACGTTTACGTTTGGACAGAATGGCGATCTGCCGATCGCCGGCGACTGGGACGGAAATGGATTTGATGGCGTTGGGTTCTTCCGCACCGCGAATTCGTCGTTCAATCTCAGCAACGGATTCCAGGGCACGCTCGACATCAAGACGTTTATCTTTGGCGGTCTTGGCGTGAAACCGATCGCGGGCGATTGGAATGGCGACGGCATCACGACGATCGGAGTCTTCAACCCGAACCTCGGAACGATGTCGTTGAATAATACGAACACTTCCGGCAACGGCGTCGGAGACATCGTGTTCAACTTCGGACAGAACGGGGATCTACCGATCGCGGGCGATTGGGACGGCAAACCCTCTCTTCCTTAGATCCGCTTCAATCGTTCTATTTATCCGTTTGATCCGTGTTACCCGATCCAAACCGTCTTGATATTCACGAACTCGCGGATCCCAAACTCCGCGAGTTCGCGACCGTATCCGGAATTCTTCACGCCCCCGAACGGCAGTCGCGGATCGGATGCAACCATCCCGTTGATAAAGACTGCGCCGGCTTCCAACTCATCGATGAACCTCGCTTGCTCCGCTGCGTCGTTGGTCCAGGCTGCAGAGCCCAGTCCAAACGGCGTTGCATTCGCGATCTTGATTGCTTCGTCGATCCCTGACACACGAAAGAGCATCGCCACGGGTCCGAAGATCTCCTCACAGGAGACGGGAGTATTGATATCGATATCCACTAACACCGTCGGTTCGAAAAAATTTCCCGGGCGATCGATCTTCGCACCGCCCGTCAACACGCGTGCGCCACTCGCGACGGCTTTCTTCACTTGTTCGTCCAGGTCGTTGACGATCTGCGGTGTCGCCAGTGGTCCGATCTCGGTCGACTCCTCCATCGGATCTCCGATCCTCAGCGCGCGCATCTGGTCCACGAATCGTTTTTCAAACTCATCATAGATTTGATCGGCGACGATAAAACGCTTCGCTGCGATACACGATTGGCCGTTGTTGATGGTGCGTGCCTTAACAGCGGTTGTGACGGCCTCGTCGAGTTTTGCAGAAGGCATGACGATGAACGGATCGCTGCCGCCAAGTTCGAGCACAGTCTTCTTGATCTGTTTTCCAGCCGTCGCTGCGACGCTGCGACCAGCCGGTTCGCTCCCGGTCAAAGTTGCCGCGACCACACGCGGATCGTTCAGTATTTTTTCAACAGCCTCTGACCCGATCAGCAAAGTTTGAAACGCGCCCACAGGAAATCCCGCGCTCGTAAAGATCTCTTCAATAGCGAGCGCGCACTGCGGCACATTCGACGCGTGTTTCAGCAAGCCGACGTTCCCGGCCATCAGTGCGGGAGCCGCGAATCGAAACACCTGCCAGAACGGAAAGTTCCAGGGCATCACTGCGAGCACAGGTCCAAGCGGCTGAAAGTGCACGTAACTCTTCTTCGCGTTGGTTTCGATGATCTCGTCAGCAAGATGATGTTCTGCGTTCTCAGCGTAGTACCGGCACACAGAGGCACACTTCTCAGCTTCAGCTATCGCAGCTTTCAGAGGTTTGCCCATTTCGAGCGTCATGATCTTCCCGAAATCACGTTTCCTTGTTTCGAGAATCTCCGCCGCGCGCATCATTAACGGTTTGCGGTCGGCGAATGTCGTGCGTGAATAAGTGCGAAACGTGTCGGAGGCGAGTTGAAGTTTTCCTTCGATCTGTTCGGCAGATAACG
Organism: Pyrinomonadaceae bacterium; assembly: GCA_036401595.1. Classification (GTDB taxonomy): domain Bacteria; phylum Acidobacteriota; class Blastocatellia; order Pyrinomonadales; family Pyrinomonadaceae; genus PSRF01. The sequence continues at coordinate 23,197 of DASWUM010000076.1, forward strand.
CGTTGAAAGTTTTCAGAGTCTCGCCCGTAGCGGGATTGATTGAAGCTATTGCCATGATGTGACGATTATAGTTATCAACCTCTGTCAGAGCTAACAAAGGCCTTTGTGATTTTTGTGCTTTTTTGTGGCACGATAGAACCACACATGGCCACGGAAAAGCCCCAACTCGATAAATTCGGTGTCGCTGCCGCGTTGCAGGAAATCGCGCAGATAATGGATCTGAAAGGCGGCCAGTATCGCTTCAAAGCCAAAGCCTACAACGCAGGCGCGCGTGCGGTTCAAGCGGTCGCCGATCTCGATCGACTCGTCAGGGAAGATCGTCTCACCACGCTGCCACGTATCGGCGACGCACTCGCATCACAGATCAAACAACTGTATCTCACCGGCGAGTCGTCAGTGTTGAATGAGCTGCGAAAAGAATTTCCGACCGGCATTGTCGAGCTTTCGTCAGTGCCCGGACTGAGTGTTCCGAAGATCAAAATCCTTCAGGATGAACTCGGTATCACTTCGATCGCCGAGCTGAAAGCCGCCGCCGAGGCAGGCAAGCTGCGCGAAGTGAAAGGTTTTGGTCCGAAGACTGAAGAGCGTCTGCTGAAACAACTCGCCACGCCAGTGCAGAAGCCCAAGCGTCGCTTGCATCTGCATCACGCCTGGAATACTGCGGATCAAGTAGTCGAGTATCTGAAAGCAATCGATGGCGTCGTTGAAGTGAGTGTGGCCGGATCGCTGCGACGTTGGGTGGAGACGATCGACGTTATCGACATCGTCGCCGGCACAGATGATCCGCAATCGCTAATCGAAAAGTTTTTACAGTTTCCGCTGATACTCTCGAGCCACATCGAAGACGAAAACACGTGTGTGGCGCAGTTTTCCGATGGCGCACAAGTGTGGCTGACCGCCGTCCCGCCGAAAGACTTCGGCATCACTCTGTTCGCTAAGACGGGTTCGCAGTCTCATCTGGAAAAAATCCAGCAGCATGCGGAACGAAAGAAGATAAGTTTCGCGCGCCTGCCGCGCACAGAGGACCAACTCTACAAGCGTCTCGGCATGGAATACATTCCGCCCGAGTTGCGTGAAGACGCAGGTGAGATCGAAGCTGCTCTCGCGAAGAGGCTTCCCGAAGATCTCGTCACCGAAGCCGACATCAAAGGCATCGTCCATGCCCACACGACTTACTCTGACGGTATCCACACACTCGATGCGATGGTGCGCGGCGCTGAGGCGATGGGAATGAAGTACATCACGATCACCGACCACTCGCCGACTGCCATTTATGCAAACGGTCTCAACGTGGATCGGTTGAAGCGACAGTGGGACGAAATCGATGAACTTCAGGAGCAGGTGTCGATCAAGATCCTGCGCGGCACTGAGTCAGACATTATTGCCACGGGCAACCTCGACTATCCCGACGACGTGTTGGAGAAGCTTGACGTGATCGTGGCGAGCATTCACGCGCGTTACAAGATGGACGCGGCGAAGATGACGGCGCGAATCACGAGTGCGATGCGACAGCCCGTCTTCAAGATTTGGGGACATGCACTCGGTCGATTGCTGGAACGGCGACCGCCGATTGAGTGCGACGTCGAGCGAATTCTCGACGTGATTGCGGAGTCGAAAGCAGCGATCGAGATTAACGGCGATCCTTATCGTCTCGACCTCGAGCCACGCTGGGTCCGCGAAGCTCGCAAGCGAAAGATCAAGTTCGTGATCTCAACCGACGCACATTCAGTTAAGGCGATGAACAACGTGAGGTACGGCGTCGCAATGGCGCGCCGCGGCTGGGTCACACGCAAAGAAGTCCTGAACACACTCAACGCCACCGCGTTCGCCAAGGCCGTGAAGCCTATCTAAGAAAGATTACTCCCGCAACGGCGCAACGGCGCAACGTCGGACCTGAGAGTTTCATGGATTTCCGTTGCGCCGTCGCGCCGTTGCGGGAGTAATTCTTATGACGGCTCACTAAAAACCAACAGATACCCATTCGGATCCCTGACTTCAAACTCCCAATTACCATACGGCTGTCGCCGCAACGACTGCACGATCGTCGTCTTATCCTTAACTGACTCGTACAACTCCTTCACACCTTCGACGCGGAAGTAAGCATCCCAAACACCACCGCTTCGCTGGTCATACAGATTGGGTTTCTCAAACCCGACGATACGCTGCAGCATGATCTCGACGTCATCGCGACGAAGAATTGCAAACACATACGGCTCGCTAAACGGAAACGGATCGCCAGTGAATCCGAGCTGTTCTTCGTACCAGCGAATCGTCGCGCTGATGTCGTTCACCGAAAAGACGACTGCTACGGACTGAAACTCTGTCATATACGAGGCTCCTCTTTAACTGTCTGATTCTCCGCCTTCCGGTCCATAGAACATGACCCAGATGGTCAAATCACCGGAGAAGTTTTCAAAGCGATGCACGCTGCCGGCGGCGGCGAAAAGAATGTCAGTTGGTCCAAACGATTGTCGACTCTCGCCGCAGACGAACTCGCCCGTGCCGGTGGCAACAAAATAGATCTCATCGCGCGTGTGTGGTTGCTGCGGATCGACGCCGCGCGGAGCATAGATCTCAACGAGCAGGCTACCGTGCTCGAAGACAGTTGCGAAGCGCTGACCTTCCGGGCCAGGCAAACGTTCGAGCGCCTCAGCCACAGTTGCACTGATACATGGATTTTTCGAATTCATTTAGTGACCTTTTGTCTTACTCTCTCTGACGTCGCACGGCGGCGGCAGATTTGGATTCTTCGTTTCGTAGCTCTTGATCTCCTGACTGAACTTCTCTTTGGCTCTATCTCTCAGGTCGTCGCCAAAGAGCTTCGCGTTGCCGGTCTCTTTATTTACCTGCGCGCGCAACTTGCGAGCAGCAGCGAGGATCTTGTCACGCAGGTCGCGATCTAAATCAATGATGTAGATCGCCGTCGCTCCGCGAGAAGGAACAATGGTGCTGAACGGAATGCCGGAGCGTTCCAATTCACTTGTGAGCGAAACAAGGTTCTTCGCGCGTTTTCGTGGCCTTAACACGTAAAGGTCAATCGAACCCTTCGGTTCCGGATGAAAGTAGATGACATACTTCTGCTCAGCCTCGCGGCCCATTCGTGACAGGACGTAACGAAGCGATTCCTCATCACCTCTGACACGCAGCAATACAGAATGTTCCGCGCCATCGCTCCATGAGCCGAGAGCACGAAAGGCGGTGATACGGGAACCCACGACACAACTGAGATTGATCGCCTGATTCACCAGCTCTGCTTCTTCAGCCGACTTCATGCCGGCAATCGCTTGTTCAAGTTTCAGGTTAGTCTTTGTGTTGGGACTGACAATGCCAATGTTGAGTGGTTTTTGCGCCTGTTGCGCGGATACTGCCGTGGTCCACCCGAGCAGTAGAATCAAGACAAGCGATCGCCAATTTGAATATCGATTCATGGTTTTTAAGTATCAGCCGGCCACGGCAGTTTGCTCGTGCCGCCGAATTGTTGACGAAGATCATTTAGCCGTTGTTCGAGGAAACGCCTGGCTGCTGCGGGGCTACTCGCGCGGACGCGAAAGCTTGCACGCTGGGCCCACGTGGGCCAGGTTTCGATGACCTTTGCGTGTGCTCCCGACTCCGTATGAATCTGATTGGCATGAAGCAGCAGTCGAGATTCAAGCTCGCGCGTCGTCTCTGCAGGTTTCGCGCCAAATTCCTTTCCGAGTTTGTCGGTTTGCAGCAAACCCTGCGTATCGAGAGTTTCGAGTAATCGTTTTGCGACCGGCGAGAGCTTGCGCAGTTGCCAGTCTTCACGTGCGACACCTATTGAGTAGATCTTTCCCCAGAGTCCGCGATGCACGAAAGTCACTTTGTTTGAGACGAGTTTCATGATCAGAACGTCGCTGTGATCTTCAAGCATTTCGGAAACTGCAAATATGCGATGCGCGGCTTTGTGAGACCACCACGAACCGCTGACCTTCTCTCCGGCCACGAGTGCAGCCACATTCGGGAGCGACGAATCAGACAACAGCAGCAGACCAAACTCCTGCAACTGATGAAAAATTTCGTCGAAATCTTTTCTCAGGTCCGCTGTCATTTCCTCGCGTAGTGGCTTAGAATGACGCCAACCTTAATCCTCATCAAGGAGACAAATCAATGCGACGTAGAACCCTCACCGAACTCGCCAATAATCCTGATCTGATCTCAGGTATCTACAACTATTGCGATCGTTGGTGTGAACGATGTCCTTTAACCTCACGTTGTCTGGTCTATGCGACCGAGCAGGAAGACAACGATTTGTTCGAAAATCACGATCTTCGTAATGAAGCGTTTTGGAAAAAACTCGATGCGATTTTTCTGGAAACGCGCGAAATGATCGACGAATGGGCCGGCAACACTTGTATCGATCTCACCGAGCCAAAGGAAGAAAGCGAGAACGGTCATAAACGCAGACGACAGCTCGTCGACAATCATCCGCTGACCAGGGCAGGGAAGAAGTATGCGAATGCCGCCACCGACTGGTTTCGAGAGCTCGATCAAAGCGATTGTGAAAACACGACGCTGGAAGACGCCCGCGAAGTGATCCACTGGTACCAGTATCAAATCGCGGTGAAAACGATCCGAGCGCTTTCCGGAAGAAGGGAAGAGCTCGAAGAAGATCCGAAAGATTCCGACGGTTCCGCAAAGGTGGCAATGATCGGAATCGATCGATCGATTGCGGCGTGGCGGATGATGCAGTTATCGTTGCCGGAACGTGAAGAGTCGATCGTGCCGTTGATCTTGCAACTCGAGCGATTGCGGCGGCGACTCGAGCACGGTTTTCCGGAAGCGCGAAGCTTTGTTCGGCCTGGGTTCGACGAGAAAAACGGGGGACACGGATAAACGCGGATCAAAGCCGCGGATTTTTAGCTAGAATCGTTTTATGGATGACGAGTGTCTGTTTTGTCGAATTGTGTCTGGTGAGCTGCCGGCGACGATTGTGTATGAAGACGAGAATTCAATAGCGTTTCTCGATCATCGGCCTTTGTTTCAGGGGCATACGCTGTTGGTGCCGCGGCAACACGTCGAAACGTTAGGGGAGTTGCCGGCAAAACTTGTTGGCCCGTATTTCGAAGCGGCGCAAACACTCGCGTTGGCAGTTGAATCGGCAATGGAGGCTGAAGGAACTTTTGTCGCGATGAATAATCGTGTCAGTCAAAGTGTGCCTCATTTGCACGTGCACATTGTTCCGCGTCGCAGAAAAGATGGATTGAAAGGTTTTTTCTGGCCGCGCACGAAATACAAAAGCGATGAAGAAATGGAAGAAGTGCGAAGCAAAATACAAGCAGCATTAAATTCCAAAAAATAAAACACACAAAAATTTGATCTAAAAACAGTGTAGGAGTATAAACCTCCCTGTCGCGAGGGTTGCGGCTCTCGAGACCGAGAAAGGGATCGGCAATCGGGCGGTGACGCCCGAGAGAGAGAAAAGACAGGCGGCTGTTGATTCTATTGACGCCCTAATCGGAGCCGAAAGGCTCAGCTAGAGAAGGTTGCGAGACTTTCTCGAGCCATCCGAATAAAAACGGATGGCACCCGGAGGCAAGGACCCGCCAAAGGGAGCGAAGCGGCTCAGCGAAAGTTGAGCTTCGTTGCCGGAGCGTAATCGGCGGTGGAGGAAAAGCCACCACAACAAAAACCTAACGGCACCGTACCCGCAAGGGTGCGAGGATTGGGAAACTGATTCGAGTGCTGACCGGAGATTGGCTGACCGCCAGTTGGTCCTCGGGATACAAATTGGCAGCTTGAGTGTGTACATGCTTGAGTTGCCATCCTATAGGGAGCTTCGGCAAACTGTAGGAAAACGGACTGCGCTGCTTTCAGCTTGCTGGGAGCAGCGCTTTTCGTTTTAAATCCTTCTTAACAAATCCAGTCTCATCTGCGTGCTACTTTATAACCGCCTTGGAAAGTGATAAATTAGCCGCTTCCAAAAACGCAAAAAAGTTTCTCCCCGTTTTCCACGTCGCTGAAAAGCGCCTCAATGTACTTGTCCGACGATAGGAGGGTTTAGTTCAAATGACTGAAGCACGAATGCAAGAGACACCCGAAATCAAGCCCGGAAATTTTTGTTGGGTGGAACTTGGCACAAGCGATAGCAATGCCGCGAAAAATTTTTACGGACCACTCTTCGGATGGGAGTTCCAGGACAATCCGATGGGACCGGATATGGTTTACACAATGCTGAAACTCGACGGCAAAGATGTGGGTGGTCTTTACAAATTGATGCCCGACATGGTGACGCAGGGAATTCCGCCTCACTGGCTGACTTACGTCGCAGTTACAAATGCAGATGAGAAGGTTGAAAAAGCGAAAGCTGAAGGCGCGACCGTCATGAACGGCCCCTTCGACGTAGCTACGCATGGGCGAATGGCCGTTATTAAAGATCCGACGGGCGCCGTTTTTGCAGTCTGGCAGCCACTCGATCACAGTGGAGCGGTACAATGGGGTGTTCCCGGCGCTGCCACATGGAGCGAACTCGGCACAGGCGACACGGAAAAAGCTGTCGAGTTCTACAAGAACGTATTTGGCTGGACCACCGAACCGTTCGGCGACAGTCCTGTCCCATACACTCTCTTCAAGAATGACGGAATGGGAATCGGCGGCGCGTACAAGCTCATGCCGGAAATGGGTCCGGTCCCGCCACACTGGCTGGTTTACTTTTCAGTCGCAGACGCGGATGCCACCGTGCAAAAGGCAACCGAACTCGGCGCAAAAGTGATGAAACCGGCCGAAGACATCCCCGGCGTTGGACGTTTTGCAATCCTGATCGATCCACAGGGTGCTGCGTTCGCTATTATCAAGACGCAACCACACGGATAAGAACCTGCCGATTATGAACAACCATCCACAGATTACACAGAACTCTTCTGCGCAATCTGTGGATGGAGTTAGCGATCGGCAATGAAACCTCGTCTTGTCTGGTTAATCCTCTGTGGCATCTGGGGTTCGACCTGGCTATTTATCAAGCTTGGCCTCGCCGATCTGCCTCCCATCACATTCGCAGGCATCAGGTTCGTCATCGCCTGCACGATTCTTTTTTCCTTAATCCTCATTCGACGAATTCAACTGCCGCGAGCACGTCGCGATTGGCTCCTGCTTGCGGTTAGCGGAATTCTCTCGTTTGGATTCAACTATGGCCTGGTGTTCTGGGGTGAGCAGTACATCACTTCCGGACTCGCTGCCTTGCTGCAAGCCACACTTCCCGCGTTCGGACTCGTGTTTGCCCACTTTCATTTGCCTGCAGAGCGTTTGAGTTGGACGAAGATCTTTGGCGTGGTGCTGGGTGTGTGCGGCGTGGGCGTAGTGTTTTCGAATCAACTCACGGTGGCCGGCAGTCGAGCACTCGCGGGTTGTGTCGCGTTGATTCTGAGTGCGATGTTTGCGGCTTATTCGAATGTGCTGGTGAAGGCTTATGGAAAGCACCTCAATCCTGCGGTGCTCAGCGCCGGGCAGATGTTGTTTGGTTTGATACTGCTGCTGAGCGTCGGCATTCCGCTCGAGGGAAATCCATTTCGATTTCACTGGACGCCGATGGCTGTGATCGCAATGTTCTACCTCGCGATCGTCGGTTCAGTGATCGCGTTCCTGTTGTACTACTGGTTAGTGCTGAACATGGACGTCACGAAGTCGATGTTGATTGCGTTGGTGACTCCGGTAGTCGCAGTTATCCTCGGCATGATTGTCCTGAACGAGGAGTTCGGCTGGCGCACTCTCGCCGGCGGCGCAATGATCATCTCGGGGATTGGTTTTATCGTCGTGCGTAAAACTAAAAAGAAAGAACCGAGCGAAGAACTTTTTACTTCGTCGGCGGGCGCAGATTAAGAGCTGAACTCGCGGATTTGAGCTGCGAGATAGGCTTCGATTGCAAACTCGACAAGTGGTGCTTCGTCGGGGGAGTAATATTCGGGGAGACGGCGCAGTTGAGTGATTTGAGGAGACAGCAACCAGAAGCCGCCGTATTCGGCGCCAAACTGATTGTGGATGGCGAGCTCCAGCGCCGTACCATGCACAACTCTCAAGTACTTCGCTGAGGTTTGGTCCAAGTCAACAGTACAGTCACCGAGGGCAAACCCAAGAAACTCAACCTCACTCACCGGTACGCTCGACATATCTTTATGTGCCTTTTTGTGGCTAACTTGTTCTTTCGTGGCTTACAGATCAAACCTGCGAATTAAACCTCTCACCACACCCTGGATCTGAATTCGCTCCGGAGTCTTGATGAAGATCGGCTTGAACTGCGGGTTGGCAGGTTCGAGTCGAATAAAATCAGGCTCGCGGTAAAACTTTTTCACCGTTGCATAGTTGCCGTCGATAAGCGCAACTACCATCTGTCCGTTTTCGGCAGTTTTTTGCGACGAGACGATGATGATGTCGCCATCCTGGATGTTTTCCTCGATCATCGATTCGCCGCGAACGCGCAGAGCAAATGTGCGTCCTTGTCCCTGCATGTCCCTGGGTACGGAAATACTGTCGTGGCTGAGAATTGCCTCAATCGGCTGGCCCGCAGCCACGATCCCCAGTAAAGGGATTTCATTGTCCCCTTCACCGCCGCCTTCACCTTCCTTTTGTTGAACGATTTCGATTCCCCGACTGACATTGGGAATGCGTTTGATTAACCCTTCTCGCTCCAGAGCCGTCAGCACAGCGTGAACGCTGGCAGATGATCTCATCTGAAATTGCCGGCCAATCTCAGCGATGGTGGGTGCCTCCTGATTGGAGTCGATATAGCGCCGGATGAATTCAAAGATCCTTTTCTGTTTGGCCGTTACTGGCATAACTAACCTCTCCCTCTTGCCCAGAATAAATTTTCGTTGACAACCGAAAATTGAGCGAACATTCTCGAACATATGGAGCGCGACGTCAAGTAGTTTTTTAGAACCGAGCGCGGTAATGCGGGGGAGACCATTACAGCGTTCGGTTCGCGTCGCGCGCCGTGACTCTAGCCCGGTGATCAGTTGGCCCCTCATCGTCCGGATTATGAACAGATTCTGGATAGAGGCGACTGAACACCACCACCGGGCTAAAGCCACGGTGCGGGAGCTACTTGATGGCCTTCGCGAGTTTTTTGAGGTCGTCGATGAAAAGTCGTAATTCGAGACGGCGTGTTTCGTCGTCAGGAGCGCGAAGGATTGAGGAAGGATGAACGGTAGCCATGACGTAGGGAGCAAGAGTTGAAGAGATGAATTCGCCACGTTGTTTGGTCACTCGAAATTGCGGTCCGAGCAGCGACTGTGCGGCGGTGGCGCCGAGCGCCACGATCACGTCAGGTTTGATGAGCGCGATTTCGGCGTCAAGCCAGGGACGGCAGGAAGCGATCTCGAGCGAGTTTGGTTTTTTGTGGATACGGCGTTTGCCGCGCGGTTCCCACTTGAAGTGTTTGACAACATTGGTGACGTAGGTTTGTTTGCGATCGATGCCGGCTGCATCCAGCGCATCGTCAAACAAGCGACCAGCAGGACCGACGAAAGGTCTGCCTGACAGATCTTCTTCGTTACCCGGCTGCTCGCCTACAAACATGACTTTTACACGTTTGGCCCCTTCACCAAAAACGGTCTGTGTCCCGGTTTTCCAGAGGTCGCAGGCCTGGCAATCGGCGGCGGCGTTTTTGAGTGACGAGAGCGTCGGCCGCGGCGGAATTAAGTCTTCTGCAGGGCTTTTGAAGGACTTTTTCGGCATAGGTCTTACAAGTCATATAGGACCTGTGTGGCGAGGATGCAGAGAAACCGTAACTAAATCATGAAAGCAGCATTATCAAAAGCTGAGCTCGAAGCCGATATCGCCAGTCGTTTTGGCGATGCTTTTAAGGTTCATGAAAAGACGGTCGTCGAGACGCTTGCTACCGGTGTCAATGAGATTGACGACTTAACCGGCGGTCTGCCGCGTGGATCCATCAGCGAGATCTTCGGACCGGCATCATCGGGACGCACCAGCATGATGTATTCAATGCTCGCTTACGCGACCAGGCATGAAGAAACGTGTGCGCTCATCGATACGAGTGACGTGTTTGCGCCGACGGCGGCAACGGCGGCCGGTGTGGATTTCGATCGACTGCTGTGGGTTCGTTGTGCCGGCAATCTCGAGCACGCTTTTAAGGCTGCGGATCTGTTGTTACATGCTGGTGGCTTCGGGTTAGTGATCCTCGATCTGGGAGATGTGGCAGGAAAAGATGCGCGCCGGATTATCTCTTCGTGGTGGTATCGCTTTCGGCGCACGGTCGAGGATCGACCGACAGTGTTGACGGTGATTTCTGAAGAGGCGTGTACGCGCTCGTGTGCCGCGCTGACACTTGAGTTGGATGGGGCTCCGGAGTGGTCGCGAGGGAGTCTTCTTCGTCGTAACTCGATCCGGGCAAAGCGGCAGCGTCCGCTTTTCCCATCGCGCAATGAGAGTCGCTTTGTGTCGGCGGCTTTTTAGCCACGGATGACACGGATTAGATTTTCTGAGATTTTCGCGAATTTTTGTGTGAGATGTTTGCTTGTATGCACGCCCCAGCAGGGGACTCTTTAACTGAATTTGCGTATGGCTTCTCGCCCATCGTGGAAGAGATTGGGCGAGGGACGGTTGTGATCGATGTGGAAGGGTGTGAACTGTTATTTGGGTCGCCTTACCAACTCGCCAATGAAGTGGTTCGACGTGCGGAGACTGTAGTCAACGTAGCCATAGCCGCAAATCCCGATGCCGCCATTCATGCCGCCACTCACCTGAAAGGGATAACTTTCGTCTCTCCGGGCGAGGAATTGACCTGCCTGGGAAACTTTCCTATCGAGCGGCTCGACTATTCGCTGGTTAACGTCGAGAAAAAAATCGCCGATCAGATTCTGGAAACACTGCGGCTCTGGGGCATTCGCACCTTTGCTGACTTTGCCGCACTGCCCGTGACCGGAGTTTCCGAGCGTTTGGGACAAGAGGGACTCAAGCTTCAACAACTCGCGGCCGGCAAAACCGAGCGGCACCTTCAGGTCAACCAACCGCCACCTGTTTTTGCGAATTCGATCGAGCTCGATCACGCCCTTACCGAGCTCGAGCCACTCTCATTTATTTTTGGGCGACTGCTGCATCAACTCTGTGCTGCTCTGAATGCTTATGCCCTCGCGACGAATGAACTGTCTGTGAGTCTGCAACTGGAAAATCAGACAACACACGAACGCAAGTTGTCTTTGCCTCACCCGATGCGCGATCACAAAGTGTTTCTGAAGTTGTTGTTGCTCGACACGGAAATGCATCCACCGGCGGCAGCCGTCAAATCGGTTTCGATTGCCTGCGAGCCGGTGAAACCGCGCGTGTTGCAGAACGGACTGTTCGTGCCCCTCGCGCCGGCGCCGGACAAACTTGAGCTGACCCTGGCGAGACTCGCAAAACTTGTAGGCGAGCAAAATGTCGGTTCGCCGGAGCTGCTCGATACACATCGTCCGGATGCGTTCAGCATGAAGCGCTTCACTCTGCAGAGAAAAGCCAAACGGCAATCTGCGATCAGCAATGGACCATGTCTTGGCTTTCGTCGCTATCGTCCGCCATTGAAAGCAATCGTTGAAGCCGGTCAGGGTTTGCCTACGCAGATCAGCGCCTGGGGTAAACAGCGCAGTGTCTACGGAAAAGTTGTCGCCGTAGCTGGGCCATGGAGAACCACCGGCGACTGGTGGCGCGACGATCGTTGGGCTCGAGACGAATGGGACGTGGCACTCGAACGCCAGGGCCACCAAACTCTCTATCGCATCTATCGCGAGTTAGCCACCGAGAACTGGTTCGTCGAAGGAAATTATGATTAGCCACAAAGAGGCAATCCACAGATTACGCAGATTTTGTTTTTGTGAATCTGTGTAATCTGTGGACTGGCTATGTACGTTGAGCTACATGCGCGGTCGGCTTTTAGTTTTCTGGAGGGCGCTTCGGTGCCTGAAGAGTTGATTGCTGCCGGTCTGGAGTTGGAGATGCCGGCGATGGCTCTACTGGATCGCGACGGAGTTTATGGCGCGCCGCGATTTCACCTCGCCGCAAAAAGGAATGGCATCAAGGCTCATATCGGGGCCGAGATAAGCGTTCAAAAACCCGGCAACAAAGGTATCTGCTCCGTTCCTGTCCTCGTTCGTAACCGCACCGGTTACCAGAATCTCTGTCGCCTCGTCACACTAATGAAATTGCGTGTGCCAAAACACGCAAAGCCTGGTGAATGTGTGGCCACTTCTGACGAGCTGGCCGCACACGCCAAAGGCTTGATTTGTTTGACCGGAGCTTTTGATGGACCAATTGCCACCGCCATCAATCCCAGAGATGCCGAGAACACCGCGAAAGCCCAAAGCGAGATCGATTGGCTGCTCGAACTGTTTGGCAAAAAAAATGTCTATGCAGAACTGCAGCGACATCTCAATCGTGACGAAGAAGCCCGCAATCATCTGGTGATCGAGCTTGCCCGGCGCAATCGTTTACCTTTACTCGCCACGAACGGTGTTTGTCACGCGACGCCGTCACGCCGCGAAGTCTCCGACGTCTTCACCTGCATTCGCAATCACGTGCGCCTGGAAACTGCCGGACGTCTGCTCGCACAGAACTCAGAGCGCTATCTGAAGTCAGACGCAGTGATGCAAAAGCTCTTCGTAGATCTTCCCGAAGCGATCGCCAACACCGCTGAGCTCTCGGCGCGACTGAAGTTTACGCTCGAAGATCTCGGTTATGAGTTTCCAAAATACCCTGTGCCGCCCGGCGAGACGATGACCTCCTTTTTGCGCAAGCGCACGGAAGAAGGCGCGCGCGGACGCTATACCGGCACGCATGGCATGCCTACTTACGAAAGGGCGCGACCGCAACTCGAACGCGAGCTGGCCCTCATCGAGAAACTCAAGCTGGAAGGTTATTTCCTGATCGTTTGGGACATCGTTAAGTTTTGCAATCGCCAGGGAGTTCTGGTCCAGGGACGCGGCTCGGCAGCAAACAGCGCCGTCTGTTATTCGCTGGGAATTACTGCCGTCGATCCGATCGGCATGGACCTTTTGTTCGAGCGTTTTCTTTCCGAAGAACGAGGCGAATGGCCTGACATCGATCTCGATCTACCGAGCGGCGATAAACGCGAGAGCGCAATCCAATACGTTTATGAGCGCTACGGCAAACTGGGCGCGGCGATGACCGCCAACGTCATCACTTATCGAGGACGTTCCGCGGCGCGCGAAGTCGGGAAAGCACTGGACTTTGACGAAGACACGCTTGCGCGTCTGTCAGGCCTCGTTCATACGTGGGAATGGAAAGATCCAAGCGATTCCAGCGAGCGGCAGTTCCGTGATGCGGGCTTGGATATACGTCATCCGCGCATCAAAAAATTCTTTCAGCTTTATCAAATGGTTCAGGATCTGCCGCGCCATCTGGGCCAGCATTCAGGCGGCATGGTGATTTGCCAGGGCGAGCTTGATTCCGTCGTGCCGCTCGAGCCGGCCGCGATGCCGGGACGCGTCGTAGTCCAATGGGATAAAGAAGACTGCGCCGATCTGGGATTGATCAAGGTCGACTTGCTGGGACTGGGAATGATGGCGGTGCTGGAAGACTCGATCAAGCTGATACGCGATTCGTACGAGGAAGAAGTCGACCTGGCCCATCTGCCGCAAAACGATCCGGCTGTTTACCAGGCACTGCAAAATGCCGACACGATCGGAATGTTTCAGGTCGAAAGCCGGGCGCAGATGTCGTGTTTGCCACGACTGCGACCGGCGACCTTCTACGACATTGTGGTCCAGGTCGCGATTATTCGACCCGGACCAATCGTGGGCAACATGGTCCATCCGTATCTCAAACGCCGCCAGGGCAGGGAGGCCGCCACTTACGCGCATCCATCGCTGGAGCCGGTCTTAAAACGCACGCTCGGAGTGCCGTTGTTTCAGGAGCAACTCCTGCGGATGGCCATGAGTTGCGCCGGCTTTAGCGGAGGCGAGGCGGAAGAGTTGCGCCGCGCGTTTGGTTTCAAACGCTCGGAAGCTCGCATGAAAACGATTGAAGTAAAACTCCGGCAGGGGCTGACTAAGAACGGGATCACGGGAAAGACACAGGAGGAGATCGTCCTCGCGATCAGTTCGTTTGCGCTTTACGGTTTTCCCGAATCGCACGCGGCCAGCTTTGCTTTGATTGCTTATGCCAGCGCCTATCTCAAATGCAACTACCTGGCAGCATTCACGGCCGCGATTCTCAACAATCAACCGATGGGTTTTTATTCGCCGTTCACCATTATTAAAGACGCGCAACGTCATGGATTGAAAGTTTTGCCGATCGACATTACCTGCTCTGACTGGTTGTGCACGATCGAGAAACAGCCGGACGCTACACTCGCGGTTCGTCTCGGGTTGAGATACGTCAGAGGTTTGAGCCAGCAAGCAGGCGAAGCGATTGTTCACGAGCGAGCGGCGGGCGCCTTTATCGGCATCGACGATTTGCATAATCGCGTGCCCGAGCTGCGCAAAGATGAGTTGAGAAAACTGGCCGCGGCGGGCTCGTTGAATTTTATTCAGACATCGACACGCCGCGATGCGTTGTGGCAGGTCGAACGGGTGACACGCGCTGCCGGCGAACTCTACGAAGAGTTACTCGAGAAAGACGACAACTCACCGCTGCAGCAGATGACGTTGACTGAGCGAGTCGACGCTGATTTCCGCGGTACCGGTTTGACGATCGGGAAACATCCGGTTGCTTATCATCGCGCAGAACTGAAAAAGTTGAAGGCACTGCGAGCCGTCGACATCAGGAAATTGCGTGATGGGACTTTTGTGCGAGTGGCAGGATGGGTCATCGTTCGCCAGCGTCCGGGAACAGCGAAGGGATTCATGTTCCTGAGCCTCGAGGACGAGACTGGTGTAAGCAACATCATCGTCACGCCGCAACTCTTCGACAAGTACCGGTTTGAATTGGTAGGCCACCCGTTTCTCTTAATCGAAGGAGCACTACAAAACCAGGACAATGTTATCTCAGTAAAAGCCAGCCACGTGCAGCCACTCTCAATCGCGGTAGCCGCCGCGCCCTCACACGACTTTCATTAGCCACAAAAGGCACAAAAATAAAATATTTAGAAAGCAGCGAAGACCAGTTCTTTTTAGCCGTCTCGGAAGTTCTTTGTGTGGCGTTCCTGCCTTCGTGTGGCAGTTACGCGGGGCGGGCGGCCCTTGAAGGAGATTCGATGAGGCCCTGAACTACTTGAGCTACCTGGGAGAGTGGCTTCGGTTTGCGGAGGAAAGCGTCGGCGCCACAGCGTCGCGCTTCGTCCTCGATTTCAGCCGAACCGTAGGCAGTTAAAACAACTATTCGAGTTTGCGGGTTGTGTTCCTTGATTAGGCGGATGATGTCGAGACCGTCGTGATTGTTGGTCATCGTGAGGCGCAGATCCTGAATCACAACTCTGTAGTTTGTTGCGCCGAGGAGTTTTTCAGCTTCCTCAACTTCGCAGGCGGTATCGACTTTATAACCCTGCAGAGAGAAGTACTCGCTCATCGAGAAACAAATTGACTCCTCATCGTCGACAACCAGGAGGCGGGGCATTGGCATTTCTGTCGACTTCTCGTCTTTACCGAGCCACATTTGTCTCAATCTGCCGGAGACTTTCTTGAGGGTTCCAAATCTATTCTGCTTCACGGGGCACACCAGGGATAGCAATTCGCTCACAATTAATACGCTTACACTCACCTCTTGTTCGAGCAGAAATAAAATACTGCTGCGACGGCAAGATCACTAACTACTCGCCACCCGAATCCAGGGGCGAACAAGGATGCCGGAAAAAATTCCGCAGGAGATGAAGCTTTATTTGCGAGGGGTTTAGCTCCCGTAACACTCATCGTTAAGCTTCCGCACGGAAACGATGAGTATGACAGCGGCAACTTCAGTAGCCTTGAAGCTGCCGCCACCCGACCGAAAGCTAGATACTGATGGCAGCCCGCACATTTGAGCGCTGCCTGAGCGAAACGTTTGCCAGCCCGGCACTGCTGGGCGCAGCCTGCTTCGTGATGATGTAAAGCAGAACTTCACAAACCTCACGAGTGCCCGTCCCGATCATGTTTCCCTTTTCGTCCTGTAGCGCGTAGATCCGGCCGTTGGCGTCCAGGGGAAGAATCATTGGTTCAGCGTACATGCACACAAACTCCCTCTTCTACCGCGGGACCGCACAAGAATTCGCCCTTGGTTCCGTTAGACCACCTCTCACTCCGCCGCACACTGGCGGAGTGACGATCGAATCTATTAGCTACTAGCGTTTGAAACGCTTTCTAAACGCACCAGCAACACCCAGCAGACCCGTGCCAAGCAGCACCATGCTGGTTGGTTCCGGAACTGCGCCACCGGTAACGGTGCCCTGGATTGTTGTGGTACCAGTTCCCGCGCCACCGCCAACACCCGTCACCGGCAATGCGATCGTATAGACCGGATTAAGGGTGTAGGTGAAGCCGCCAATGCTGAGCGACGTGGTCGAGAAAGTCAGTGTGGCAATGCCTGAATTGAAACCAAGAGTTCCGTCAAGCGTTCCCACCAAACTGCCTGCGCCGGCCGGTGAAACCTGAATGATGTTCAGGGTGAAATTACCACCGATGGCTGGACCCAACAGATTAGCCGGAACAGTCGTGGTGACAACGATGTCGCCAAAACTCGTGCCGGCGGGAGTATTAACGGGATTGGTTGTGCCGTTAAAGGTAATAGTCGTCGTACCGTTGATATTGGTAAAGTTGACGACGTTCGTGCCACTTACACTAAAGACGCCTGTCGTGCTGAAGGTCACCGGATCCGCTTTTGTTTCAGCGGCTGCGAAGCCTAGCATCACTGTCAGCAGGACGCCCATTAGAGTAGTCTTAAATAGACCGCTCATAGGTTTGTTCCCCCTTTTTGATCGTTTGATCAATCTCTCATCCGAAAGTAATAGCGAGCGAACGCACGATCACTCGGATTGTTAGCAACTCGGTTAAGAGCCTCATGTTTCCACATCTGCGGTGGCAAAGCAGATGTGGAAACACACAGAACAGCTTCAGCTATTTCTTTGCAAAACGGCGACGGAAGCCAGCCGCTGCTCCGAGAAGACCCGTTCCCAGCAGGAACATGCTGGCTGGTTCGGGAACTTGCTGAGTGGTCGGCGGAGTAGCTGTAGTTCCGAACTGAATGACCACATTGCTAAAGGTCGAATTGACGGTTACGCCTGGAACAACGAGCGTAAAAGTTACCGTGCCGACTAGAAACGGATTGTGCGGATCGTTGCCCGCAATACTGCCGTTGGCGCTCGTATAAGGACCAACTCCGTCTCCACCAATGATCGTCTGATCCGGACCGGCCGGCGAGACCACGCCGAAGGCACAAACCACACAAGCGGTAATCGTGTTTCCACTGTGTCCAGCTCCCCATCCAGTGGGGTTAACTGCACCAGCCAGAACACCAGTCCCGTTGGCTGCGATATTGGTTGACTGGGTGCTGTTACTTGCTGAGAGCGAAACGGCGCCGCCGTTGTAACCACTCACCTGGAAGTAGACACCGCTGATGTTTTGAATAACGCTGACCACCTGGCCGTTGGTCAAGTTGTTGTTAAGAGTAATGGTAACGGTTCCGTTGCCAGCCACGATTGAACCGCTAACATTTGTAGTGCTACATCCCGGACCGGTGCAAACCGAAATCGGATCGGCTTTTGCGCTTCCGTGGGCGAGCGCCATGACGCCGAAAACCGCCAGGGCTAGCAACGAGTTCTTGAGGTTCGAAAACCTGGGCATTTCAATCTCCTTGGGGTCGACAATGACATCGCTTCCAGTCCGCAGCACCGGAAGCAGATCAAAATTGTTAAGGCGTGGGATTTGAAGAGCGAAGCGGGCAATGCACGCTCAAACATTCCAGCCAGACTAGTCTCTCGGTCGGGACGAGAGAATAAATACACTTGGCACGTGCCCGACTCTAAGCAAAAACCGGACCAATGGAGATACACTCCTATCCGGGTCGGAATTCCAGAGTTTTGTAGGGATTAGAAAAGATTGGTCCTGAGTCCAAACAACAGCCAGTCCAGTATTCAGACTGGTGTCTAGACTTTGGACACGGGGATCTGGTGCTTCTTGATCTTCTGATAAAGAGAGCTTCGCGGAATGCCGAGACGCTTGGCCGCCTTCTCGACGCGACCTTTCTCCTCGTGCAGCACTCGCTCGATATGTTGCTTTTCGAGTTCTAACAGAGTGAGACGCGAGTCGAGGAACGGTGCGCCGACCTGTGCGTGACCATCGAAATGAAGATCGTTAAGGGTGATGTGTTTCTGTTCACTGAGCAAGACGGCTCGTTCGATTACGTTACGTAGTTCGCGAATATTGCCGGGCCATGAATAGGCTTGCAACGCCTGAAGGCAGCCTTGGTCCAAATTTAATTCACCACGGCCAAGATCGGCGGCGACCTTGTCGAGTAGGTACTGGGCCAACGTTGGAATGTCTTCGATGCGATCGCGCAACGAGGGAAACGAAAGCGGAATCGTGCTGATGCGAAAGTAGAGATCGTCGCGAAACCTCTTTTCCCGAACGAGCTGACCGAGGTCCTGATGCGTCGCTGCAATCAGTCGTACGTCCACCTGGCGATCTCTGACGTCACCCAGTCGTCGGAATCGTTTTTCTTCCAGGACCTTCAGCAATTTTGGTTGAATTTGGAGATCCACATCGCCGACTTCGTCGAGAAAAATCGTGCCGCGATGGGCCACTTCAAACAGACCTTGCTTGGACGCAGTGGCACTCGTGAAGGCGCCTTTTTCGTGACCGAAGAGTTCTGTCTCGAGAAGTTCCCGTGTTAGACCAGCACAGTTGAGATCGACAAAAGCTTCGTCTGCTCGTGAGCTGTTCTCGTGTAGCCAGCGCGCCAACACGCCTTTTCCGGTTCCAGTTTCGCCCAGGATCAAAACAGGACTCTCCGTGGAAAGTAGTTTGCGCGCCTGGTCGGCGAGTGCGCGAATGGGTGCGCTCGTACCGATAAACGGATCGATTGCCTGGCGAACCTGTCGCGACTTGCTGGCGAGTTGTTTGTGATAGTTGCGCTGTTTTTGCAGCAGTCTCTGGAGTATCACAAGGAGTGTCGGCAGCTCGAGCGGCTTGGTAAGAAATTGTTCGGCGCCTTCTTTTATCGCTCTGACAGCCAGATCGATTGAACCGTGGGCCGTGAGGACCAGCAAAGGAATTCCGGCGTCAATCTCGCGCAGGCGCGGCAGCAGATCGAGCGCCGTACCATCCGGCATCATGTAGTCGGCGATGACGATGTCAGGTCTCGAATTGCGGAAAAGGTTCTGCGCGTCCTGACAGCTTTCTGCTTCTTCGATTTCGTATCCGTGCTGCTCCAGAAAGTCACGGATGCCAAATCTCACACCCGACTCATCGTCAACTACCAATACCTTGTTCCTGGACATTAAGAGTCTCCCTCGGCTGGTATTGGGAATCTCGCAATCATACAGGCGCCACCTTCGGGATTATTGCCGGCAATCAGTTTTCCTCCATGTTCCTGCATGATTCGTTGGGCGATCGCCAGGCCCAGTCCGGTTCCGCCGCGACGTTTCGAAAAGAATGGCTCGAAGATTTTGGGCAGGTCCTCGGCTGCAATTCCGGCCCCTCGATCCCTGATTGCGCATTGGACCCACTCGTGATTTCCGTCGCTGATTCGTTCAGCTTCGATCGTGACCGAACCCTTCTGCGGCGAATGTTGAATCGCGTTCTCTATCAGATTCACGAAAACTTTTGAAAGCCTGCGGCGATCGATCCGGATCTTCGGCAATGAGTCTTCAACTCTGCTCTCGAGATTTACCTGGGCCACTTCCGCGGCCGGCACGCACGCACGAACAGAACGCGCGACCATCTCCTCCATCGAGACAAGATACAGATCACCTCGGAACGGCTTGCCATACTCTAACAACTCTTCCATCAGAATGGTGAGACGTCCGATTTCGTCGCGCAGCACGTTTGTATAGCGCAGATATTCCGTCCGGTCACTAAATCTGGTTTCAAACGCGTCGATGATGGAGGAAATGCCGAACAGAGGGTTTCTGACTTCGTGGGCCACACCCGCGACGAGCGAGCCGAGCAACGACATCATCTCGCTTTGTCTTAGCGAA
Source organism: Pyrinomonadaceae bacterium (assembly GCA_036401595.1). GTDB lineage: Bacteria > Acidobacteriota > Blastocatellia > Pyrinomonadales > Pyrinomonadaceae > PSRF01. Next base: position 43,265 of record DASWUM010000076.1, read on the forward strand.
GCTTCGAGTTCGGCGCGCTTCGTGATGTCCTGCGCGATCAGGATTGTTCGCTCGCCGGCCGAGCCGAATTCGTTGACGTGGTAAAGCGTGATAGCCCACGTCTTTCCGGTCGCTTCGTCTTTAACTTCTTCAGCCACCGGAGCCGGGTTTTCGCGAATGTTTTCGAGTAACACAGCCGCCTTTTTCCAGGGCTGGTTTTCGCCGAGCTGGCTCACGGTCTTGCCGATAATCTGTTCGGCACTGATGCCGATGATCTGCTCAGCGGCCTGATTTGAACGTTTGATAGTGCCGGCGAGATCGACAATGAGCACGGGAAAGTCGATCGCGTTGAACGTTTGCCGCCATTCCATCGCCGACTGTTGCAACGACGTGTGCAGCCGTTGCTGCTTTTCGTCGAGCAGTTTGCGTTCGGTGACGTCGTTGACGATCACGAGCCTGCTGTTCTTGCCGTCGAAGACGACCGGGTGTGAGCTCATCTCGACGTAGATCGTCTGCCCCGTGCGGGTCTGATGTCGCCACGGACTCGAGATGACCAGCTCATTCGGATCGGCAGCGTTTTTGATCATTAACGTTGGAATATCTTCACGCGCGCGGATGTCGTCGATCGTCAGTGAAAAGAACTCGTCGCGCGAGTAGCCGTAGGTACGCGTCGCAGCTTCATTGACGGCGAGGAACGCGAGTGAGTCTTCGTTATAGACCCAGATCGGCTGCGGTGTCGATTCGAAGAGAAGCCGGTAACGTTCCTCGGAATCGCGCAGTGCCTCTTCAAAATGCTTTCGCTCGGTAACGTCGCGCGCGAGACCACGAAAACCGATGGTTTCGTCGAGCTTATCCTTAATAGGCGAAACGATGAGATCGAGCCAGCGATCCTCGCCTGCGGCCGAACGAGCCACAAACTGGTGGCGAAACTCGCGCGCTTCCTGCGGTCGACTCAGCGTTCCTGCGAACCCGTTACTTTCGGGAATAATCCCGAAGACCGAGAAGAAGGAATTTCCGAGTATCTCCTCGGGTTTCCGACCCAGAAACTTCTGTCCGGCGAGGTTGATGCTCGTCAGTCTGCCGGTCAGATCCTGAGTGAAAATCATATCGCTGGCCTGCTCGACGAGGTCTCGATAACTGGCTTCGAGACGCGAGCGCTCAAGGAGGCGCGAGACTTTTGCTACGAGTCGAGCTGAGTCGAAAGGGAATTCGAGATAGTCGTCAGCGCCTGCTTGCAGACCTGCCACCGCGCTTTCCGTGTCTTTCTGGAGAGCGGTGACGAGGAGAATCGGAACAGTTCCCAGTTCCGCATCGGCTCGAATTTGACGGCAGAATTCGAGGCCGTTCATGCGCGGCATCGTCACGTCGCTGATGACGAGGTCGGGACGTTCTCGTCGTGCAAGACTGAGCCCCTCGACACCGTCTGCGGCGGTCAGGACAGCGTAACCCGCCTTACGCAACAGACTTCCCATCAGGGTCAGTTGGTCTGGCTCGTCGTTGACGATGAGAACGGAATTTTCCTCGTGGCCGTTGGAATCTATCCCATGCACCAGAGCTATACCTCAGACTGCCGTGTTTTGGTTGGAAGAACCGGGGGCGTACGGCGTAACAGGTTGTTGTGAATTAAGGGATCGTTGGCACTACCTTTTGATTAACAGATCAAAGGATTTACAGGCGTTGTTGAACGGGGCGAATTATATCACACCATGTTCAGAGGAAAAGAGGCAGAAAGATGGTCAAATCTGCATAGGAAAGAGTTCGACGCAGGGGCGGG
>DASWUM010000077.1:0-14930 GCA_036401595.1 Pyrinomonadaceae bacterium
TAAGTTAATAAATTTTGACGTGGGAGACGACGCGGCTGATGGCGCCGTGGGGACTTGGCTGATCGGGTCGCAATCCTTCACGAAGCGAAGCAAACAAACCCAAGCACTGTCCGATGAGAACGAATATTGGCGGCAGGTATAAGTCAGAAACCGGCTGCGAAAGCTCAAGTTGAAGCGTGTTTGTAAACTGCGGCCGAACCTCTGCTGGCGTCAAAACCAGACACTTCCTCGTCAACTCCTTGTCAGAGATCTCAGTAAGTAAATCCATCTCGAACGCTCGACGCCTTGCATCACTCGAAAGAAACCCAACTACCAGCGTCTGGCCGTCGATGACCGACAATGGACCATGCCTCAACCCCAGAAACGATTCGCTCAGTCCAATAACGCGACCACTCGTGAGTTCGAGCACCTTCAATGCCGATTCAATCGCAGCGCCCTTCAACGGTCCTGTTCCCAGAAAACACACTTTTGAAAAGCCTTCCTCGACCATCTGCTCGCAGATGCTCATCGCGCGCAGCAGTAGCAACGAGGCACAGGTGGCCAAACTCTCCAGTATCGGACGATACGAAACGAGCGCGCGATAGTGCGCGAGGGCCTGCGCCACAATAACCATGTTGGAAAACGAGCTGGTCATCGCCAGACCACGATCGTTCACCTCGTCGTTTAGCACAAAACTAAATACGTTGCTGCCGAGGAACGATCGCGCCATCGTGCCGTTCTCATTACAAGTGACGATCAGATGCTTGATTCGCGGATATCGTGTCAGAGCTTCCTGTAGGACTGCGACTCCTTCCGAGCTTTCGCCGGATCTTGAAAACGAGATCCAGAGGTAATCGCGATCTGGGAGGACGTAATCGTCCATGTTGGTCAGGAGATCGGTACTGGGAACAGCCTGGACATCACACTGCCATTCCTTTTGCAGCAACGCGCAGACAGTTTTTCCAATATAGTCTGAAGTGCCGGCGCCCACGAGAAGCACGTGAAGTGACGACCGGGTCGCTGTTCCTAGTCCAGCGCCGTTGAGAAATTCTTCGATCGGCTGAGATGAATCGAGCAATTTATCGTAAGTGCGCTGCCACGTTTGTGGCTGCTGTACGATCTCGCCTAACGTATAAATCACACCGAGCGACTCGCGCTCGGCAGTCGAGAGGCTGAGAAGCTTAGAAAATGTAGTCACTAGTTCCGGATCCTGGTCGCTACAATGAAGAAATTCCTTTTGCAATTCGCTTTGACATTATATTAGAATCCAAAACCATTCGAAAGCAATCGAAATTATTTGAAAGCCGCTTGCCGGGTCAAGATGAGCAGGTTAGAGAGGCCTCAAATTCTCGTTATCGGTGAGTTGAATGTCGACATCGTGGCGACAGGTCTTCGCCGGTCGCCGGAGATGGGCAGCGAGATCCTCGTCGAAGATTGCGAGTTAACTCTGGGAAGCGCGTCGGCGATCTTTGCGGTTGGCATAGCCAAGCTCGGACACAAGGTGACGTTTGTCAGTCACGTGGGCAGAGACAGTTTCGGAGATTTCTGCATCGCGGCTCTCAAAGATTCAGGGGTTTCAACAAATAACGTGTTACGCAGCGCGAATGAAAAGACTGGCGTCACGATCGCACTCAGCGGCAAACGCGATCGCGCACTTGTCACTTATCCCGGTGCGGTGGCCAGTCTCACCGCAGATCGCATAAACGACGTCTTGCTCAAGCGACATGATCACTTGCATTTGACGTCTTACTACCTGCAAGAAGGACTACGGCCATCGTTTGCTGAGATATTGCGACGTGCTAAAGCTCTTGGGTTAACCACCTCTTTTGATCCCAATTCTGATCCGAGTGAGAGATGGAACAGCAAAATTGATACGGTTCTAAGTCACGCCGATCTGCTCTTTGTCAACGATCACGAAGCGACCAAACTAACCGGCACACGCACTGTGAAAGCAGCCTTGCGTGTTCTTGGCAGAAAAGTTCCGTGTGTAGTGGTCAAGCGCGGTGCACGCGGCGCAATGGCAATTCAGGGCAAAGAGCTCTTTACCAGCCCAGGATTCAAAGTGAAAGCCATTGATACTTCTGGAGCCGGTGATTCTTTCGATGCTGGATTCATGTCCGCATACCTGAGTAAGGCGCCGCTACCAGAGTGTTTACGAATCGGGAACGCCTGTGGCGCTTTGTCAGCGATGGGTATCGGAGGCACAACAGGGCAACCAACAGCGACGCAGTTGCAGGAATTTCTTCGCTCAAACAAATCCGTCGATACGAACTGATTAGCAATGAAGAAGCTCTGCGCCAGTCGCCCTTTACTCGATGCTGCCACACGCGCAGGTAAAGCTATCGCGGCACTAAACTTCTATAACGCGGAAACATTGATCGCTCACATAAGAGCGGCAAACGCCTTAAATGAATCGATCATCCTGCAAACTACGGAAGCAACCATCGACTATCTCGGCTTGAGAATGATTGCAGGAATGGCCGCTGCAGCCGCAGATCAACTCGAACAGCCCGTTGCTCTGCATCTGGACCACGGCAACAGCTACGACCTGGCTGCGCGTTGTATCGACCATGATTACACATCAGTGATGATTGATGGCTCGCGATTGTCTTTCGCAGATAACTGCTCGTTGACGCGTCGCGTTGTCGATCTGGCGCATGCAAATGGCGTTTCAGTTGAGGGTGAGTTAGGCCACGTCGGGCAAAATTCGGACGCGAGTACCAATGGAAACCACTTCTTTACTGAACCCACCGACGCTGCTCGATTCGTGAATGAAACTGGAGTGGACGCGCTTGCCGTTGCGGTCGGCACAGCACATGGTTTTTACAAAGGAGAGGTTCGGCTCGACTTCGCACGATTAAAGGAAATCGCAGCGGTTGTTCCCCACACTCCCCTGGTCCTACATGGCGGTTCAGGCATTTCTGCAGAGCTGCTGCGCGAATCGATTGCAGCCGGCATTCGAAAAGTAAACTTCGGAACTGAGTTAAAGAATGCCTTTACCAAAGCAGTTAAGACTTCCCTTTCGTCTAGTGACGACATAGACCTTAGGCGAACTTTCTCTCCTGCAATTTCGGCAGTAGAAGAGATCTCGAAAGCTAAGATTCAGATTTGCGCTCAGTCCACGGTCGAAAGGCAAACATGTACCTCATGACGACAAACTTCAATTGGCTGTTGGATGGCAGCATCGTTGGTTTGTACCTACTGGTGACGATGGTCGCCGGATTGATGGTCAGAAAATACGTCGGCAAGGTTGAGCACTTCTTAGTGGCCGGCCGAGAGATGGACGTCTATCTCGGCATCGCCTCACTCGCTGCAACTGAGTTTGGCATCGTCACCTGCATGTACACCGCGCAGAATGGTTACGAGAAGGGTTTTGCAGGAGCGACGCCCGGCATCCTAATGGCAATCGCAATGGCCGTAGTCGGTCTGACGGGTTTTGTAATCAAACCGTTGCGCGATTCAGGTGTGATGACAATTCCGGAGTTGCTTGAACAGAAATTCGGCAAACGGATTCGCTGGGCTTCCGGCGTTGTTATCGTGCTCGGAGGATTGCTCAACATGGGCGTCTTCCTGAGAACCGGTGGTCAGTTCCTTGTACTCGTCGCCGGACTCGACGTGCGCTATCTCGAAATCATGATGACCGCGCTGCTCGTCGGCGTGGCCGTCTACACGATTCTCGGCGGCATGCTCTCGGTGCTCGTCACTGACTTTCTACAATTCGTGGTGATGAGCGTGGGACTGATCCTTGTAACCATTCTCATCCTGATGAATGTTGGTTGGGAAAAACTCGTAACGACTGTCGAAACAAATTACGGCGCCGGCGGCTTCAACCCTTTTGTGAATCCAACGATGGGATGGCAGTACGTACTGTTCAATCTCATGTTGAATATAGCCGCTGTACTCACCTGGCAAACGATCATTGCGCGAGTGTTGGCTGCAAAGGATACGCGCACCGGTCGCAGGGTTTACACCGGCACCGCGTTCTTTTTTGTCTGTCGGTTTTTGATTCCGGGAATCTGGGGGATCGCAGCACTCGCCACACTTGGACCAGTTGCAAACACACTTGAAGCAATGCCGACCTACCTGAGCAAGGCTGTTCCGGCAGGCTTGATGGGCATTTTGGTCGCAGCGATGTTAGCTGCTGATATGTCGACCGACTCCTCGTATATGTTGACTTGGTGCAGTGTGATCTACAACGACATCATGGCGCCGCTTCGCAAGAAACCATGGTCAGAGCGCAAAGGTTTGTTTTGGAATCGCACCATCATCGCGCTCATCGGAATCTTTCTCCTGTTATACGGGCTCTGGTATCCGCTGAAAGGCGATCTTTGGACCTATCTCGGTGTGACTGGAACCATTTATCTCGCAAGTATCTCGGTGCTTCTGATTGCTTGCTGTTACTGGCGCAAAGCGAACAGTTGGGGAGCCGGCGCGTCGATTTTGATTAGCGCGATCATTCCGGTGACGTATCTGGTGATGGAACAACTCCCCTCCACTGCCGCCCTGGCGAAGTCGATCGGTCCCTATTATTCGGGAATTGCCACGTACGTGTTGTCGGGAGCGGCAATGGTTGTCGGATCATTAATTAAACCCCAAAACCGGCTTGAAGGGAGAACAGCATAATGGCGAATCACTGGTTTTGGTGGGCCCTGACTATGGCATGCGTCATCTGGTATTCGACCATCACGGTCTATGTTGCGATCAAAGGCGCCAAAGATATCAAGAACATGCTTGCGCGTCTCGAGGCAACCAGAAAAGAAGAAGCTAAGGAGTCGTAAGACGGAGATCCAGACTGTTGGAGGCTAGTTGTTATGCTCGTCTGCATCAGTGCCAACCCTGCCATTGATCGTCGATTGCGACTCGAGAGTATCGCGGTCGGCGAAGTAAACCGCGCCTTGTCTGCACAACCCTTTCCGGGCGGCAAGGCGGCTCATGTTGCCATGGTTGCGAAGGCTCTTGGTGTGGACGTGATGTGGGTTGGGTTTCTTGGTGGTGCTGCTGGAGAAGAGTGTGAATCAGGTTTATCCGCTTTCGGAGTTCCGTTAACCGTAATCCGCACCCAAACGGAGACTCGTGCGAACCTGGAACTGGTTTCCGCTGATGGCGTGGTCACTGAGATTCTCGAACCAGGCGGCACCGTAACGGAAGGAGAGGTTGAACGACTGCTCGCCACCTGTCGCGACATTTTTGCGGAGAGTGATCGAGGCACACAAGTCGCTCTATCAGGCAGCCTGCCGCCCGGCTCACCTACGGATCTTTATGCACAGCTAATTCGTCTGGCCCACCTGCATGGATGTCGCGCTCTGCTTGACACAAGCGGAGAGGCTTTACGCGAAGGGCTTCGCGCCGCACCTGATTTCGTGAAACCAAACCGGAATGAAGCTTCGAGTTTCACGGGCTATCCGATCCACAACACAACTGCCGCTATCGACGCGACCCAACAATTTTTTGACGCTGGGGCAAAGAGTGTGGCCATCTCGCTTGGCGCCGAGGGAATGATCTGGCAACGAAATGCTGACGCTGATCCGTTTATCTCCCGTGCATCAGTTTTGAGCGACTGTTCATCAGTCGGGTGTGGCGATGCGGCATTGGCCGGATTCGCAGTCGCCTGTGAACATCAACTCTCCGACGAGGAGACGCTCCGGCTGGCGACTGCCTGTGGCTCCGCAAACTGTCTGGCAGAAGCGCCGGGTCGAGTTGATCAACGAGACGTTTTGAGACTGGCGCGTGAAGTATCTGTACAACGCGTTGCTTATGACGACTCCGTCCGACGGATGAGCGTGGAGGCGAAGTGATCCGAATTGCCTTGGCGGGTTGCGGCGAACACTCGCGAACGAGCCACGCTGCTCCACTATCAAGATACGCAGCAACGCATCCGGGTGTGATCGAACTGGCGGCAGCGTGTGATCTCAATTTGGAGAGAGCAAACGATTTTTGCCGCTCGTTCGATTTTCTTCGTCCCTACTCCGATCTGGATCAAATGTTAGAGGTTGAAAAGCCGGACGCCTGCGTGTGCGTGATGCCGATGGACAAGATCGTCGAAGTGGGAATCAAACTTCTTCGGCTTCAGATCCCCTGCGTAATTGAAAAACCACTCGGAACTTCCCTGGCTGAGATCGAACAACTGGCGGAAGTTGCGCGGGAGACTCAAACGCCACACATGGTATCGGTAAACCGTCGCTTCATGCCTTATCTCAATCAAGCTCGTATGTGGATGCAGGAACGTGGTCCACTTCAATACGTGCGCGCAACACAGATACGGCACCAGCGCAATGAAGCGGATTTTATTTGGTCAACTGCAATCCATGTACTTGACGCTCTACGTCATCTCGCCGGCGAGATCGAAAGTTTTGCAGTCACCATTCCCAAATCAAAGGATGCAACGTGGTACTTGATCTCGTTGACGTTCGAGGGCGGAGCAACGGGTCATGTCGAGATCCTGCCGACCGCGGGCATGGTCGAAGAATCGTACGAGCTGTTTGCTGAAGGCTGTCGTGCGCGCGTGACTGCCGGTTCCGGGACACAGCGTCTGCTTGAGTGTTGGCAGGACGGCAAGCAGGTAATCAAGTCAAAAGCGTCGGAAGAAGAGCCTGAAGATCTTCGCAATGGATCGTATCAGGAAGTGGAGGAGTTTGTTCTTTCTCTACGAACCGGCAAACGACCGCAACCATCGATCGAAGACATTCTGCCGTCAGTACGAGTTGGATTTGCGATTGCTGAGTCGGCAAGTTCTTAGTTTCTCCCGCAAAGGCGCAAAGGCGCAAAGGAAGCGCAAGAAACGCGGCAGCGCTTTGCGCCTTTGCGCCTTTGCGGGAGAAACTTCTTAACGTCATCGCTATGACCAAGTACATCTATTTTGTGATCCTCGCGATCACGCTGCTGTTATTTCAGACGTCAGCACAGGTCCAGAAGGGCGTCGGCGGAAGCTCCTTCGCAAAGAACGACATCACTTACTCCACTGCTGTAGTCACTCCTCACGTTCCGTGGGCCACAAAGCTGCCACAAGGTCCAATAAAAGGTTTCTTCATACCTTCCATTCAATATGGGAGGGACATGGTCGAATTGATGCAACGCCTGTCTCTCGAACCCACCACAGATTCGATCGATCGCAGTTGGGATATCAGTTGCTGGGGCATCGGTGACTTTTACGGTCATGAGTATCGCGGCGATCGTGACGACTTTCGCACGGTCTACGGCTATGTGGAAAAAGATCTGACCGGAAACACGCCGTACGAAGTGCTGTTCATTCCCGGTCTAAACGGCTGGTCACGCATGACACGCGCTACCCGTAACGCGATCTTGAAGCGCGTGCAAGCGGGCGCCGGTCTCGTCTTATTACATCCCTTTGTTGGCGACGTGAAGGGCCATCCATTCAAAGGCGACGAAGCTGTTGGTGACGAGCGCATTTGGGAGATCTCTCCGCTTGTCGGCGTTCCGGACGACACCGTTAATGAGCGCGGCTATCCCGAAATAAATCGCGATGCCGTCACTAAAGGAAAATGGGAATCCGGCGACACTCACTTCATCACTGAAGGATTGCCGCTCGAACTGCTGCCGGAAGGGACGATCGGCGGATCTTTTTATCAATACAGATCGACTGGCAAAGTACTTATCAAATCGGGAACGCATCCGATCGTCAGCGTAAGCAATTACGGTAAAGGCCGTGTCGTCGCGATGGCTTACGTCGAAGAAGGTTTTACTCCTCAAAGTATCAATCCGATCGAAAACAAGATTCACTGGGACTACTGGGAATATCAGTACTCACTACTGGCTCGTGCTGTGCTGTGGGCAGCGGGCAGAGATATTCCGGTACACATCGAATCGGTATCAGCCAACGAAAGCGAGATAAAACTGTCGCTGAGTGCCTCCAGTCAAAAGAAGATTCGAATTGAAGTAAACGGGCGAAACGAGTTTGGACAAGCGCTTGGTTCAACGACGGTTGAGAAGATTCTTAACTCCGGACCAAATTCATTTGCAATAGAGGCAGCCAAATTACAGTCTCCAGTTGGCTGGCCTGGCGGTCGACAAATATTCGACGTAATCATTCGCGACTCGAGCGACAACTCAACCCTGAACTGGGGTACCGCGACGTTCACCTCACCCAAACGCGCCATGATGACGAGCACCAAAACCGGGGTCGACGTCTACAAGAATGGCGAAACGTTGAGTGCTGTTTTGCGTGCGACCGGCGACCTCGATGGTTTGCAAATGAGAATGCAGGTTGCGGACGATCTAGGTCGCCTGCTCGGTACGATTTCCGCTCCTGCTCGTGGCGAGCGGACGTTCACCTTTCAGCTCAAAGACTTTCTCGGAAAATTCGCCCTTATTACCGGTGAACTCGTGAATGGGCGTGGCGCTGTCATCGATCAAATCAGAGCCAAGCCCGCGATGGTGGTCCAGGACCAGCGTCGACCCAAAGAGTACACCGCCCTCGTCTCATTTGGAGGCACGAAACATTATCTGCAGGATGCGCAGATGCAAATGGTGCGCAACGCGGCTGCCGACACTGGATTCACCTGGTCCAATGACGTGGATAACTCTCTAAACATTCCCCGCGGAACCTTTGGAGTGTACTGGTACGATCGTGGTCCAACTACCCCTCAGGATATGGAACGCGCGATTGCAGACTACCAACGGACGGGTGACTTCGAAGCACTCGGGTATCTCACCAAGAAAGAACTCTACAAACGAACTGGCGACAAAAAGTTTCTGCAGCGAACTCCGTCATTCAACGATCCGGCCGTTTTGAAGAATCTCTCCGACATTGTGCGCGCTTCGGCTCGCAACAAAGCGCGGTACAACATGGACTACTACTTTGTTGGTGACGAAGGCTCATTGACGTCGTACGGCGATGCCGTCGACTTTGACTGGAATCCACATACACTCGAGGGTTTTCGCAATTGGTTACAGCAGGAATACAAGAGTCTTGACGTGCTGAACAAAGAGTGGCGGACGAATTTTGCAGATTGGTCGTCTGTAGTTCCCTACACTACTGACGAAGCTCGAAAGGCGAGAAACTTTGCGCCCTGGGCGGACCATCGAACGTTTATGGAAATCACCTTCGCGCGCGCTTATCAAACAGCGCGCGAGGCTGCGATCGAGGGTGATCCGGATGCACACATTGCCGTTTCAGGCACGCAGGCTACGAACGCGTACAACGGCGCCGACTGGTCTCGTCTCGATCGAGTAATAGACGACTTTCTCTCCTACGACGGCGGCAACCAATGGGACATGCATCGATCTTTTGCCAAGCCGGAGGCAATGATTGGCTTCTGGACCGGCTATGGCTCACATGGTCTCGCCGTTCAAAACGCCATCTGGACTGCGGCAATTCATAATGTGCTGCATCCGAATATCTTTTGGATGTATTCGTTTCTCAATCCTGACCTCACTCATTCGGCATCTGCGCGGGACATGGGAAAAGCTTTCAGCTCGCTCAGGTCCGAAGGCGTTGGCAAGCTGCTGATGGAATCAACGCGTCAACAAGATGGCATTGCACTCTACTACTCAATGCCGTCAATTCACGCTGCGAGCATCCTCGGCTACCACCAACGCAGCAGTGACGACGACGATGAAGTGGCAGATAAAGCTCGCTTGAGCTTTACCGCGAACCGCGATGGTTGGGTCAAAACGATCAAGGATCTGGGATTACAGTTTGACTTTGTTTCATCAGAGGACGTGGCGACAAAAGGAATCGCCAACGACAAGTACAAGATCGTTATCCTTCCACTTGCATTTGCCCTCTCGCCTGAAGAGGTTCAGCACCTTTCAGAGTTTGTTGAGCGTGGTGGCGTCGTAATTGCTGATGCGGCGCCGGGATGGATGGACCAGCACTGCGCATGGCAGACCAATAATAAGTTGAACAAACTGTTCGGCATTACCACTGCCGAGGCGGACAAGCGCGAATTGAAATTCATTACGGGTGAAGTCTTTCATTGGTCGCACAGTATCGACGGGATACAGGCCCCGGAACTCGCAGGCATTCGCATCGCAGAGCCTGACGTAAGGACTTCAGGCGGGACGGCTCTCTTCACGATCGCAAACAATTATGCGGCGATCGTCAATCACACCGGTGCGGGTTGGACCGTTTATCTCAATACGATCTGGGATCAGTATTCGAAACAGCGCGCGGCAAACTTTGGCGGAGCAGCTTATCGCGAACTCGCCGGCATGTTCTTTACCAAGGCAGGCATACTCCCAGCGATCCGGGTGACATCGCCCGATGGACGACCGTTGTCACAGGCACAGATCGCGCGTTACAGATTTGGTAACGCGGAGATCGTTGCGATTGTGAAGGACAATGTTGCGATCGCCGGCGTTCGCGGTCAGGATGGAGTGACCACTTACACGGACGCAAACCTGGGCCAGGTTGCGAAACAAGAGTTAACGATCAAACTGCCGCGCAAATTCTATGTTACCGACGTCCGGTCAGGTAAAAAGCTCGGGTTTACTGACGTGGTCCACAGCACGATTCTTGTCGGCGACGCGCTCGTGATTGGTTTAAGTTCGCAGGAGAATGAACTCAAAGTCGAGAGTCCGATTTCAGCAAAGCGCGGTGATCACGTCTCATTCAATTTGAGTTCGACAGCTCCGGGCACAACGCTCGTCCGTTGTCACGTCTACGCTCCCGATGGCACTCGTTTGCCGATTTATTCCAGCAATGTTTTGGTTCAGAACGGACGTAGCACGTTCACATTACCGTTTGCTCTGAACGATCAGGCGGGCAAGTACTTGATTCGCTCAACTGATGTCGTAACGGGCACAGTGGTCGAGAAAACTATCGAGCTCAGGTAGGTCATGAATCCAGAAACGCTTCGCGCGGTGGTTGATTGTTTGATCCCTCCCGACGACTTTCCCGGTGCTTACGATGCCGGAGTATGCGATTACTTAAAACGACTATTTCGCACCGATCTCGCGTCGCGATCCGGCTTCTTTCGTGCCGGTATCGAAGGAATCGAAGCTGAAGCGCTGGCGCGCTGGGACACTTCCTTCGCCCAACTTACTCCGGACCAGAAAATCTCAACCCTCGCAGCCATTGAGACTGGTGACGTGAAGGCCACCTGGTTCATTTCACCGTCACAGTTTTTTGAAATGCTCGTTAACACAACGGCTGAAGGCTTTTATAGCGACCCGCAACAGGGCGGTAACCGGAAAGCCATTTCATGGGTAATGACGGGGTTTGAAGACGTTTCAGATTCATGAACGAATACGACGCAATTGTCATTGGATCAGGTGCTGGAGGCGGAATAGTCGCTTGCGTGCTGGCAGAGGCTGGTAAACACGTTCTGTTATTGGAACGAGGTCCGCAGTTAAGTTTTGCCGAAGTAGGTCGCGATCATCTGCGCAACCAGCGGCTCGCAATTTATGGACACAACGCTGGTCCTGATCCGTTTGGTAACCCGCGCGTCTTTGTCGGCCCGGACGGTCGATCGCGGGTCGTCAAGCCTTACGAAGTTGACTATCACAATAATGCGGCGTGCCTTGGCGGCGGTACGCGTGTGTATGGCGCGCAAGCGTGGCGTTTTCATCCGGACGACTTTCGGATGGCGAGCAAGTATGGCGTTCCGGAAGGTAGCTCGCTCGCTGACTGGCCCATCTCGTACGAAACGCTCGAGCCTTTTTATGAACGCGCTGAATGGGAAATAGGCGCGGCCGGCGATGGCAACTCCATTCAACATCAGATTCCACGCGCTCGGAATTACCCATTACCACCAGTACCACCAAATCCACAAACGTTAGCTCTGCAGAGCGCGGCACGACAACTTGGCTGGGTAACCAGTCCTGTTCCTTTGTTAATCAACACCGAGCCCTACCAGGGACGAGCTTCGTGTATCGGCTGCAAGTACTGCGTCGGCTTTGCGTGTCCGACTGATGCAAAAAGCGGTTCGCAAAACACGGTGATCCCACGGGCAATTGCGACCGGCAATTGTGAGCTGAAGACCTCGACCGTCGTTGAGTCGATCGAAACGGATGGACACGGGACTGTAACAGGCGTGTCATATCTCGAAGATTCATCGGGAGCTACGCGACGTGAAACGGCGCGCGCCAGGACGGTCATTGTTTCTGCCGGTGCGATTGAATCGGCGCGACTATTGCTGAATTCACGGTCATCATTTCACCCGGCTGGTCTTGGAAATGAGTACGATCAAGTGGGCCGAAATCTCCAGGGTCATCTCTATCCGCGCGCTTACGGAATAGCTTCCGACAAGGTTTTCAACGGCATTGGACCAGGGGTGACGATCGCAACTACGCAGTTCAATCACGACAATCCTGAAATCATCGGCGGCGGCATGCTCGCAGATGACTTCATCAAACCTCCGATCGATTTCTGGTACGACTCGTTACCGCCGGATCTTCCGCGTTGGGGTATCGAAAACAAGCGCTTCATGCGCGACAACTACACTCGCGTTATGCACGTTCGTGGACCAGTTCAGGACATTCCCAATCGTGAGGGACGTGTAACTATCGACGATTCTGTACGTGACCGGTGGGGCATTCCCGTTGCGCGTCTCAGCGGCACGACACATCCCGCTACAGTTGCTGCCGCTGAGTTCATGCGACAGCGTGGCGAGCAATGGCTCCGCGCCAGCGGTTGCGAAAAAATTTGGAGTACTCAACCTGGTTTGATTCTAAGCGGGCGGCAGCATCAGGCCGGCACCTGTCGCATGGGCAGTGATCCGGCCGCTTCCGTGACAGACAAATGGGGACGGATTCACAGTCACGACAATCTATTTGTCGTTGATGGGTCACTCCATGTGACGAATGGGGGCTTTAATCCTGTATTGACGATCATGGCCCTGGCTTTTCGTTCGGCTGAATATATTGCCCACTCCGTTTTATAACTGCATGAATAAACTTAACATCGCAATGATTGGCTACGGTTTTATGGGACGCGCGCATAGCAATGCGTGGCGACAGGTGCGCAGCTTTTTCGAGGTGCCTTACGAGCCCGTGCTGAAAGTTATCTGCGGTCGCAATGAAACCGAAGTAAAGCGTGTCGCAAATCACTTTCAATGGGAGGAATACTCGACTAACTGGGAGGAGGTTGTCAGCCGCAGCGACATCGACGTGGTTGATATATGTTCACCCGGCTACACGCATGGTCCTATCGCGCTTGCGGCGGCTAAAACAGGCAAAATACTTTTTTGTGAGAAGCCGCTCGCCAATTCCCTTTCCGAAGCCGAGCAAATGCTCAAAGCGGCCGAGGAAAATGGTTGTGTTCACATGATCTGTCACAACTACCGGCGTGCACCTGCCGTGACGCTGGCGCGTCAATTGATCGATGCAGGTGAGATAGGAAACATCTATCACTACCGCGCGACTTACTTACAGGAGTGGCTGCGAAATCCGGAGTTCCCGACGCGTTGGAGATTGCATAAGTCTGAAGCGGGATCAGGAGCTTTGGGAGATCTTTTTTCACATTCTGTAGATCTGGCTCGTTATCTCGTTGGTGAGATTTCTGAATTGTCAGCAATGCTCAAGACTTTTGTGAGCAAGCGACCGACCGGTGAGAGCGGCCTCATGGCAAACGTAGACGTAGACGACGCAGCATTAGCCCTCGTGAAGTTTCAGAACGGAGCAATTGGATCGATCGAAGCAACTCGATATGCGACGGGTCGCAAGAATTTCAACCGATTCGAGATTAACGGCAGTAAGGGCAGTCTCGTTTTTAATCTGGAGCGAATGAACGAGCTCGAGTTTTATTCAGATGTTGGACCAAACAGCGGCTTCAGAACGATTCAAGCTACTGATCGGACGCATCCATACTTGAAAGGCTGGTGGCCTCCCGGTCACATCATCGGATACGAGCATACTTTTACTCACACAGTTTTGGAGTTGCTTCAAGCGCTCGCAGAAAAGCGTTCGCCATCTCCCAATTTTGAAGATGGAGTTAAGAATCAACGAGTGCTCGACGCCGTCGAGAGATCAGCGGCAACAGGGGCCTGGCAAACGCCATAATGGGAGATGAGAGTTGCAGATAGAAATCTTCGACACAAAAGTTCAGCTAGGTAAGGCTGGGGCGCGAGACGCGGCGCAAATAATTCAGCAGGCTATCGACGAGCGTGGCGCCGCTTACGTAATTGCAGCCACCGGGGCATCGCAGTTTGAGTTTCTCGATGCGCTTGTCGTTGAGAAGATCGACTGGAGTAAAGTCGTATGCTTTCATTTGGACGAGTATGTGGGGTTACCTGAATCTCATCCCGCGAGCTTTCGCCGATATCTGAAAGAGCGGATTATCAACCACGTGAATCCGCGCTTATTCCATCTGATCAACGGCGAGGCTGATGACGTTCATGAGGAATGTCGTCGTGTTGGCCGGTTGATCGCGCAACAAACAGTTGATGTCGCATTTGTCGGCATCGGTGAAAATGGACATCTCGCATTCAATGACCCGCCCGCGGATTTCGTCTGCGAAGAACCTTACATTGTTGTTAACCTTGATCAGGCCTGTCGCCAACAACAAGTTGGTGAAGGTTGGTTTGAGAACATCGATGAAGTTCCAACGCAGGCGATTTCGATGTCGATCCGACAAATCATGAAGAGTCGCAAAATTCTGTGCATTGCTCCGGATAAAAGGAAAGCGGCGGCAGTAAGAGACTGCTTCTCGTTGTCCGTCGATCCTGTGCGTCCGGCATCAATTCTGCAACAGCATGAAAGCGTGACGCTGTACCTTGATTCCGAATCGTCTGCACTGCTGAGAAGAAGCGATTACTAGACTAACGCTGCTTTGCACTTAAACTCTGAAATCCCGCCCGCGGCAGCGGGCGGATAACAGAATTGTTGGCGTCGTTAGAGACGTAGAGTGCAGGAGTTCGACGCAGGGGCGGCCACGGAGGTGTTCATTATCATGACATCCTTTACAGATCGTTATCATGACATCCTTTACAGTTAACCAAGTAAGCTGCGGCGCCAGGAGGAGCTGCAGATGCCTTGGAGAACTGAGAGGGTCA
>DASWUM010000078.1:0-3652 GCA_036401595.1 Pyrinomonadaceae bacterium
TGGCGCCGCTTTGTCATCGATCGGGCCGGAACAAGGCTAAAGCGGCGCCAGGCCGCCGCACTCCAAAGAAGGGAAGAGTATGTTTCGTAGGATTTTCATACCGGCATTCTTAGGTATCACGCTCGTACTCTTCTCTCTCAACATCGTTTCGTCGCAAAGTGTCACTCCACCGTCGCAACCTCAAACCGGTCCGGGCGGCAAGCAATATGTGCACGCCTCAGTCGTAAAGAATCGCTACGGCAAAGGCGGACAGGAATACTGGATCTACGAGCCTGACTCGCCAAAGCCGCGCACCGCGCCGGTAATCGTTTTCCTGCATGGCTGGGGTGGTATGAATCCGCTCTATTACGGAGCGTGGATAGATCATCTCGTACGGCGTGGAAACATCGTCATCTATCCGCGTTACCAGGCCAACCTCCTAACGCCGATTAATGACTTCACACCAAACACGATCGGCGCCCTCAAGGATGCAGTCAATCGTTTGCAGACTGAAAAGGGACACGTCACGGCTGACTTCAGTAAGTTTGCAACCGTGGGTCACTCGCTTGGTGGTTTGCTCGCCGCGAACGTGGCGGCATTGGCGGCTGAATCGAAACTGCCGCGCGTGCGGGCCGTGATGTCCGTCGAGCCCGGGATAACAGACGCGCCAATTAATGTTCCGCTTGCGGATTTGAAGAAGTTACCGGCTGAGACGCTGCTGCTTGCGATTGCTGGAGATCAAGACGGTCTGGTTCGCGATACTGATGCGAAACGAATCTATTACGAATCGACACGCATTCCCGCGGCGAACAAAGACTTCATCCTGATGGTTTCAGACTCACATGGAACGCCGCCGTTGCAGGCGAGCCATCGCGCACCAACGGCGATGGATAAGAGTTACGACAATGGGGAAGGTGTTGGCGGCGGTCCGTCCGGTATTGGCGACGTACAGATCTCGCGACGCGTCCGTCCCGAAACGATGCTTATCAACGCACTGGATTACTACGGCACCTGGAAACTCTTCGACGCCCTCACTGACGCCGCCTTCCACGGCAAAAACCGTGAGTACGCCCTCGGCAACACACCTCAACAACGTTTCATGGGCGTCTGGAGCGACGGCGTTCCTGTGAAAGAACTAAAAGTTACCGACAAACCTTGATGGACCACAAAATCCCACAAAATTTATAGTTTGTGCCTTTTTGTGAAAACAATCGTGTCACTTCATGCCGTACAATCCCGGCCGGGGGTGGCACGATTATGAATCTTTTTCGGCGGATGATTGGGGTATTGGTGTTGGTGGGCGCGGCAGCGGTTTCAGCATTTGGTCAGGACGATACGAAGTCTCAGACGACGACTAATCAGCAGGCGACTAATCAAGATTACGTCTTTCCAACCGAAAGCGAACGTCTCAAACGTTATATCAAGAATATGATTGGACCATTTCGCCTCGTGCGAACTGGAGCTTCGGCGGGCATCAGTCAATGGCGCGATAGTCCCGAGGAGTGGGGGCAGGGAATGAAAGGCTACGGGAAGCGTTACGCTTCCGGGTTGGGCCAGAACGCGATTCAGCAGACAGTCACTTATGGTCTAGATGAGGCGATGGGTCTTGATACTGGTTTCGAACGAAGCAAGCGGGAAGGTTTCGGTGCGCGGCTCAAAGATGCACTCATTCAGAATGTCACCTCGCGCAAGCGAAACGGCGATCGAGTTGTTTCGGTGCCGCGCTTTGCCGGAGTTTACACGGGCGCAATCGTTGCGCGCGAAACCTGGTATCCGAATCGATACAATTTCAAGGACGGTTTACGCAGCGGCACCACCACGTTACTCACGAGCTTCGGAATCAACATGCTGCGTGAGTTTGTGATCAACTGGTAGGGCAAAAGGTCCCACAAAGATTCCTCCCGCAACGGCGCAACGGCGCAACGCCAGGCAGCGTTTCTAACAAACTTCTTCGTTGCGCCGTTGCGCCGTTGCGGGAGGAATTCTTCGTTTGGGCAAAGCCTCCTACTCCGCTTTCGTCACAAATGTCTTGACGAAAGCACCGCATCATGCTTAATTTCCGCTTTCCCACACCAACCACAACTCGATCTTCCCCAAAGTCCATACGTCTGCCCTGAAGGAGGAGTACTGCCAACTATGCGAAACGCACACCTTCGCACGTCTTTTGTAATCGCTCTGCTGATAAGTGCACTGGCTTTTACGGCTTGCCAGCAGGCCGAATCAAACAAAGCAACTGCATCAACTGAAAAAACCGCCGCCACCGGCAAGATCGCCATCACAACTTCCTCGGAAGAAGCACGCAAAGAGTTTCTCGCCGGCCGCGATCTGTCTGAAAAACTTCGCATCACGGATTCAATCGCACATTTCGACAAAGCGATCACACTCGATCCGAATTTCGCGCTGGCCGAGCTAAACCGCGCGAATGTCTCGCCCACGGCTAAAGAGTTTTTCGATCACCTGAAAAAGGCAGTCGCTCTCGCTGACAAAGCATCGGACGGCGAACGCATGCTGATCCAGGCGAACGATGCTGCCGCGAACGCAAACCCAACGCAGCAAAAAGAAATTCTCGAGAAGCTCGTCGCCGCTTATCCAAACGACGAGCGCGCACATTTCACCCTGGGCGGCTATTACTTTGGCCAGCAGGATTTCGCGCAGGCAATTACACACTACAAGCGTGCCACTGAGATCGCGCCCGATTACTCCACCGCCTTCAACATACTCGGTTATGCCTATCGACAGAACGGGGCCTACGGCGATGCGGAAAACGCTTTCAAGAAATACATCGAACTCATTCCCAACGATCCGAATCCTTATGATTCGTACGCCGAGCTGCTCCTGAAGATGGGACGGTTTGATGAAGCGATCACGCAGTACAACAAAGCGCTTTCAGTCGATCAAAACTTCGTCAACTCCCACTTCGGGATTGCCGCCGCGTTGACTTACGAAGGCAAAGCTGCCGACGCGCAGGCTGAGTTGCAGAAGATGACTGACAAAGCTCGTACCGATGGCGAACGTCGCACTGCTTTGTTTGGCCAGACAGTTGTTGCAGTCGATAACGGAAAGTTTGATCAGGCGCTTGCGGAAGTTGCGAAACAGTATGCGTTGGGAGAGAAGGTTAACGACGCTGCCGCCATGACAGGCGACCTGCAGTTGAAGGGCAACATCCTGCTCGAGATGGGAAAAGCTGACGATGCAAAGAAAGCCTACGAACAGGCGTTGAAGACAACTGCCGACTCGGGACTTTCACAAGCGGTGAAGGACAACACAGCGCTTTTTCATCATTACAATCTCGCTCGGGTTGCGATTGCGAAGAAAGATCTCGCGACTGCAAAGACCGAGACTGACACTTTCCGCAAGGGAACCGAAGCTGCCAAGAATGCGAACCAGTTGAAGCAGGCACACGAGCTTGCGGGCCGCATCGCGCTCGAAGAAAAGAACTACGACAACGCGATCGCGGAACTGGGCCAGGCCAATCAACAAAACCCGCAGGTGCTTTATCTCCTCGGCCAGGCGTATCAGGGCAAGGGAGACGCGGTGAATGCCAAAGCTTCGTTCACGAAAGCAGCGAAGTTCAATTCGCTACCGGCAGTAAACTACGCCTTCGTGCGTACAAAGGCTGAGAAAGCCCTCGCGACTTAACAAAGCCCTCGGAACGTACTGTAGGGGCGGGGGG
>DASWUM010000079.1:0-31576 GCA_036401595.1 Pyrinomonadaceae bacterium
GTTAGAAGACTCGCACTCTGATCGCAGACCAGGTCGCTACCGCTCCCTTTACTGACCCCATCCAAGTGCGGCCCTAGCTGTTACGCCAAAGACGGTCCATAGCTCAATTCTCGATGCCATTGCAATGGCAAAATAGCTAAACCCTTTCCGTTCAATACGAGATTTTAGAAGAATCTTCAAAATCACTCTTGCCATTTTCCTTACTCACGACTTAATCTTGCGCCACTTCTGCGCCTGGCAACTCCCCAAGGCTCGAAACTTTCAGAGAGCACTCAATCTATGCTCGCGGTCAAAGAGCTGATTCAACAGATTCCCGATCCGGATCTCTCGAACAACGAACGCGCGCGACTGCGTTGCAAGTTAGCTCGGGAGTTCGAAAAAACCGGCAACTTCGACGCTGCCTGTGGCACCTTGGAGAATCTCTGGTCCGGTTTAGGCAGACGTCCGCACCTCGACCTGTTGGACGATTTCACAGCCGCAATCGTGCTGCTGCGAGTCGGTGTGCTAACGGGGTGGATTGGCAACATAAGGGTGGTCAAGGGTTCTCAGGAAAGCGCCCGAAGTCTACTGACAGAAAGCATCGCGATTTTTGAATCACTTGCCGATGTCAAGAGAGTTGCAGAAGTGCAAACTGAGATGGCGATCTGTTGGATACGCGAGGGCTCTTTTGGCATCGCCCGCTCCCTCCTTGCTGAAGCCCTGGCCCAACTTGATGACAACGATGGTGATCTAAAAGCCCTTGCGGTATTGCGAGCCGCAATGCTCGAGATCCAGTACAGTCGCCCCAAGGATGCAGTGAAACTCTTGACTAACTCTGCCTCAGTATTCGAAGCCGGCTCGTATCTCCGAGGTGCGTTCCATAGTGAGATGGCGCTAGCGCTTAGACGCTTGGGAGTGAGAGGCAGTAGAGAAGATTACATCGATAGTGTTCTAAGAGAGTGTAAAGCTTCGCTTTTTTACTGGAAGCAACTCGGACACCTGCGTTATCAGGGAGTCGCCGAAAACAATCTTGCCATGTTCAATTTAGAACTGGGAAGATTCGCGGAAGCGCACGATCACCTGGATTGTGCTCAGGCCGTCTATACCAAGCTTAACGACAGTATTCACCTCGCCGAGCTCGAAGATTCGCGTGCTCGTGTTTTGCTCGCAGAAGGAGCGCTCCAGAAAGCCGAGCGGATCATTGACGGCGCGATCCGCACCCTCGAGAAAGGCGATCAGAAACCAACGCTGGCAGAGGCACTCACAACTCGTGGGGTCGCACTGGCTAGACTCGAACGAGCAACCGAGGCGCGCGCCACGTTTGAAAGAGCCATCGATATTGCGGAGCGAGCCGGTGATCTTGAAAAGGCAGGATTAGCGGCCCTGGCTCTGATTGAAGAGTTGCCGGAATATCTCACTGAGGACGAGCTTTGCTCCCTCGTTGAAAGTGCGCGCGGGTTTTTGAAACATACTCAGGCCACCCTACCGCGGCGGCGGTTAACAGAGTGCGCGTGGCGCGCCCTCTCGACGATACACACCGCGCGCCCGGATTGGACCACCTTCTCGCTCAATGCAACTTTGCGTCGTCATGAGGCTCGCTTTATTCAGATGGCGCTGGAAGACACCGGTGGTTCGGTGACCAAGGCCGCCGCTCTGTTGGGCTTGCCTGGCCATCAAAGTTTGAATTTCATTCTGCACCGCCGCCATCCGGAACTGCTCAATGTCCGAAGGCCGATACGTCCCCGGCGGCGCAGCACTTTGAAGTTAGTCAAGTCTCAACAAACTAAGCTCGGATAATAGGGAAGTATGCTCGCAGTTAAAGCCCTCATCCAGCAAATTCCTGATCCAGGTCTTTCGCACGACGAACGCGTGCGCCTGCGTTGCAAGTTAGCCCGAGAGTTCGAAAAGACCGGCAACTTCGACGCCGCCTGTGGCGCCATGGATGATCTCTGGTTGGGAGTAGGTAAGCGTCCTAACCTCGACACCTTGGATAGAGCCACGGCTGCGGAAGTACTGCTGTTACTTGGACTGCTGACTGGTTGGGTCGGCAACATCAAGGTGATCAAAGGTTCTCAGGAAATCGCAAAGGATTTATTGAGTGAAAGTGTGGCGATTTTTGGAGCCCTCGGCAATATCAAGAAAGTCGCAGAAGCACAAACAGAAATAGCGCTGTGCTGCCTACGTGAAGGCTCGTTTGACGTCGCCCGAACACTCTTCGTCGAAGCACTGGCCCGACTCGACGACGCAGACGGAGATCTCAAAGCGCGGGCGGTATTGCGAAGCGCAATGATCGAGGTGGCAGCCAGCCGCCCGGGAGATGCAGTCAACAAACTGAATGCCGCAGTCTCGGTATTTGAAGTTGCCAACGATGTACTCAGAGGGAATTTCCATAACGTGATGGCCATCGCGCTCAAAAGACTCGGTGCGCACGGCGATCGGGAAAATTACATCGATAGTGTCCTGAGAGAGTTTAATGCCGCAAATTTCTACTGGGGACGAATTGGCCACACTCGCTACCAGGGAGTGGTCCAAAACAATCTTGCCATGTTCTATCTGGAACTCGGAAGATTTGCTGAAGCACACGATCATTTGGATCGCGCACAAGCTCTTTACACCAAACTCAACGACAGTATTCATCTCGCCGAACTCGAAGATTCGCGTGCTCGTGTTTTGCTTGCCGAAGGAGCAATTCAAAAAGCAGAGAAGATCATTGACGGTGCGATTCGCACTCTTGAAAAAGGCGATCAGAAACCCTCGTTTGCGGAGGCGCTCACAACGCACGGAGTCGCACTCGCCAAACTTGGACGAGCAACAGAAGCGCGCGCAAGTTTCGAAAAGGCCATCGATATTGCGGAGCGTGCGGGTGATTTGGAAAAAGCAGGTTTGGCCGCTCTGGCTCTGATTGAAGAGTTACCCAAACAGTTAACTGAGGATGAGCTTTGCTCTTTGGTCGAGAGTGCTCGCGGCTTTTTGAAACATACGCAGAATACCATGACGCGCCGGCGCTTAACTGAGTGTGCCTGGCGCGCGATCTCATTGATCCATACCGCGCGCCCGGATTGGACCACCTTTTCGCTAAGTGAGACTTTGCGTCGTCATGAAGGTCGATTTATTCAGATGGCGCTGGAAGATACTGACGGTTCTGTTACCAAGGCTGCCGCTGTGCTTGGTCTACCCGGCCATCAGAGTTTGAATTTCATTTTGCACCATCGTCATCCGGAACTACTTAGTGCACGAAGGCCGATACGCCCGCGGCGACGCAGCACGTTGAAGTTAGTTGCGGCGGCTTTGCCCCAAAAGTCGGAATCCGGTGGGGGCAGCGCCAAAGGCGCGAAATATGACAGCCAGGGGCAAGCGCTGAGCAACGCGAAGCGCGTCGCCCCTGGTTCGCAGACGTTAGTTGAATAGAGCACTGTAAGTGCGAAATATCGTCGTTCGTTATTCCGCTCTTTCAGAGCTTCACAGTCATTGTGATTGTGATCCAGGGGCGACGCGCCTCACGTTGCTCGGCGCTTGCCCCTGGCTCTCATATTTCGCGCCTTTGGCGCTCCACCCTGAATCGCGACTTTTTGTGCGAGGCCATATGTGTGACAGCGCACATACTATTGCTCGGCTGTTCTCTTAAACTTACAGATTCAAAAAAAAGAGCTACTCATTGCTTGAAGGAAACGCGGCTTGAACTTATCGCGAACAACAGTACTTTCTTTGGTAAGACCTCAGCAGTTGACCGCCGATCAGGTTGGTACTCTGCTCCCGTGGATAGCGAGAGGTGATGAAGCTGCTTTCCGTCTCTTTTTTGAGGCTACGAATGGACTGCTCTTCGGTCTCTTGTTGCGTATTTTAGGGCACACTCAGACGGCGGAAGAAGTGTTGTCTGAACTCTATGAAGAAGTACGACGCAGGGCCGCTCAGTTCGGCAAAGAGAATGAAAGGCCGCTGACCTGGCTTATACTTATGGCACACCGGCGTGCCATCGAACGTCTCTGCAATCAACTCACTATTAATAGCGAGACGTTCCGGAAGAGGCGCCACAAAACTAAGTTAACTGCAGTTCCCTCCTCCTCAATCAACATCACAGAACAGCGGCGACTCGTTCGCGCAACATTGGAAGCAATCCCGCCCCAGCAACACCGCATGATTGAGCTCGCATTCTTTTCCGGGATGACCAGTCTTGAAATCGCAAAGGAACTCGGGCAGTCGCCCGCGGCAGTCGAGGGCGAAATCCGGTCGGCGATGTTGCACCTTTTCGGACTATTCAAGTCCATGGGCTTCTCCGTGGAGCCGGAACATAAACCTGAATAGGGACTCTTTAGGTATGTGTGTTAGCGCACAGACCTTCTTTTCTTTGACTGCTATAAATCGCCAGCTTCCTGTAGAAATTATCTTTCGACATCCGGGATCGGGCCAGCAACCTTCTTCTTGAGCCGCTTGTAATTTTCAGTAGAGCTGAAGAAGAGTTGTGATCTCCGCGTCCATAACACTCCATTTATTTCAGCTTAGGATTCTCGGGTGGAGTTCCTGACTTGCGACGTGTGCTTAGCAGCCGAAAGAAGAAAAATGACGATCACAAAAAGCATCACTTCTGTTTTTATCCTGTTACTGTTTCCAATCATCATCGGCCTGAATGTACAGGCTCAGCCGCAGCCTAACCGTAATAACACCCGGCAGGTCGGCATCATGCTGCAACGACTTGAACGAAGCTCGAGCAGGTTCCGAAACAGTCTCAATGTCGCATTGGTCCAGGGCAGCATCGACCAAACGCAGCCTCAAAATGACGTCAGCACATTCCAATCCGACTTTGATCTCGTTATTAAAGAATTCAGGGATCAGTTCACTCGGAGGCTTGCAGTTGCGTCCGACGTTGAGAGCATCCTGCAAAAGGCATCGCCCATCAACAGCTTCATAACTCAGAATACCTTTAACGCTCGGGTCAAGAATGACTGGGCATCGGTGCGAACTGATCTGAACACACTGGCGGGTGCCTATGGCGTCAGTTGGCGGTGGAACGAACTGATTCCAATGAAGGTCGACTCAAATCGATCGTTCCGACTGTCCGACAGTGAACTCAATCTGCTAATTCAGCAGATCGAGAATGGCGGCGATACATTTCGTACGAGTCTTACCGATGCCTTTTCCCAACGACCTTACGATCGGACCAGAAGCGAGGGCATCATGAATGATGCTCTGCGCGGTTTCAAAAAGGCTACCGATCAAGTCCGCACTCGTTTCGATGCCAGGGAGTTGGTTCCTAACGACGTCCAGCACCTGCTAGATCAAGCCCAGCCTCTCGAAAGTTTCATGCATGACAACCAGCTTACCGACCGCGCAAGGAACGATTGGTCCAAACTGCGCGCGAATCTAAACCTCCTGGCCAGCGGGTATAACCTCTCGCCGAGTTGGGTAAGCACTTCAGCTTCTACAAAGAGTGAAAACGATCTTGGATCGGGTCAGTACAGGGAGCGGTAGCGACCTGGTCAAACCATTGGAGTCAAAATCTTCGGAAATATCGCGTGCTGATCACGGACCAGGTCGCTACCGCTCCCTGTACTGACCCGATCCAAGCGCGATTCCCACTTCACTACTAACGGCCGCCATTGGCCGAAGAATTTAATCCGCATTCATCAAAAGGGGTAAACCATGAAAAATGTAATTGCTGATTCTGACGATCCGAACATCGCCGCCGTTCTCGGCACACAGACAGGAGATGGCGGTACTGGCGTCCTTGGAATTGGACCAGCCAATGGAGTAATTGGACAAAGCACCGGCAGCGGCTTTTCCGGTGTTTTTGGTGAGAGTGCAACTGGGCCCGGTGTTTCCGGCTCCAGCACTAGTTCAGTAGGCATCGATGCTAAGACTCAAAGCGGACCCGCTGCTGTGCGTGGCGTCCATGCAGGAAATGGCCCAGGAGTCTTCGGGCTCAGCAAAAAGAACGGTATCGGAGTCCATGGAGTTTGTGAAGGCAGCGGCTTCTCCGGCGTTTTCGGCGAGAGCAAAACGGGCCCTGGTGTTTCTGCCGCCAGCAACAGTTCAGTAGGTATCGATGCCAAAACTCAAAGCGGACCCGCCGCAGTGCGCGCGATCCATGCCGGTAATGGCCCGGGAATTCTTGGTGTCAGCCGAGGCAAAGGCGAAGGGGTTCATGGAGTCTGCGAGGGCAGTGGCTTCTCGGGTGTTTTCGGCGAGAGCAAAACGGGGCCGGGTGTTTCCGGGTCCAGCGCTACTTCAGTTGGTGTTGATGCTAAATCTCAAAGCGGGCCGGCCGCGCTGAGGGCCGTCCATGGGAGTGGTGGTTTCGCCGGCGTGTTTGGTGGTCATGTGCATATCTCGCGTGATCTAAAAGTTGATGGCGATGTTCAGTTGACCGGAGCTGATCTGGCCGAACAATTCGGAGTGATTGGGGAGATGGTGCCCGAACCAGGCAGCGTCGTTGTGCTGGTGGGTAACGATCAAGTCAGTGTAAGTGAAGAGGCTTACGACCACCGCGTCGGTGGGATCGTGTCCGGTGCGGGAAACTATCGACCCGGCATTGTTCTCGATCGTCAACCCGACGCCAATCGTTGTGCGCTTGCCCTCTCGGGAAAGGTCTGGTGCAAGGTCGATGCAGACTTCTCGCCGGTTGAAGTTGGTGACTTACTCACGACTTCATCCACGCCGGGACACGCAATGCGAGCGACCGATCCAGCACGTGCATTTGGCGCCGTCATCGGCAAAGCGTTGGGAAGCTTGCAGTCGGGCCGCGCATTGGTTCCGGTCCTCGTCGCCTTGCAGTAGAGGAACATACAACATGGGAAAATCATTGCGACAGGTGGCGGCGGAAATGGATCCGCTCGCCGATAAACACCAGGAAATAAAACTCTCATCAGTGCTGAAACAACATCGGTGGCTCGCTGGAGTTCCCGCTTCCCAACGCAACTTTAAGGAAGCCGTGCGCCGCCACTCCGATTCAGTGACAATCAAGTTTCTGAGCTACAACACATTCTTGACGGAAGCGCATATCTCGCTGCCGGATCCGTTTCCCGATCTCAGGTTAACTGCGAAACCAGCCCTGCACTCGCGCGCCCGAGAGATAGGGCAACGAGTCTTCGCTGAGTACGACTTTGCCTGTCTGTATGAGGTGATGCAGGAACAGCAACGCAATGAGGTTCTTGCTGCCTGGGGATCATCTCCGCCGGATAATTTCTTTGGCGGCACACTGAGCAGTCTCTTCACCATCAGCAAAAAGTTCAACATCGGACGACGCGAGAATAAGGCCTACAGTAATAAGGGAAAGTCAACGAGTGTCGATCTCATTCCGGGTATCGGGCCGAGCAAAGACATAAGCCTGGACTCCGACTTTTATGCCGAGAAAGGCGTCATGTTCACCGAGATCGTCACGCCGTTTGGTACGGTGGAAGTATTCTCGACGCACCTGATGTTCGGCGGTGGTTTTGGACAAACGGAGGAGGACTTGATCAACGCTGCTACTCCGTTCGAAGGGCACATCTCGGAATCGACGCCGGAGGAGCGCTTTGAGATACAAAAGCATCAGCTCGACGAGCTGTTCGAGTTCTACCACGCACTGCATCGCCGGGAGAATGTCGGGATCATTTGCGGCGATCTGAATATTGACGGTGCAGATGTTGGTCATTTCGGCGAGCTGAAGAATCGGCTTGCGGCAATCGGAATGAAAGACGCATGGGCGGCGGAGGGAGTATTCGACAATAACCTGGGCGGCGGGCAAACCGCCCGCAACGATGATGACGACAGCAAACCTCAGGAAGGAAATTTCGACAACGTCTGCACCGGATTGTTGACGAATGCCGACTACTGTGATGATTCACGAACTCCAAATCATCCACCGCCATTCGATTGTGTCGGTCGCTTCGATTACATCTTCGTCGAGAATCCTCAGCCCGAGCATAAATGCAATGTGGACTTGAGCAGAGTCCGAAGACGCCAATTCCGCCGGCCTCAACCCACGGACGGTCAATTCTTTCTTTCGGATCACCTCGGGCTGGAAACCACGCTCATTATCAGCAAAAGGGTGAACGTACAGTGAACCGCTATCCACAGATTACACAGATTCAATTTAATCAATCTGTGTAATCTGTGGATTGGGGTCTGTTTTAGTGGGTATGTGTGCTACTGCACATACAAGTCCTCCCGAATACGCTTTAATCGTAGTCCCCCGGAAATCTACTGCGAGAAGTGAAAAAAGGGAGAATTATGAAAACAGATCAATCGCAAAGCAGAATCGGGGCCGCCTTCCTGGTGTTCTCAATGCTGTTTGGAATAGGGATCGCGCTGAGCCTGACTGCTCAAGCACAGAATCCAGACGATAGTTACAGTCGAGACCGTAACCGCGACAACGGAGACCAAGATCGACGTGGTCGCGACTGGGATCGTTACGGCAACTACGGCGGCACTTCGGAGCTGCGTCGCACCGCTCTGACCGCCGGCTATGACGAAGGCGTCAGGGAAGGCCGAAAAGACCGCGGCAGTCGCAACGAACTCCGCAACTTGAATAGCTATCAGAGAGCCACGAAAGACTACAACCCGCGTCTCGGCGATCGTGAACTCTACCGCCGCTACTTCCGTGAAGCGTTCGAAGACGGATATAACTCCGAAAGTTATGGTCGAGACACTCGAAATCGCGACGATCGTAACAGAGGTCGTGACCGCAACGGCGATCGCCGCGGTCGCAACGATGATGGCTACGGCAACTACGGGGGCTCATTCCAGTTGCGTCAAACCGCTCTGAACGCCGGTTTTAACGAGGGCGTCAAACAAGGCCGCAAAGATCGAAGCGGACGTAACGGCAATGGCTACCAGGGACAGAGTGCCTATCAGAAGGGCACAAAAGATTACAGCTCTGGTCTCGGAGACCGCGAGGTGTATCGGCGTTACTTTCGTGAGGCTTATGAGCACGGCTATGAGGATGGCTATGCCGGCTACTAATCAACAGGTGAGGTAGTCGAGTTTAAGAAAAGCTGTCGAGGCGAATCTCTCATCGCCTTCGACAGTTTGTTCAAGCGATGCGAGTGCCGAACTCTCATTCGGCTTCCCTCTTAACCGCAGGTTCTGCCATGAACATTCCAACTGAGCCAATCGGAAGTATTCCACGACCGCTTTCGTTACTCGAAGCAATCGGCGATCAAGATGGAACGGACCCGGCTTTGAATTCGCTCTACGAGACAGCTATTCGCGACACCATCGAGCGGTTTGAGGCCACCGGATCGCCGGTAGTGACCGATGGGGAGCAAAGGAAGTATCACAACTTCTGGACTTACCCGGTGCATGGCCTGGAAAACACCGCACCTGACGGTTTCAAGATTCCTTTCACCGCGGGACATACGCGTCGCATGCTGCGACTAACCGCCGGCCCTTTTCGCTACAAGCAAACCGCCGACAGGTACCTTGATCTGGCCATGAGCTACGCCCACGTGCCGGTTAAGCAGGCAGTCATCTCTCCGTCCGCTCTTAGTCTCATGTACCCGCCGGAAGAAATTCCCGGATACACACGAGAGCAATTCATCGACGACTTGTTGCGTGAGCACGAAGCCGAGGTTCGCGCCTGTCTGCAGAAGGGGGCGCACAAGGTACAAATCGACTTCACCGAGGGACGACTGGCAGTCAAGATCGATCCTTCCGGAAACTTGCTCCAAAGCTTTATCGATCTAAACAACCTGGCCCTATCTCGTTTCAACAACGAGGAGCGAACGCGAATTGGCGTGCACACTTGTCCGGGTAGTGATCGCGATTCAACCCATAGCGCAGAAGTAGAATATGCAGAGCTCTTACCTTACCTGTTCCAGTTAATGGTCGGGAATTTCTACATCGCCCTCGCCGGCGAAAAGAATCGTCTCGAGGTCCTGAAAACCATTCGTGCTCACATGAAGCCGGACCATCGCATATTCATCGGAGTCGTCGCACCGATAAATCCAAGGATTGAGACGCCCGAAGAAGTTTGCGAGCGCGTGCTTGAGGCGGCCGAATACATTCCAGTTGCGCAACTGGGCACCACAGACGATTGCGGCTTCTCTCCATTCAGCGACGATACTTCCACGACCCGCGATACAGCGTTCGCAAAAATCCGGGCGCGCGTGGCAGGAACTGCCATGGCCTCTAAATTGCTCGGTGATCGTTGATGTCGATAAAAAACGATGAAGAGGAACTACTTCGTTCGGTCGTCCAACAGAATGCTCAGAGTATTCACCTCGCTCGCCGTCGAGCCGAAGAGACTTTGCGCAAACAGTCTGACTGGTTACGGGTCACACTCTCGAGTATTGGTGACGCAGTTATCACCACCGACATCGAAGGTCGGGTGACATTCATGAACCAGGTTGCCGAGTCCCTGACAGGTTGGGATCAGGCCGAAGCACTGGGGCAGTCTCTAACGGATATCTTCCAAATCGTTAACGAAAAGAGCCGTCAACCCGTCGAGAACCCTGCCTTGCGAGCATTAAGTGCGGGCACCATCGTGGGACTCGCAAACCATACTTTTCTCATTGCGAGAGACGGTAAGGAATGGCCCATTGACGACAGCGCCGCACCGATTCGGAACGAACAAGGCGAAGTCGTCGGCGCCGTGCTCGTATTTCGAGACATATCTGAACGCAAGCGACTGGAACTAGAGCGCGAGCGACTACTCGCAACCGCTCAAGCAGCGCAAAAAGAAGCTGAACAAGCAAATCGGCTTAAAGATGAATTTCTCGCCACGGCTTCACATGAACTACGTACGCCGCTGACAGCGGTCTTAGGTTGGTCGCGCATGTTGCGCACCGGAAAGCTGGATGCCGAGAATAGCGCGCGCGCGTTGGAAGCGATTGAGCGAAATGCCACTCTCCAAACCAAACTGATTGATGATCTCCTCGACATCTCGCGCATCATTACCGGCAAACTAACTCTCGATCGAAGCGCCATTGAAGTTGCTCACGTCGTCACGGATGCCGTGAACACTGTGCGCCCGGCCGCGGACGCGAAACACATCACCATCGAGACGACGTTTGATGCCGAAGCCGGGCCAGTACTCGGTGATGCAAACCGTCTTCAGCAGGTAGTGTGGAACCTGCTTTCTAACGCAGTTAAGTTCACGCCAAAGCAAGGCCACATTGACGTCGGGCTACAACGTGTAAATTCCGAAGTTGAGATTTCCGTTGCCGACTCAGGTGAAGGGATAAGCAGCGAGTTTTTGCCCTACGTTTTTGATCGGTTTCGTCAAGGCGATGGCAAAACAACCAGAGCGCATAGCGGCCTTGGCATCGGCCTGGCTATTGTTCGACAACTGGTTGAGTCGCACGGCGGTACAGTTAACGCACATAGCGATGGGCCAGGATGTGGCGCGACCTTCAGGTTCCGACTACCTGTTCTCAGCATCAATAGTGTGCCCGGCACGAAGGTCTCAAGCCTAACAAGTGCGATAGCGTCGGATAGGCTACCTATCGAATGTCCGCCGCGACTCGACGGTGTCCGCGTGTTAGTCGTCGATGACGACTCTGATACTCGTCAGATGTTGAAGGCAGTACTCTCCGAGTGCCAGGCTGACGTGATCACAGCAGCCTCTGCGGCGGAAGCCATCAAGGAGATTGAGCAACGAAAACCGGATGTGCTCGTGAGCGACCTCGGGATGCCCGATCAGGATGGGTACGAATTGATCAAGAAAATTAGAAACACGGAATCCGCCGACCACACAGCCCGGCTTCCAGCGCTTGCACTCACGGCCTATGCTAAAGCCGAAGATCGAGTGCGTGCCTTAGCGGGCGGCTATCAAGTGCATCTCGCGAAGCCAGTGGAGCCTGCCGAATTCGTACTTGTAGTTGCAAACCTTGCGGGTCGAGGACAGAACAGTTAGTCCGCAGATTACACAGATTCTACAGCTATTCCACGTAATGTTGGTCGAGAGTGGACTTTAAAGTAGCGGGTATTTCTTTCCAGGGCGCCGAGACAAGTTCCGTCAGTGTTAAATCGCTGGCATGCATGCGAGAAGACAGCCATTCTCCGCGAAGCTCTTCGTAGCGCCAGCGATAATATGGACCACCTGCGCGGTGACTGTAGAAGACAGGACCTCTGCCCAACAAGTCAGCTCTCTTCAGATTTAGATAAACCCTGATACCTTTCATTTTATTAACGCAGCCAGGTCGGTGAAACCCAGTCGCAGACCATGTTTCAGGTGACGAGAGGGATCTGCGATCATTAAAAATGATGCGGTGTTGCCGTCGGTCCTCTTGAGTTCTTCGAATGCGGGCACGTTGAACAAGACTGGTCTAAAACATTCCATTCCGACGTCGCGCAAACGAGCTATCGTCGCGTCGGCAATGCTCTTGAAGATCGGAACTCGAAGGTCGTCCTTGTCAGCAACAGCAAACCAATCGCCATTAGCACGTCTCATTGCATAAAGAGTCTTCATGCTTGCTCCTCTAGCGGCTGCTGTATCGTCAGGCAAATCCCAAACGTTCCCGTGTTGAACGAGAGAGCCGCGCATGTGCGTTGGTGGCTGTTGACTTCAGGAGATCTGGTCGATTCCAGAGGAGCTGAGAAGGGAGTAAGCCTGACTCGATTCACCAAGAACCTTACGCTGGCAGACACTATATGTCAAATGCAGGATATATGTCGTATAGCGCTACGAACGTCATTTGACCGCTGCTAACGCGGGCGTTACTTCACGAGGCACATTTTCCATTGTCAGTTCGATCAATCGATCGACGACAGCATTAATATCTTTCGTCTCCTGCCAGACTCGAAGTTGCTCATCCGCTGATGTTCCTCGCTCGAGAATCGTGCGGATGTGTCGGATCTCCTTGCGCGAGCGGAGGTCATCTATAACATCATCGACAAACTCGAGCAGTTCACGAATAAGCTCACGAACTGGAACTTCGGTTCCTTTGCCGAAATCGATCATTTTGCCATCGAGACCATAGCGCACTGCACGCCATTTGTTCTCTTCGATCAGCATCTTGTGATGAAGTCGGAAAGTGAGATTCTGATCCAGCAACTTATTGACTTTAGCTACTATCGCCTGGAAGAGCGCGGCAATAGCGATCGTGTCGTCAACCCGCGTGGGAATATCACAGATGCGAAACTCCAGGGTGGGGAAAACCGGATGCGGCCGCACATCCCAGTAGATCTTCTTACCGTCGTCAATGCAGCCAGTTTTAACCAGCAGGTCTAAATACTGCTCGAATGTGCCGCGCGACTCAAAGTAATCGGGGATGCCAGTACGCGGGAACCTTGCAAAGACCTCCGAGCGATAGGATTTCAAACCCGTTTGCACTCCAAGCCAGAAGGGCGAGGAAGTTGAGAGCGCCAGTACGTGCGGAAGCAGGTAGCGTACTGCGTTCATGATTTGAATAGCGCGTTCGGGATTCGGGATACCAACGTGTACATGGAGACCGAAAGTCAGCAACGAACGGGCAATGATCTGATTCTCTTCAACGATCGACTCATATCTTGCGTTCTCGTAAATCTTTTGATCCTGCCAACGCGAGAATGGATGAGTGCCGGCGGCAACAATCATTAAACCTTGCTTGCGCACCAACTCGGAGAGCACCCCGCGTAGTTTTATGATATCGGCTCGCGCTTCCTGTATGTCGGCGCAAACCCCGGTGCCGACCTCAATCATCGATTGAATAATTTCAGGCTTGACTTTCTCTCCGAGGAGCATCTTCCCGGCTTCGAGGATTTCGGAAACGTGTGAGCGCAACTCGCGCGTATGAGGATCGACAATCTGAAATTCTTCTTCAATCCCCAGCGTGAATTGCTCGAACATGCTCGAAGTGGTTCTCATCGTTCTCCCAGGATCAGCTGATTACCTTGATACGTTTGTCGGGCGCGTGAGTTCGCGATCTCTTTTTTGCACCCTGCTTTTTTTGATTCATGAAGGTAAACATATCACCCGGCTGGCACTCGAGTGTCTCACATATTTTTTCCAGCGTGATGAAGTTGATTCCCAGTGCCTTACCTTTTTTCAGACGCCACAACGTCGTATGACTAATACCGGTATTCTTCGCCAGCCAATAAAACGTTCTACCGCGCGCTTTAAGTAGTTGATCGATGCGAACCTCAATCATGGGACCTCTCGTTTTTTGGGAATTGATATGTACCATATATGAAAAGTATTGCCTATCCAGACTATATTGCATATTTGATATATATGCCAGCGCGGCTTGCTGGTGATGCAGTGTGTTGCTCAAAACATTGCTGGGTCCCGAAAGAACAAAGTTTCCTGGTCCCGGAGGGACCAAATGTTTATAGCTGCCACCCCGCCCCAGGACCGCGCTCCAGCGGAGCGCGATGTGTCCTCCTAAAGCAACATTCGGCTCCGCTGGAGCCGTAATTTAACTTTGGGGCGTGGCTATAAACATGTGGTCCCTCTGGGACCCAGAAACATGGAGGCCGTGGGGAATTTTGAGGTTTACCTGACTACACCGCCGGACACTTCGCCAGGTTTCGGGTCTTCCTGAAACTCGGAAATCAGTCCTTCAGTCGTCAGCATCAAGCCGGCAATTGAGGCGGCGTTTTGCAACGCGCTGCGCGTCACTTTAGCGGGATCAATGACACCGGCAGCTACGAGATCTTCAAACTGCTCCGTCACCACGTTGTAGCCGATGTTTGGGTTCTTTTCGGAGCGAACTCGCTCGACGATTACCGAGCCTTCTTTGCCCGCATTGGCGACGATCTGTCGCAGTGGCTCTTCCAGCGCGCGCTTCACGATGTTGACGCCAATTTGCTCGTCCGGGTCGCCCGCGGGTTCGTCTTCATCAAATAGTTTGA
The DNA here is from genome assembly GCA_036401595.1 of Pyrinomonadaceae bacterium. Lineage (GTDB taxonomy): Bacteria > Acidobacteriota > Blastocatellia > Pyrinomonadales > Pyrinomonadaceae > PSRF01. Next base: position 14,728 of record DASWUM010000079.1, read on the forward strand.
ATTTGTCCAATGCCTTCGCAGCTCGAATCAGGACCACACCTCCACCAGGCACGATGCCTTCTTCAACCGCTGCTCGAGTTGCATGCATTGCGTCTTCAACCCGCGCCTTCTTCTCTTTGAGTTCCGTTTCAGTGGCCGCGCCAACGCGAATTATCGCAACGCCGCCTACAAGTTTCGCCAGCCGCTCCTGCAGCTTCTCACGGTCATAGTCAGACGTAGAGTCTTCGATTTGAACTTTGAGAGTGTTTACACGAGCCTGCAAGTCTTTGGTGTCTCCGCCGCCATCAATAATTGTCGTGGTGTCTTTGTCGATCGTTACTTTCCTGGCGCTACCCAGCTCTTCGAGCATGACACTCTCCAGCTTGATACCGAGATCATCAGTAATGACCTTTGCACCCGTAAGCACCGCGATATCTTCCAGCATAGCCTTGCGACGATCGCCAAAGCCCGGGGCCTTGACTGCCGCGACGCCAAGCGTGCCGCGCAACTTATTTACTACAAGCGTTGCTAACGCTTCGCCATCTATATCTTCGGCGATAATCAAAATCGATCTTCCCAGCTTGGCAACTTCTTCCAGAATTGGAAGCATGTCTCTCATCGAGGAAATCTTCTTGTCACTCAGGAGAATGACCGGATTTTCAAGTACGGCTTCCATGGTTTCCTGATCGGTGACGAAGTAGGGCGAGAGATAGCCGCGCTCAAGCTGCATCCCTTCCACTACCTCCAGGCCTGTCTCAATCGTTTTAGAGTCTTCCACCGTGATAACGCCATCTTTACCGACCTTCTGCATCGCTTCGGCGATCAACTTCCCGATGGTCTCGTCTCCGTTGGCGGAGATCGCTCCAACCTGAGCGATCATGTCGTCTGTCACGGGCTTCGCTGTTTTCCTGATCTGCCGAATAGCATGCTCGACGGCTTTATCAATGCCGCGCTTCAAAGCCATCGGGTTCGCACCTGCTGCCACGGTCTTCACGCCTTCGCGAAAAATAGCCTGGGCCAGCACGGTTGCGGTAGTCGTGCCATCGCCGGCAACATCGCTGGTCTTGGAGGCCACCTCCCGCACCATTTGCGCGCCCATGTTCTCCATCGCATCTTTTAATTCGATCTCTTTCGCCACAGTCACACCGTCTTTGGTAATCGTCGGGCTGCCATATTTCTTGTCGAGCACGACGTTGCGGCCTCTTGGACCAAGTGTGATCTTTACGGTGTCGGCGAGTTTATTCACGCCACGCAAAATTGCAGCACGGGATTTTTCGCCAAGCGTTATTTGCTTTGCCATTTTCTGCTGTTGCCCTTACGCCGGATTTCGGTGTTTAAAGAGATTAAGTGCAAGAACTATCACCGCCGCTACCAGTAACAGGTGAATCAGGCTCGTAGTGACGAACCCGCCATAAAATCCAACCAGCCAGAGCAGTAACAGCACTATCAGAATTACCCACAACATACTCGTACTCTCCTCATTTCAGAATTTATCCAACTCTTGAAAACTCATATGTCGATTCAGAATGGACTATTCAAACGCGGTTGTCCGTGCGTTAGACCACATAACAATTCAGTTCATAAGCGGCCTACCGCACAGACGGTTTCAACTGTTCAGGCTAACATTCACAAGAACTTTTAATGAACGAAGTCTAAGCTCATGCAAGAAACAAATGGCGAGGCCAACCTACCGGCACAATCAGAGTTTGATTCAGCGCACTGGACGAAACAAAACCAATGGCAACTGGAAGGTCAGGCGGATGACAGAACACCGATGAACGGTTCTGTCAAAGACAGCGGTGGAACACCACCCGAACAGCGCTCCTTCGCCCGCAGGTCCCATCAGGCAATGTTCAAAAAGTGGTCGCAAACGAGGCACGATTAACGCAAGAATTCCAGAGCTTTGAGGAACACTAATGATTAATCTCTATATTAATGTGCGCCAGGTTGAAGATGTGACCGTGCTCGATCTCAAGGGCAGGGAAAGAATCCGTGGTGTATCTTTAGCGCTGCACGAGTCGATCCGCTGCCTTGCTCGAGAAGGAAAGAATCAGGTTCTGTTGGACCTTGAGCGGGTCAAATACATCGATTCGTGTGGACTGGGCGAGCTTGTTTCCAGCCACGTAACTCTCGACGAAAGAGGCGGCTCGTTAAAGCTGATGAACTTGTCGGACAGCGTCCGTGAACTGATGACAGTTACCAACCTGCTAACGGTCTTTGATGTTTATGACGACGAGCCTACGGCGCTTGCCGGCTTTATGGGGAACAAAGTCTTTAGAAGTCTTGAAATCGTTAACTAAGAATGACCGGCACTTCGCGCCGGGCTAATGACCAACCGGAATTCTCTGAAACTGCATCTTCCCTTCCACATCTTCCCATGAAATATCCAGGACGTAGGGTTTGATCGCGCCGGCGACTACCTCAAGCCGTCCGATTTGATCCTGTGCATCACTTGCCGGACGTCCATTGATCCACGTGCGGTGAGAGACAACAGCCTTTTCATTTGGTTGAACCGATTTGATGGGGTCAAACCGAATATGCGCGCGGGAATGATCAGTGGAACCTTGCTCTTCCTTCAAAAACACCGTCAGAATCTCAACAGACTTAAGAGTGTTCACCGAAGTGTTAGTAATCTCCATCAACATTCGCGGCCGAGTATCCATGAACCTGATAACCAAAGGTGCTCTAGTGTTATTTGTCATACATCAAAACTATCTACTGAGAGCGTCACCGTGCTACCTCCGGCAGCAGTCGGGCGACAAGTCCTCTCAACTGATTGAAGTTATCGGGGTTCGTTAAATATACGTTTCCACCAATTGCGACTTCTTCACCTTCAGGTATGTCTTGAGCGCAAAAGACTACAACTGGAGTCTCATCACCAACACCGGCTTCCTTCCGCATGCCACTCACATCACCGAGAACGTTGGTGGGCAAGCTCGCTCCGCTCACTAATATCAGGTCGGGTCGCTCAGGCCGAGTGCTGTGTATCGGCTCTCCCTCGATTGGTGCGAAGGCTACGCGATAGCCGTTGGCCTTCAGTAATGTGTCAATGCCTGCCCGCGTTTCATAGACGTCCTCCACTACCAGAATCAGCCATCGTCGCTCAGCTTGTCTTAGATCCGTTACTTTCATGCTTTGGTAGAACATACAGGTCGATACTTTTCGTGTCCGTGCGGCAACACACATACTGCGACAACACAACCCAGTGAATCGTCATATGTGTGGTAGCGCACATGCGTGATATGCTCTCTCTACTTGCAGAACCAACGACCTTTCCTGGCGCAAGCGAAAGTAGAGATGAGGCGTGCGAGCTGCTTCGAGAACTGTGAATCCCGGTAAGAATCGACTGTTGGCCGCCTTACCACCAGAGGAAGTCGAACGCCTGCTCCCAAACCTTCAGGAAATCTCTTTTTCACTTGGCGACGTCGTCTACGAATTCAGCGGACATCTGGATTACGTCTACTTCCCAACCACGGCGATTATCTCTTTGCTCTACACGATGGAAAACGGCTCCACGGCCGAAATGGGATTGACGGGCAATGATGGAGTAGTGGGAATTGCTCTCTTCATGGGAGGAGGAACCATGCCCAATCGGGCCGTGGTCCAAAGCGCAGGTGAGGCCATTCGCATGAAGGCCAAGGAGCTGCAATCTGAATTCGCCCTGGGCGGTGAGTTCCAACGATTGTTGCTGCGCTATACGCAAGCACTGATTACCCAGATATCGCAGACGGCCGTTTGCAACCGCCTCCATTCAGTCGAACAACAACTCTGCCGCTGGCTATTATTGAGCCACGACCGTTTGGCTAGCGATGAGTTGATCATGACTCAGGAATTGATTGCGGATATGTTGGGCGTACGCCGCGAAGGTGTTACGGTGGCCGCTGGTCACCTTCAGGACATAGGAGCAATCAGTTACGTAAGAGGTCGCATACAGATCCTGGACCGCCAGAAGCTTGAAGAAACCGCCTGCGAGTGTTACCGAGTTGTCAAAGACGAGTTTGATCGGTTACTCAAGTAACGGGCGTGCGACTCTCATTATCTTCCCGCATCTAGCTTCCTTTACCTCCTTACTCGGTATGTGTGTTCGCGCACAGACCCGACGCTGCTCGAATGTTACTCAATAAGAGATAGTGGAATTGTGATTCTTAGAGCGCTGAGTTGTAGGGAGTTGAGAGGATGTCAATTTGAAAAGCAGTAGTAATGGTGGCCCAGGCGTTAACCGATTGCTGGCAATGCTTCCAAAAAAAGAATACGAGCTTTTATTGCCCAGACTGAAGACTGTGAGTCTGGTGTTGGGCGAGGAGCTGTACGAACCTGGTGATGAAATCAAGTATGTCTATTTCCCTAACGATTCGATCATTTCTTTGATTTCGGAACTGTCGGAGACGGCATGGCTTGAAGTGGGGATGGTCGGAAATGAAGGGATGGCAGGCCTGTCGGTCTTTATGGGCGTCAGGACTTCATCAACACATGCTCTGGTACAGGGTTCAGGCACTGCTATGAGAATGAGTTCAGCGGCGGTGCGCCTGGAAGCGAATCGACTTGGTGGTCTACATCGCCTCCTGCATCGGTATTCACACTCACTCCTGACTCAGGTCTCCCAATCAGCTGCCTGCAACCGCTTTCATTTGGTCAATGCTCGACTGGCGCGCTGGTTATTGATGACCAAAGATCGTTTGGGCGTTGAAGAATTTCCGTTGACCCAGGAATTCCTATCCAGCATGTTGGGCGTCCGCCGCGAAGGCGTAAGCAGAGCCGCCGGCGCGTTACAGACAGCCAAATTAATACGTTACAGTCGAGGAATGATCACTCTGCTTGATCGCCGGGGCCTGGAAGCAAAATCCTGCGAGTGCTACGCGATCATTAAGGCCGAAACGGATGCATACCTGAATTGAGCTCTCTGTTATGTGCTCTATCGCACATACAATAATTCTTCCATCTTGTTATGCTGCCTGTTGTTATTGAGTGTTCCCGCGCTTCGATTTAACCACCGGGGTAGACCTCCTAAGTCACGAAGGTGCACAAAGGACACAAATGTTTTGCAATTACATTTGTTCCTCTGTGCGCTTTGTGGCACTCACACTGCCCACTGCTTGTAATCTTTTTGTCACTTCACCTCATACCCGACATTTTGACAAGAAGTTGATGCCTGCAATGCGTAAGATAGAGTTGTTAGAGCATCAAAGTTGTCAGCAGTGTTCAGGAGTTGAATTTTAAGAATGTCAGTTCATCATAATCGCGATGTTGTTCCCAGCCGATTGACCTTCAAGAGAGACAATGAATTTCATAAAGAGTTGCGGCGAAGAGTCGACGACTATTTTCGCAATTCCGATCGCAGTCCACGCGACTGTCCCGCAATGTATTTGAAAACCGCAATTATCCTGGCTGCCTTCGGCGGGTTTTATTCATTACTCGTATTCGTGGCCGGATCCTGGTGGCAAGCTTTGCCTTTAGCGCTTCTACTTGGCCTTTCAATGGCGGCGATTGGCTTCAATATCGAACACGACGGCAGTCATCATTCCTATTCAGATCGTGTCTGGATCAACCGGCTGGCGGCGATGACGATGGATCTTATCGGCGCCAGTTCTTACGTTTGGCATTGGAAACACGTAGTCGTACATCACACTTACGTAAACATCACCGGCCACGACGCCGATATTGATATCGCTTTCTTCGGGCGCCTGACACCACATCAGCAAAGACTCAAATTTCATCGCTGGCAGCATTTCTATTTGTGGCCGCTTTACGGATTGAACGTCGTCAAGTGGAATCTCTACGACGATTTCCGCGACGTGGTCCTTGGCCGGATCGGACCAACGCGTATGCCGCGGCCGAAAAGGTGGGAACTCGCCGGGTTTGTTGGCGGTAAAGCGCTGTTTCTCACAATGGCTTTTGGATTGCCACTGCTGTTCCATCCAGTCTGGATGGTGCTTCTGTTCTACATTTTAATAACCGGTATTGCGGGCGTGGTTGTGAGCGTTGTGTTTCAACTTGCTCATTGCGTTGAGGAAGCCGAATTCCCATTGCCTCATGAGAACTCCGGCTCGATGGAAAATGCATGGGCAGTCCATCAGGTTGAAACCACTTTGGATTTCGCTCGACGAAGTAAAGTCGAGAGCTGGCTGCTCGGCGGATTGAATTTTCAGATCGAACATCATCTCTTCCCTCGTGTGTGTCACGTTAATTACCCGGCAATCTCAAACCTCGTCGAACAGACCTGTCGCGAGTTTGGGGTTAGATACGGTGAGCACACTTCGTTTCGTGCCGGACTCTCGTCCCATTTCCGCTGGTTGCGCCGCATGGGTGCGCGAACTACCGGCAGTGCGCAATTAGTCGTTGCTCCCGAACATGGACCAGCAGAGTGACGCAGGCGTGATATAGCCAGCAACGTAATTACAGGAGAAAAACTAATGCGGTTGATCTATCTCACGCTGGTTCTTGCGATCTGCGTAACGGGCTCAGTCTCGGCGCAAAGCGTGAAACAAAAAGCAAAGATCGAACAGGAAATCAGGAGACTCGATCTCGCACATGCGGATGCTGTTCTGCGGGGCGATTTGGCGGCACTGGACAAACTCTGGACGAAAGACTTCAAAGTCAACAATCCCTTTAATCAAATTGATAGAGCGGATCGAATCCGCACGGGCGCCGTGACTTATTCTTCATTCATCCGTGAGCCTGAGACAGTGCTGATTCACGGGGACACAGTCATCGTCATGGGACGGGAGATAGTTGTACCCAAGGGAAATTCTCCAGACTCCGGCAAAACCATCAACCGCCGTTACACAAACATCTGGATGAAAAGAAGCGGTAACTGGCGTCTGGTTGCACGGCACGCCAGCGTAATCTGCTCATAAGCCGCTCGTCATAAGTAGCCACAACCAGCACAAAATGCCCTTTGTGCTTCTTGTGGCTCTCTTCCTAATTTGCTCTGTTCTTCAGAACCATTAAAAAGAGACCTTCTTTACTGACCAGATAACGATTGCGCCGCTCCTCGTCCTCGACGTTTATTTTGAAGAGCGGCTGCGGCGGTCCGGCTGCAAAGCGATCGCCAGCCGTCTCAATCTGAACTGACGTCAACGTTCCGCCCTCGAGATAGAACAACTCTTTGCCATCCGCGCGCCACATCGACGTAGTTGCGCCCCTGGATGGGTTGGAGACTACATGCTCGTCGCCAACCGGTGTGCCGCCAGCCCCCACTCTGCGAACAACGATCACAGAACCGTCTTTGTTGGAGGTATAAGCCATCCACTTTTGATCGGGAGATAGACGCGCAGCTCGAGCCGGCGCTGGCGCAAATAGCACGCGCCTTTTATCCGGAAGTGAGTACAGGCCCACGCCGGGCTGATCATCCGGCTGGTTGCGAAAGTTGAATACCAAAAAGCGCCCGTCGCGGGAAATGTCCTCGAGGTTAAGATCTTGATTCGACGCAAGCACAGATTCGGTTGGTCCGTTACCACTCGCGGACACGCGATAAATATTTCGCACACTTTTCTTATTTGCGGTGAAGAAGATCCACTTGCCGTCCGGTGACCAGATTGGATTCAGATCGTCTGCGGGATCGGAAGTCAGCCTGCGACGTTCTCCTTTCGCCCGCGACAAAACCCAAAGATCGCGCGTCTTTACCTCCGGGTCATTTATCGCAACCACAACCTGCTGCTCGTCCGGAGAAAAAGACGGCCCGGAGTATTCCCCAGGTTCTCCGATAGTTCCCTGCTCTGTTCCGGCGCGGTCAACCCAGGTTAATGCTGTCTTTGATTGTGAGATGGTCGGAGGTCGTACCGACTTTCTGGCTTGCTCGCCTGTCGTGCTACCCGTTTTGGACCACACAATGCCGGCAATTAGAACCGCGATTATGATGATGGCGATCACTAAACCAGTCTTGTGCCATGAAGCGATTGCAGTTGGCTGGTTGTGATTGACTCCGGCTGGACCACTCTCGCTTTGGTCTGTGATCGTAGCCTGTCGTAAAGCAAACGTGAGATCGCTGGCCGATTGAAATCGTTTATCCGGATCCTTCTCCAAACAGCGTTCGACAATTCCCTTAAGCGCTAATGGCGCCACCGCTGAGTCGATTGGTGGCGGATCTTTGACCAACACGGCCGCCATCACATCGCTCCACGTCTCGCCTTCAAAAGGCTTGCGACCGCTCAGCATCTCGTACAGGACGATCCCGACGGAGAAGATGTCAGTGCGATGATCGACTCTCTGACCGCGAGCCTGTTCCGGAGACATGTAGGCGGCAGTGCCAATCACAACGCCGGTGCGAGTAGTCAGATGGTCCACACTCGCAGGCTGCGACGCATCCAGCTTCGCAATTCCGAAATCGAGCACCTTCACGAGGCCGTCAGCGCGGATAATGATGTTCTCGGGTTTTATGTCTCGATGAATTATTCCGGCGCGGTGAGCAGCGTCGAGCGCCTGAAGCACCTGCGTGATTATCGACACTGCGTCTTTTGTGTCGAGTCCTCGTGGTGAAGCGGCTGCCAGACGCGCACGGAGTATCGCGCCTTCAACGAATTCGGTGACGATGTAATTGCGATCCTGAGTCTCACCGACTTCAAATATCGTGACTATGTTGGGGTGATTCAGAGATGAAGTTGCTCGCGCTTCCTGTTTGAACCTGGAGACGCGATCGCGATCTTCAGTAAAGTCAACGGACAGGATCTTGATAGCAACTTTTCGATCGAGACGCGTATCAACTGCGAGATATACGTTGCCGGTGCCACCTTCACCGATGAGTTTTAAGAGATGATAGGGACCAATGTCTTCTATCTTTGAATCATACTCGGAGGTCGGTTGCGACGCTGCCAAAGTTTTTGCCGCCACGTTGAGTGCCGACGTTTGCATGAAGGCATCAGCCTGCCCGTCGAACTTCAAAAGCGATCCCACTTCGCTTTCCAACTCCCGATCACCTGCACACTCACGCGACACGAATGCGGCACGCTCTTCCGGCTCATGCTGTAGTGCCGCATGGTAAATGTTTTCGACTTTTGCCCAACGGTCCTTGTCTGTCATTGAAGGTTTGTCATTGAGACTTTTCACTGAGTCGTCGCAGCAACCAGGATTTCGCCAGCCGCCAATCACGCCGCACAGTCTCAGGCGAAACGTTCAACGCGACTGAAGTTTCTTTTTCGGTTAATCCGCCGAAGAACCGCATCTCAACTACCTGCGCCTTACGTTCGTCTACTCGCGCGAGTTCAGTCAATGCTTCGTCCAACGCGAGTAGATCGGGATTGTCGATGGGCGATACTACCAGCGCTTCATCAAACGTGACTTGAAACGCTCCTCCACCTCGCTTTTGGTAAGTTCGTGTCCTTGAAAAATCGACGAGGATCCGTCGCATCACTCGAGCCGCGATGCCGAAGAAGTGGGCCCGGTTGTGCCAACTCACGCGCCGGGCGTTTATCAATCGCAGGTACACTTCATTGATCAGCGCGGTCGTCTGCAGCGTGTGTCCGGCACGCTCGCGTCGCATGTAAGACCTCGCGAGTCGTCGCAGCTCGACTTCGACCAGTGGGACCAGCTTCTCGAGGGCAGCTTGCTCACCATCATTCCAGGCTAGCAACAGATCGGTGATCTCGTTGGTGATGTCGATCGACATGATGCGGTCATCTTCACCCTGATTATAGCCAACCCCGATCCGGAGGATCGCGAAAATTTTCTACTTGAAGAAAAAAACTTTACCGCTTTTTAGATCGGTTCCCGCATTAGCCAGCGGAGAAAACCGTGAAGGGAAATACGTACCAGCGGCGATTGCTTTCGATGGTGGCGGTTCTTTGCTGTTTAAGTGCTTGGACCAACGCATCCACACGCGATATTCCTTACCAATTTCATCCGGGACTTCGGATCAGTCACACGAAATCGCCAACAACTCGAGAACTCACTGGTTTGCTGCGCGAGTTGTCATCGCTCTCCGGATTGCATCTCAAGGTTGATGAAGTTGGCCAAATTCGTTACGACCCAAAATTGCCTGCCGTTGGCGGCTCAGCGATCGCTCATGATTTGTTGGTGAGGGCTATTGACAGTTCCGATTCGTTTTCTGTGGAGAGCGCGAACGATTCCGTGCAGGTAGCGTTCGCACAGATCGAGTCGACGATGACCTACAAGGATGGAACAAGCCCGTGGCACAACGTGTGGGTTATCAGAATCGACTTTGCCGACTTCGCGCAATTAAGAGGCGATGCCACTGCTCTAAAAACATTTAATCCCGGGTTGAACATGATGCATGAGTTAGCTCACGCAATTCTGAGATTGCCTGACCCGAAAGGAACAGACGATCAGTTAGGCCAGTGCGAGCGATACGTGAATCTGATGAGGGCTGAGTTGGGTTTGCCGTTACGACAGTACTATTTCCCAAAAACCATCTTGACCAGAACTCCAGCCTCGCTATCACAAATCCTCCAGGCCGAACTCAAATTCACGCACGGCGATCCTCACACAAAGAAGGCGGAAGAATCATCACTAACTTTCAACATCGCGCTGGTCGTCGACACTGAAAAACTGAAGTCGAAAACTTCGATTCCCTCAGATCTTCTCGCGATGGCTTCCAAACATTAGGTCCATGACTGGTCCAATAATTACACAGAGCCGTAGCGACCTTGGTCGACTCACGAGAGTCAAAATCGTTAGAGAATATTGCACGCTGATCGCCGACCAGGTCGCTACCGCTCCCTGTACTGACCCCATCCAAGTGCGATTCATGATTCGGGGATTTCTGACTGTTACTGGTTATCGACTCGTCCCTCGATCACGGCTTGAATGCCGGAGGATACGTTGGAAAAAAAATCGAAGCCGGTGATAGCTTCGACTTGATCCACGCTCACCCGATACGCTCGCCAATCGTTGCCAATTGTTCCTGAGTTAGGCATTACCACCGCAATGGTTCTCGTTGACGTAGTCACACGTGAAACGTCGTTACTGCCGACGGGCAACACGATGATTACCTTCCACGTTTGCGCAGGCACTGCCACATGACCGTTCGCGATGAAATACTGCAATCCCTGACCTCCGGAAATAATGTAAAGCTCGTTGCCTTGTGAAACGAGAGTTCGGCTGTAACTTTCCAGATTGGCCCAGACGCCCTGATTGTTAGCCGGAAGTTGCGGAATCATGTTCGTCATCAGAAAAGTTGCAGAGTTGGCAGCGACAGTAATAGTGCGATCTGCCGAAGGGCACATGTGGCCCCGATCAAAGCCCGATCCGGAAAAATCTGTCGCCTGAACTCGATACCATCCGGCTGGCAGTGTCGTATCCGCGCGAAAGTCATCCTGACGTGGAGTGCTTCCAAGCCATGAGTTGTCGAGATGCCAGCTCACCCAGTTTGGCCCACCGTTATCCCGACTGTATGACATCGTGTACTGCGGCTTATCCATCAGGTAATTGTTTGGCTGCGAAACATCTGTGACCGCGTTGCTTGGGTTTCCCATCGTGAGATGTTCACTCGGTGTGGGTGTTGGAGTTGGAGTTGGAGTTGGAGACGAGAAATCTCCAATCTGGACGTTATCAATGTTGATGCGATTTGCGCCGCCGGATACTTTTCTGATCTCAAAGCGAATTGCATTGGCGTTGTTGACGGTAAAGCTCGCCGTCTGAAGTGACATCGAGCTGGTAGTCACAGTTGAACCAACTTGCGTCCAGGTGCTTCCATTATTTATCGACGACCACAGTTGCCACGTACTTGAACCATCGGTGCCGAACACCGCGTGTTGAATAGAAACGGTTCCCGCACCAGGCTTGTTGAAGTTCATGTGCACAAGACCGGAATTCCGAATGCGGGCGGAGAAAGAGCCGGTCTTCCGGTCAGTTGAGAGATTGCCGGTGAGCGCATCGTCCATGAACCACGAGCCGGTGCCGAGCGTTACGTTAGCCGCCGCATAGGCAGTCTTGCCGCCGGCTTCGAATCCCTCGCTCAGCGGCGCCATCGTTGCGGTTGTCAGTGAAATCGTCAGCACGATTAGCGCAGCGGAAAATGCAAGCAGCGTTTTGGAAACAATTCCGAACCTCGACTTTTTCATTCCATTACCCCTTTCCTCTTTGGTTAGTGCACCAGCAGACACACACCGCGAGATGTCGACCGGCGACAGCGGTTGATAACGGAGTACGCAGATCGGTCCGAGCTGCATACGTTTCAGGTTCTGGACTGGGAGTCCCCTAGTGGCGTTTAGCCGAAGGGGTGGGAGGGTATGGCAGGGCGGTTATATCACGGCTTGTGCGGATACGAGCTAAGTATCTGTTAACTTTTTGCCGTGATCTGTGACTTTTTGTGGTCTGCCTTTATCGATCTCGGTATCTTTCCTCCCGAGCACTTGCAACGATCATTAAGATCAGATCACAATCGTTTCTCTCCCCACCTAATTCCTATGAAAACAAAAAATTCAATGTGGCAGCTCGTCTTGATACTGACGCTTCTCGTGTGCGGCGTCTCAACCGCGTCCGCTCAAGCCCAAACAATCAAACTGAGCGTCGACGCAACTCAAGCTTCCCGCAACATCGTTCACACCAAATTCACGATACCGGTTCGACCGGGACCGGTGACTCTCTTTTATCCCAAGTGGATTCCAGGTGAACACAGTCCTACGGGTCCGATCAACGATCTGGTTGGCTTGCAGTTAACCGCTAATGGTAAATCGATCGCCTGGCGACGTGATGATGTGGAGATGTTTGCATTTCACTGTGAAGTTCCTCAGGGAGTAAGCGAGCTCGAGGTTTCTTTCGACGATGTTTCTCAGCCGGAATCTACGGCGAGCGCAAAACTCGCACGCATCAAGTGGAACAGGCTGATTCTCTATCCCAGAGAAATAAATAGCGACAACATCCGTGTACGTGCCTCGTTGCTGTTGCCGTCTGGATGGAAGTTTGCGAGCGCGTTGCCGGTGCTGAGCGAGAACAAAGAAGGACTTCAGTTCAAAGACGTTTCGCTCACCGAGCTGGTCGATTCTCCAGCGATCATGGGCGAGAACTTCCGCCGGTTCACACTAACTTCGACAGGCATCACGCATGAGATTGACGCAGTCGGCGACACGCCTGCGGCCCTCGAGATGAAGCCGGAAACTTTAACGGGTCTGAAGAATCTGGTGCAGGAAGCTTACGCGTTGTTTGGCGCGCGACACTATCGGAGTTACAGATTTCTGGTCACCTTAAGCGACCATGGCGGCAGTGAAGGTCTGGAACATCACGAATCGAGTGAAGATGGAGTTGGTGAGAAGGCGTTTTTTGATGAACTGGAGTTGATTGATTTCGCCGACTTGATGGGCCATGAATATGCCCACTCGTGGAACGGCAAATACCGCCGTCCTGCGGGCCTCACAACACCTGATTTTGAGCAACCGATGAAAGGCGAGTTGCTCTGGGTTTACGAAGGATTAACTCAATATCTCGGTCACGTCTTGCCGGCACGCAGCGGGTTGTGGACGCCGGATGATTTCCGCGAAGCGGTAGCTGCTGTGGGTGGTGAGTTGGAGATGCAGTCAGGCCGCCAATGGCGACCGCTCGTAGATACAGCCGTGGCAGTGCAGTTTACTTATCCATCGCCGCGAGCATGGATGAATTATCGCCGCCGCGTTGACTATTACGATGAAGGCTCGCTGGTCTGGCTGGATGCAGATGTGCTGATCAGGCAACGCAGCAACGGCAAACTGTCGCTCGACGATTTCTGTCGCCGGTTTCATGGCGGATCTGACACGCCTCCGTTAGTCAAAACATACACGTTCGATGACGTCGTAAATACACTCAACGAAGTTATGCCGTACGACTGGCGCAGCTTCCTTAACACAAGGATCTATCAGGTTGCGCCTCACGCGCCACTGGCGGGCATCACCGATGGCGGTTGGAAACTTGTCTACACGGAAAAACCGAACACGCAGGTTCGTGTAGGAGATCACAACCGCAAGAGTGTCGATCTTCTGTATTCGATCGGAGCCATGTTGAAAGAAGACGGCAGCGTCATGGATGTGAATCCAAATCTCGCAGCAGCAAAAGCAGGACTTGCACCCGGAATGAAAATAATCACGGTGAACGGCCGCGCATGGTCCAGCGATGTGCTTCACGAAGCGATTACAGCGGCGAAAAGCAGTACGACACCTATCGAGTTAGTTGTTGAAAACGGAAGTTTTACCGCCGCGTACAAGTTGAACTATCATGGCGGCGAACGCTATCCACATCTCGAGCGCGACTCGACAAAACCAGACTTGCTGGGAGAGGTGATCAAGTCGCGGCGCTCGGCGATCGCGCGATGACTGGCTCTCTATTGATCGCGTAAGGCAACGAGTGGGTCTACCTTCGTGGCGCGTCTGGCCGGGATGTAGCACGCCAATAACGCCACTGCAAGTGTGCCGATCGAGACGGCCGCGAATGTCAATGCATCTGTCCCCGCGATGCCGAACAGCATCGTCGACATCAGTTTTGTAAGCACGATTGCAGTTATTAGACCGATTGCTGTGCCAATCCCCGCGAGCTTCATTCCGTCGCCCAATATCAAAAGTAGGACGTTGCTCCGCTGTGCACCGAGTGCCATCCGAATGCCGATCTCGCTCGTACGCTCGACCACGAGATACGACAACATACCGTAGATACCGGTCGCCGCAATCAGCAATGCCAGCAGACTAACTGATCCGGAAAACCACGCGCCCATTCGTGCCGGTTCCAACATGCGCCGCACGCTTTCCTCCAGCGGTTCTACCGAAACAGAAACGTCTTTGTCTAAAGAGAGTATCGCCTCTCTCACTGCGCCCACCGCACCACGTTGATTCTCGTTTGTCCGCAGCAGAAAACTATGACCGGTTAACTTCGCCAGCGAGGCTGGTCGATAGTAGACAGGGCCATCAATCCCAATCTGCCTGCTACTTATGTCGGGAACAACACCAATGATCTCGTGTGATGTGCCATCGCTATCCTTGAAGCGTTGCCCGATGGGATTGACGTTGGGCCAGAAACGATTCGCCATCGCATTGCTAATAATCGCCGGCGACTCTCCGCTTCGCGCATCCTCTTCAGTAAACTCGCGACCGCGCCGGAGCGGAACCCCAAGCGTCTGAAAGTACTCAGGAGACACCACGTTTTCACCTACACTGAGTGATGATCCGTAACCCTCGACGTTGATGGGCACGTCGCGCCGGCCCGAAAAAGGCACCACCTCTGTAAGACTCACCGATTTGATTCCCGGCAGAGTTTTCAAACGTTCGGCGAGTTGCGCATAGAATGACGCAGCACGCGGCTGGTCATAACCCTGGGTTCCAAGATCCATCGATACGACAACCAGATGCTTCTGATCAAAGCCGACGTCAGTGGAATGAGCCCGTAGCAGAACGCTCACCAATAAACCTGCTCCAATCAGAAGCACGAGCGAAACCGCTACCTGACCAATCACAAGCACATTGCGCAGACGGGGTAAGGACACACGTGTTGATCTGAGAGACTTAAGAGCTGAGGTTAAATCTGTTTTCGTTGACTCGATTGCGGGAGCAAGACCGAATACGACACCGGTAATCAGCGACAACAGAAACATGTAAGCAAAGACAGTTGCATTGGGTTTGAAGTCGACATCGAGACCAGCCTCAGGAATCAGCGACAACAAGATGGGTGGCAACAAGATTGATAGAACTAATCCGGCCAGGCCACCCAGAACTGCCAGCAACACGCTTTCCGTCAGCAGGAATCTGATCAATCGCCAACGACTCGCTCCCAGTGCGAGTCGGACGGCGATCTCTTTTCGACGCGCTGCGGCGCGCGCGAGCATCAGGTTCGACACGTTTGCGCACGCTATCAGTAGGACCAGGCCAACCACTGCCATCACCAGTAGCGCGATGGGTAATCCTTCGCTGCGAACTTCAGGAGAGTTCAGATACGATCCGGGCATCACATCGATCTTGGTCTTTCGTCCGGGATAGTTCTGGTCCATCTGCGACGCCGCCAGTTGCATCTCTGCCTGAACCTGTTGCAACGACGCGCCATCTTTTAGCCGCCCAACTACACTTAGCCAACTACAGTTGGGAAGGTCGAGAAACTTATTCTCCGGCGCCAACGCAGGCTGCATCGTTAGCGGAACCCAGACATCCGGAATGTTCATCTCGGCGCCGTGAAAGTCACGGGCGGCAACTCCGATGACGGTGAAGCGCTGGCGATTCAGCGTGAGCGAAGTGCCAACAATACTCGGATCAGATCCGAATCTTCGCTGCCAGAAACCGTAACTAAGCACGCCGACCGGGCATTGAAGAGGCGTCTGACATTCCTTGTCGACAAAGGTCCGGCCGGCAGCACTTCCGCCTCCCAGGAGCGAAAAGTAATTGTCGGTAACCATGAGCCCGTTGATTCTTTCGGTGTTGCTACCGCCCAGTGATAGTCGTAAATCCGCCGAGGCCGCCAGACTGGAAATGCCGGCAACACGATCTCGATAGTTCAAGTATTCAGGATAAGAAAGCAGAGACACGCTACCTTCGACCTGACGATCGAATTCTCCTTCGAGAATCTGGTAGACGTTTACCACGCGCTCGGGATCCTTCACTGGGAGGGGACGAAGTGCTACGGAGTAGAGCAACGTGAAGATGCTTGTGTTCAAGCCGATGCCCAGTGCAAGAGTCACGAGAGCGGCGGCGGTGAAATTGCGATGCTTGAGCAAAGCTCGCAAGGCGTAGCGTAGGTCTTGAAAGATATTGCTGAGCATATCGAAACTCCTGGCTCAAAATTGGCAGTAAGTCGCCTCTTTGCAGTGCGACAGTTGAATTTAACGCCGAAGGCGTTGGCTAATTTCAGCCCAGGGTTGGAGCGCAGCGACAACCCTGGGTAACAAATCAAATAGTCTTCAAACCCTGAAAGGGTTCGCCTTGTGAGGAACCCTTTCAGGGTTTAGCGCCTTATTGTGTGCTAGTCCCAGGGT
>DASWUM010000080.1:0-41049 GCA_036401595.1 Pyrinomonadaceae bacterium
TCCACTCGCTGATCCATGACCCTCTCAGTTCTCCAAGGCATCTGCAGCTCCTCCTGGCGCCGCAGCTTACTTGGTTAACTGTAAAGGATGTCATGATAACGATCTGTAAAGGATGTCATGATAATGAACACACAGAGGGCCGCCCCTACAGTTCGGTCTGCAGTTTTGGATAAAACATGCGAGCGCGGTGTCTACCTCCTTAGGCTGCTCAAGAATGATAGTGCGTAAACCTTCGACAATCGCAGCGGCCGATAGGCGTAGTAGAGCGAGTGCAACGACGCGGGCAACGCGAGTGCCTGCCAGTCAGGCAAGGTGGGGACGAAGATCGAGCGCAAGGCTGAGACGAGCACGTCGCGTTTGCGGTCCATGATGCGCAGATTGTAGAGATTCGTTTCGGTTGAATCAGCGTAGCCGAGAGTATCGAAGATCTTTGCGCGAATTCCTGCGGCCATACGCTGCATTGAGGCGTCTTTATCGATAGAGGCGATGATCGGGACCGGCACATCAGAGAACTGCTCGACGAGTCGCAATCCCAATGCGAGCATTCTTGTCGCGTGCGCATTCGCAGCGCGATTGATGAGCGCGTCCCAATCGACATCAGGAGTTGCACGAATTGATTCTGCAAGGGAGGAGATCCATTCGAGGCGTCGCCAGAGATGCTTCGCGCCATGCATTGCCTGGTACAGCAAAAGATCTTCAGCGCCAAAGGTCTGTACTGTAGTGCCCGCCAGTGAGACTGATTGTAGTCGCGACATCACTTCATCTGCTTTGAGCTCGAAAACAAAACTCCGAGGCGCCAAATCCCAATGAAGATCGACGACAGTGAACCAGTTGTCGCGCATGAACTGAATCTCGCAGTTGTTACTCAAATGCGAAGTTAGCTGCGCGGAAGTTAGTCGCGGAGTCATTTCATATCCGAGCGACTCGAGTAACGTGCGTGCGGGTGCGAAGTCCCGGACGTTGATCAGCATGTCGATGTCGCCGGCCTGACGGAGTGACATCTCGCCGTACGCCATCTGCGCGAGGAGTGCGCCTTTAAAGAGCGCGACCTGAATGCCATGCTCTCGGAAAAGCTCGTAAACGCGCGACTGCTTACTGACGAGATGAAGCATGCTCTGCGAATTAGCAACAGCTTCACGTTTAAGAATCGAAAGAACGTTACCGGGCACGAGGCTGGTCGCTCCGTTACTTAAGTGTTTTTGCAATAGCGGCAAGAGCCCGTTGGCTCGAGCTGTGGCCAGGACGTAATCCCAATCGAGCTGCGACGGTACGTGCAACTCGAGAACCTCGCGTCGCGCGACACTTAAGAGCAACTCATTTTCACGGCTACGGTTCATCTGGAAACGTTTGTGTAATCGTCGGCCAACATGTTCTGCCTGTACCACGACTCGGCATACAGTCCATTTTGCTCCAACAATAATTGATGACTGCCTGATTCGACGATCTGCCCACGATCCATCACGTGGATCACGTCGGCGTGCATGGCAGTCGTGAACCGGTGCGTGATGATGATCGACGTGCGATTGAACGCGAGCTGGCGGAAACGCTCGAGCCAGTCAGCCTCGGCCCACGGATCGAGTGCGCTCGTGGGCTCGTCGAGAATGATAATCGAAGCGCGTCTCAGAAACGCGCGTGCAAGTGCGATGCGTTGCCACTCGCCGACGCTGAGTTCGGTGCCGCCTGGAAACCAGCGGCCGAGGAGTGTTTGCTCTCGATTCGGCAGACGCGAAACGATTTCTGAGGCGCCGGCTGCCTGGATTGCCGCATCAAGCTCGGCGTTGGATGCTTCCAGATTTAGATCGCCGTAGAGGATGTTATCGCGAACTGTAGTGTTGTAGTGAAACGGCTGTTGGAACAAGACAGTGATTGAGCGGCGCAGATCGTCGATGGGGATTTGTTTTATGTCTTGACCGTCGATCTCAATTGAGCCTGCGTTTGTTTCGTACAAGCGGCAGAGAAGTTTAAGAAGGGTGCTTTTGCCGGCGCCGTTCGGGCCGACGATCGCGATGATTTTGCCGCCCGGGATTGACATCGTGAAGTTGTCGAGCGCGTTGGCGGAGGCGTCCGGGTACGTGAAGGAGACGTGTTGGAAAGAGATCGCTGGAGCCGACGAAGGGCGGCCACGGAGGGCCGCCCCTACTGTACGTTCCGTGGCGCCTGACGAATTTAGAGAAAGGAATTCGAAGAGGTTGCCGAGGAAGAGGCTGTTGGCGTAAAGCTGGCCGGCGTTTTCCAACAGCGTTCGCACCAATCCCTGGCCCTGGTTGAAGGCGGCGTAGACGAGGGCCAATTCGCCCAGCGTGACTCGGCCCATTAGCGCTCGCCACATCATCCACAGCATCGCGGCGCCGATGATCAGCAACGCAATCACACTTGCTGCTAATTCCGCCAGGCTCTGACGTCGCGTCAGCGCGAAACGCTCGCCTCTAAGCTTCCGGCGCAGGTCTTTGTGATGCGACTGAAAATATTCACCGAGTCCGAAGAGTCGCAGCTCCGCAGCCGCATCGGCTGTGGTCATGATCCAGTCGTAATACCACGCACGGCGATCGTCAGTAGTTGTGCGCAGCCGCCACTGGTACTCCGCAAGCGCGTAATGGACCACGACGAAGAACGCCGGCAACGTGCTGAGCAGGAGCGCGACGGTTAACCACGGGCCGAGCGGAATCAGGATGGCGCCCATCGCGATCAACGTGATGCTGTTTTGCAGTAACGCACCGATATTGCCGAGCAGCGCGACGGGACGATAACGAGCTTCAGTGCGCGCGCGATGCAGGTGATCGTAGTAATCGGCGAATTCGTAGAACGCGAGATCAACTGTTACTGATTTTTCATGAATTAGTGCGGTGATATGGTCTTGCAACAGTTCGGCCTGCACGGTGCGAACCCAGTTGATGGCGTTGCGAACCACTTCCATCAACAACAGCACGCCGCCGAGCAAGACGACAAGCACCAGCACGGCTCGCATCTCAGGCCACGAGCCGCCAATTCGAAGTGCAATTATGAGCGCATCGACGACGAGTTTAGTGAGATAAACGAAAGCAGCCGGCAAGAGTCCCTGCACAACGAGTAGCACAATCCATGCGACAGTCCAGGCGCGTCCGACTTGCCAGACGAGCGACAGCGCGCGCGGCAGATGCGGCAGTTGGGCCAACGCCTTTCGGAGTTTACTGCTCAGAATCTTGACTGAATTGAACATCGCTACTGAGCTGACTTGCGCAATTGACTCGTTGAAAGTGGCGCGCCGAAGAAGGTCGACTGTTTGAAGCTTGCTTTTCCGCGAACTTCAGTATCCCAACGCCAAACATAACCGTCGTTCACGAGATCGGCAGCGAGTCGAACATTAATGCGTTCTCCCTCCGACACTGCCACCGGCTGAGAAAATGGAAAGAACCCGTTGCCGTAGATCATTTCCGGAGCAGCCGGGTGATTTGAAAAACGAATACCTTCCGCGAGTTCGGAATCAAACCAAACCGCCATACCATGTGCGGTGCCTTCGCGTGCAGCCTGCCAGGAAATTTCGGCGTGGACGTCCGGACTATCTACTTCGTAGTAATCCAGCGTGGTCCAACAGATTGGATCAGTCAGCAACTGTTCGGGTTTTATTCTCGTCTTTCGCCAGGTGTTTGTAACGAGACGCGTCGCCGCAGATAAATCCAGATCGAACTGATTACACCACGGATCAATAAGCTCTTCGTATTGCTCTGCAGCTTCGACGATTGCCGCCCACAAAATGTCACGCCTGGGAATCAGCACACCGCCAGGCGCTAATAACCGTTTGCGTGCGTCGATAATTGACGAAACGTTTTGTTCAAACCACGGCAGGACGCCTCGGAGATCGGAAATGATGATGGTTGCCGGTTCGGGAAGCGTAATCTCAGTCGACAACTTCTCGAAAAACTCGATGCGGTTTGAGAAACCATTTGCCGCCGCAGCTTCACCCGCGAGACCGACGATGTTCTCAGGCTCCACGGCATAAACACGTCGCGCTCCCAGTTTGCAGGCGAGCAGTGCGAACACTCCCGGCCCGCAGCCGAGATCCATTACCACTGAATCCGGTTTTACTGCAGAACGAAGCGCCTCCGCATACGCGTCCATGCGCGAACGGTCAGCAAGCATTTTCCCATAAAAGTGGACGCTGTACATGAAAGAAGGTAAGCCGCGGATTTACGCAGATGAACGCAGATCAGCGTTTATTCGCGTTCATCCGCGGCCAAAATCATTAAGAATGGCATCACACAACTCGGGAATGCGCGCCGGATCTGCATGCGGTGTCACGCGTCGCAATGGCACGTTGTTCAATACGCGCGCCAACAGTTTAAACTCACGTGCCCGCATCTGCTTATCCATCAACTTGGTCGCATAGGTGTTTGCGATCAGCGACAGCAATCCTTCCGATCGATCGAGAGTTTCAACAAAAGGCGCGACGGCATCGTGTCGTCGTTCGCGGAGATGATAGATCGCAGCCAGCGGCAAAGGCTCGGCAGAAAACGCTCGCTCGGTTAGATCGAGATAACACTTGTCCCAGTTTGGAGTGAGTTTTGGCAGGTGATTTTCAGATCCATAAAGTGCTTTCACCGAAGCCGGCCACAAGCGAATGCACGGATATCCCGGCCGCACCAAAAATTGTTCACCGCGATCGTCGAGCGTCACCACATCTTCAGCGAGAATGCTATAGCCACGTTCAGAAAACGCTGCCGCTGTAGTCGACTTGCCCGATCCTGCCGGACCTAACAATGCGATCGCCTTGCCATCAACCGCAATCGCGCTCGCATGCAGACAAACAATACCGCGCAGGAGCATTACAAAACCCATCACGGGGCCGAGCAGGTACGTGGAGGTGTCTTCGAGTGTTAGTGGCGCAGACCAGTCAGCCCAAACTTCCGTCCCGGCGCAGTCGACTAAAAACTCGGTCGCATCGGCGTAGTTGAACCGGTAGTAGTTTCCGTCGAGCACACGGAAAACGCGCAAGGCAGGTTCACCGCATTCGCTTTTGTATTCTGCTACGTAGGAGGTCTCGATCTGCGTGGCTGTTATGTCGTTGAGCCACGCTGGGAGTGAACCGAAAGATATGCAAACGTCTTCCGATGCGATTGTTGAAGAGGGAACTCCGGGAATTGGCCTGTTGGCAACGACTCCAAGGCCATAAAGCGAGCACCGGTAATCCATGACAGATCAGGTTCCGGTTTTCGGTCCTGCTGCTGCACCACCACCGCCATCATTAGCGCCTTTGGGACCTGCGTTTCTGGTGATCTCACGGATGTCTCCGTAAATGATTACTTCGGGAGTGTGATACGGCTTTTTAGTTTCATTTCCAGCGGCTTCTGGTTTACGTTCCATGCATTGTCTCCATCTTCAGGGAGTTTAATCGATTGAGGTCGGGCTCTTGTTCAACTGTTGTTCGTGGCTCTCGTCGAACAGATGGCTGGGAGTTCGTGAGCCAGTAGTTCAACGCAAACACTCGTAGACTAGCCCAAAGTCGATCGGCTGTCTCTTCTTCCGCTACCGGTCGCCGGCGATCGAGATTAACAAAAGCTCTGAGCTGCGGATTGACCTCAAAACTGTCGAGCCATCTTACACTAGCGCACCTCACCAATTGAAGGGCTGGATCGCCTGCCAGACCAGTTTTTGGTCGATTGAGTACGGCTTCCGGTAGTTTATTTTTCATGGCGCGCCTGAGAATCTGTTTATTCGTGCACCAGGGCACCGTTGGGATCGCCAAAAGGTACTCAACCAAACGCAGATCGATAAACGGATGACGCATTTCCAGATTCAATCTCGTCGCACCCGGATCGTAACCTTCAAAGAGCGCAGTCCAGATTTTTGAGTTCAGCGCGCGCATTGCTGCCGGACGTCGTCCACTGTTAATGCGATAGCTCTCCCAAAATTCTCTGTGCCGCTCTCGCAGATTCGTTCGTATAGCAAACGATTCGTCTACCCATTCCGGAAAAAATCCGCGGTAATCATTTTTGCGCAGCATCCGTCCGATCCGTGTCCTGACTCTGATGCGGGGTTCGTTCATGAACGAATCGCCGTCATAGCCTGTGAGTGCTATTGGAGAAAATCCGGCACAAAGCCGCAGCAGAGTGTGAAACTGCGCAGTCAGTGGCGACAAGAGAAACGGCTCCGGTTGATCCATGTCGCCCGCGACTTGCTCGTCAAAGAGCGAAAACGGATCGGCGTTGAGGTGGGTGATAGGAATCCCGAGATGTGCGGCAGCCAAACTCGAATAATGCCGCTCCTGATCGGGGATCAAACTGTCGTAGACGACGGCGAAAGCGCCTACCGACGCATGTTCGCGAGCGATTGCGGCGAGGCTGGTAGAATCGAGCCCGCCGCTCATCGACACGGCAACCCGATCCGTTCGCAGTCGATCCTTGATTGCATGTGACAGCAATTCGGAAAAGCGCTCCACGTAGGAGTCCGGGTCGCGAAAGCGGATTTCAGCCGGGAGCGACGGTGTCCAGTAACGCTGAATCTTGATCTGATTGTTCTCGACTGTGAGAGTGTGCCCAGGCGGCAGACGCTGGATGTCGCGGAAGACGGTAGTGGATTGATCCTGGTTAACTCCAAAGAGTAAATAATCGCCAATCGCGATTTCGTTCAATGTAGTTGAGACTTTTAGCTCGTTCAGTCTGCTGCTGAAGTTGAAGCCGTCGGCAGTGTGAGTGTAGAAAAAAGGCTTTACTCCGAAATGGTCTCGGGCGCAGAAGAGGCGTTTCCGGCGGTCATCCCAGATTGCAAATGCGAAGTCGCCGAGCAGGTGTTTGACGCAGTCATCACCCCATTTTTCGTAGGCGGCAAGGATGAATTCAGCGTCAGTCAGACGGTCGTCGCGAGCATCAATGCGTGCCTTTGCTGTGATAGTCGCCACAGATCTTCACGGATTAGATACGGATTAAGAGGCCTTGCTCGATGAGTTTCTCAACCAGCGCAAGGAGGTCGTGGCGCAACACCTGTGGGTCAACGTCAAACTCGGCAGCCAACTCTTGATAAGCGCTTTCGATCGATTCCGATGAAGTGAGGACCGTTAAAAATAGCGTGCCGACGTCGTCGAGTCCGAAATAGCGTTCGCTTTCCAGATTGAGAATTACCGACTCTTCCTGTAGTCGCGAAATTAATACGCCGTCAGGGACGGCCACGCGATCCGTAAACGAGATGGTCATGCCCGCGCATTCTATCACGCGGTTCTGTTATGCTGTCGATCAAAAGGAGCCCTGCGCATGCGAGCATTAACGAAGCTTCTTGCTGTTTTACTCGCAAGTTCTACGGTCGTTTCGGCACAGTCAACGCAACTCGATCTCACCAAAGATCCGACACTTTACGTCGTGGCCTATGCACATCTTGACACGCAATGGCGTTGGGAGTATCCGCGCGTCATCAACGAGTACATCCCGAAGACGCTGCACGACAACTTCGCCCTGATCGATAAGTATCCGCATTACGTCTTCAACTTCAGCGGCGCGAATCGTTATCGCATGATGAAGGAATACTGGCCGGCGGATTATGCGCGTCTGAAGACGTACGTCGCGGGGGGTCGCTGGTTTCCGGCAGGCTCGTCGATGGAAGAAGGCGACGTCAACTCGCCGTCGGCTGAGTCGATCTTTCGACAGATACTCTACGGCAATCGATTTTTTCAACGTGAGTTTGGCAAGTCGAGCGCCGAGTACATGCTGCCCGACTGTTTTGGTTTCCCTGCATCGCTGCCGAGCATCCTTGCGCACGCCGGCATAAAAGGTTTCTCGACACAGAAACTTACGTGGAACTCGGCGGCAAATGTCGGCGGTCGCGGCTCGATCGAAGAAACGCCACGCGGAATTCC
Source organism: Pyrinomonadaceae bacterium (assembly GCA_036401595.1). Classification (GTDB taxonomy): domain Bacteria; phylum Acidobacteriota; class Blastocatellia; order Pyrinomonadales; family Pyrinomonadaceae; genus PSRF01. The sequence goes on from DASWUM010000080.1 coordinate 7,820, forward strand.
ATGGAACGTCGGCTTCTGGCAGGGACCGGATGGTCGTGGCATCGTCGCGGCGCTGAATCCCGGCAGTTACGGCGGTCAGATCAGAGAAGACATCAGCAAGAGTCCACTGAACGCGGGAACTAATGTGGTCGATTGGCCACGTCGCGTCGATCGAAACGGCAAAGCCAGCGGACTCTTTACTGATTATCACTATTACGGCACCGGCGATACGGGCGGCGCGCCACGCGAAGATTCCGTGCGCATGATGGAAGCGATAGTGTCGAGAAACGGTTCGCCTGTTGGATCGCAAACGGCTTTCGGCGATGGACCCCTCAAAGTGATCTCATCCACAGCCGAGCAGATGTTTCTTAACATTCGTCCGGAGTACATCAGCAAACTGCCGCGTTACGAAGGCGATCTATTGCTGACCGATCACTCCGCCGGTTCGATCACTTCGCAGGCCTATCAGAAACGCTGGAATCGCAAGAACGAATTGCTCGCCGACGCAGCAGAGAAGGCTTCAGTCGCCGCGATGTGGCTGGGCAGTCGCGCGTATCCGCAGCAGCGTTTGAACAACGCGTGGACGCTAGTGATGGGGGGCCAGTTTCACGACATTCTGCCGGGAACGGCAACGCCGAAAGCGTTCAACTTTTCGTGGAACGACGACGTGATCGCGATGAACCAGTTTGCCGGTCTGCTTACTGATGCTACCGAAGCAATCGCAAATGATTTGAACACGCAAACGCCTGGACAGCCGATCGTTGTTTACAACCCACTGAATATCGAGCGTGAGGATGTTGTAGAAGCCGAGATAACGTGGTCCGGTCGTCCCGTGGAAGTGCTCGGTCCGGATGGACGTAAGGTTCCTTCGCAAGTCGAAGGTGGGAAACTGTTGTTTTTGGCGAAGGTCCCGGCGGTTGGATATGCCGTTTATAACGTTCAAGCCTGGGGAGCAAATGCCGCAGCTTCGGCACTGAAAGTTTCGCCTGCTTCAATGGAGAATCATCGCTACCGGATTGCATTGAACGATTCGGGCGACGTATCGAGCATCTTTGACAAGAAACTCAATCGAGAATTGCTCGAGGCGCCAATCCGACTCGCGATCAAGAACGACACGCCGTCGCAGTGGCCCGCATGGAACATGGATTGGGCCGATCAGCAGAAAGCTCCGCGCGCATACGTCAGTGGCCCGCCACAGATTCGCGTGATCGAGGATGGACCGGTGCGCGTTGCAATCGAGGTCGTGCGCGAAACTGAGGGTTCGAAGTTTCGACAAGTGGTGCGGCTATCGGATGGTGACGGAGGTAATCGCGTCGAGTTTAGTAACGTCATCGACTGGCACACTAGCGCCGCGAACCTGAAAGCGACCTTCCCACTGACCGCCGCAAACCCGAACGCGACTTACAACTGGGACATCGGCACGATCGAGCGCGGTAATAACGACGAGCGCAAGTTTGAAGTGCCCTCGCACCAGTGGTTCGATCTGACTGATCGTAGCGGCGCATTCGGCGTCACGATTCTCTCTGACTGCAAATACGGTTCTGACAAGCCTGACGATAAAACACTGCGATTGACGTTGTTGCGCACGCCCGGAATCGCGTCGCGCGCCGGTTACGCAGATCAATCGTCGCAGGACTGGGGCCGTCACGAGATCATTTACGGACTCGCGTCGCACGAAGGCGATTGGCGTCGCGAGCAAACTGACTGGCAAGCGCAACGTTTGAATCAACCGCTGATCGCTTTCGAAAGCTCGAAGCACGCCGGAAGATTGGGAAAGACTTTCTCCATCCTGCGCGTGAACAATAGTCGCATACGTGTGCTCGCGCTCAAGCGTGCTGAAGAAGATCCGGACGAAGTGATCGTAAGGATTGTCGAGTTGGATGGAAGAGACGTGTCGAATGTGAGGCTTGCGTTTCCGGCGCCAGTGATCGCAGCCCGCGAGGTCAATGCGCAGGAGTTGCCAGTTGGCAAGGCGAAATTTGAAAAAGGTGAGCTGGTTACAAGTCTCGGTCGTTTTCAGCCGCGCACATTTGCCGTGAAGCTCGCCAAACCTGCAGTGGCCCGGTTCCTGCCGCAGACGCAGCCGATTACCTTGCCGTACGATCTCGCCGTCGCAAACCGCGATGGCGAACGATTGCGGGCCGGATTTGATGGCGAGGGATACGCGCTACCGGCAGAGATGCTGCCGCCGATAATCACGTATGCGGGCGCTGCCTTTTTCATGGGCCCCAACCACAAAGCAAATGCGTTAGTGCCGCGAGGGCAGGAGCTTCCGGTGCCGCACGGCATGACGCGTTTATATGTACTCGCAGCTTCGATGGGTGGCGATCAGAAGGTTACGTTTAGTGTTGGGAATGTGGCGACGAACGTTACGATTCAGGATTGGAGTGGTTTCGTCGGTCAGTGGGACAATCGACAGTGGAAGGCGAGTGAGGTTGAACTCAAACCACGCACGGCACCGCCCGACATTCCGCCTGACATTGCCGCTCTGCTGCAAAGATCGCGCGTGAGATCAGACCCGTACGGCGAGATGGCCGGCATCACCCCCGGCTTCATCAAACGCGCGCCTATCGCCTGGTTCGCATCGCATCGTCACACGCCCGATGGCAAGAATGAAGCTTACGCCTATTCATATCTGTTTGCTTACACACTCGACGTGCCCGCAGGTGCTACGACGTTGACACTTCCAAACAATGACAACGTGCGCATCATGGCCATCACCGGATCGAATGAACGCTCGAGCATAACGCCCGCAGGGCCGCTCTACGACACCCTGGAACGAAATCCGTAAACGATCCGTCTAATCCGTGGCTAAATATGTTCGCCCTCAAGCTCTCAAAGATTCATAAATCGTTTGGCCCAACAGTGGCGCTCGACGGCGTCGATCTCGAGCTGCGACAGGGCGAGGTCCATGCGCTCATCGGCGAGAACGGCGCCGGCAAGAGCACGTTGATGAACGTCATCGCCGGAGCTTTGCGTCCGGATCGCGGAACGATGGAGATCAACAGCCGGCCTTACACCCCATCAAACCCACTCGACGCGCGCACACACGGCATCGCCTTGATTCACCAGGAACTGTCTCTTTGTCCGCATCTCAGCGTCGCCGAAAACGTGCTCATGGGAATCGAGTCGTCACAGATGGGATGGCTCGATCGCGACAAACTCTTCGCTCGCACGAATGAAGTGCTGAAGACTTTCCATCACGCCGACATTCGTCCTGAAAAACGCGTCGGCGATCTGTCAGTTGCGGCACGTCAGATCGTCGAGATCTCACGTGCGATCGCTGCGAATGCGCGCATCATTTTAATGGACGAACCAACGAGCAGTTTGCAACGAGACGATGTAACACATCTCTTCGCGCTGATCCGCAAGCTGAGTTCTGAAGGTATCTCGGTCGTCTACATCAGCCATTTTCTTGAAGAGGTGCGCCAGATTTCGAATCGATTCACGGTGCTACGCGATGGACGCAGTGTTGCGAATGGTGAGATTGCTACCGTGAGCGATGATGAACTTATCGCGAAGATGGTCGGACGTGCGCAACAAAATCTGTTTCCGGTTCGCACGCCGGCCTCAGGTGCAAGACAGACGATTCTCGACGTACAAAATCTCGCATCGCCACCGCTACTCAAAGACGCGACCTTTGAACTTCGTCGCGGAGAGATACTCGGGATCGCAGGCTTGATGGGTTCGGGACGTACGCCGTTGCTACGGACCATCTTCGGCCTCGAGCGCCCGGAGAGTGGCGCGATAAAAGTCAATCAGAAAAGTCTACCGCCGGGACGCAGCACGCCGGCGATGCGATTGATCGAGGGCCTCGGTTACCTCAGCGAGGATCGCAAGGGCGACGGCTTAACATTGAACCAGTCGATTGCAGACAACGTTACCGTCACGAGGTTTGACTCGTGCTCACGTTTCGGCTGGCTCGATCTTTCTGCGCAACGAAAACAGACTGAGAAGCTTGTCAACGCACTAAAGATCAGAACTCAGGGAGCACAACAGAACGTCGGATCATTGTCGGGCGGCAATCAGCAAAAAGTGATCGTGGCACGACTGCTGCACCAGGATGCTGACGTGCTTTTGCTCGACGAGCCGACGCGCGGGATCGACATCGGCAGCAAGGCGCAGGTTTACGAAACAATCGCCGCGTGTGCCGCGCAGAATAAAGCAGTGTTGATGGTGAGTTCATATCTGCCCGAGTTGTTTGGCATGTGCGATCGACTGGCGGTGATGAGTCGTGGGCGGCTTTCGAAGGTTCGGAACATTGACGAGTGGACGCCGGAGAGCGTGTTGCAGGCGGCGATCGGGGCCGCGGATTAGACGGATCAGAAACGGACTAAGTTTTATGCGGGTCTTTCGGGCGCCGGGGCGCGTTAACCTGATCGGTGAACACACGGATTACAATGACGGTTTTGTGATGCCGGCCGCGCTCGATTTTTCCACCTGGGTCAAAGTCTCACCACTCGAAGAGCGCAGACTCGAAATCTATTCGGAAAATTTTGACGAAGAGGTAGAAGTCGATCTCGACGATCAGACTCTGGAGGCGCACGACCACTGGAGTGATTACCCGGTTGGAGTGGCGGTCGTACTTGAAAGAGCAGGTCATCGGCTGCGCGGCGCGCGACTACAGATTCGTGGCGAGGTGCCGATTGGATCGGGACTGAGCTCGTCGGCGGCGATCGAGGTCGCGACGGCGTGCGCTCTTGCCGCCAATTCACAGTTTAAGATTGATTGCCGCGAGCTGGCCGTACTGTGCCAGCGAGCGGAAAACGAGTTTGTCGGCGCTCGCGTGGGCATCATGGATCAGTTCGTTTCGCTTTTCGGCAAGGCAAACAAAGCGTTGCTGCTCGATTGTCGTTCACTCGAATTCCGTCTGTTGCCATTGCCTGACAATGTTCGTTTGATAATTTGCAACACGATGGTGAAGCACGCGCTGGCATCGAGCGCTTACAATGAACGTCGCGCACAGTGTGAAGCGGGTGTGAAGCATCTGGCGAAGTTCTTGCCACATGTGACGGCATTGCGTGATGTGACGATCGAGCAGCTTGAACAGCATGCCAACGGATTAGATGAGGTGGTTTACCGGCGTTGCCGGCACGTGATCACTGAGAATGCGCGTGTCCTGTCGGCTGGTGATGCGCTCGAGAAGGGCGATCTCGAACGGTTTGGAGAATTGATGGCCGAGTCACATCGCAGTCTGCGTGATGATTACGAGGTCAGTTGTAAAGAGCTGGATTTGATGGTTGAGCTCGCGCAAAACTCCAAGGGCGTTTATGGTGCGCGGATGACGGGTGGCGGTTTTGGTGGTTGTACGGTTAACCTCGTCGCGGAAAGCAGTGTGGAAGACTTTAAGGAGCGTATGTCACGCGAGTATGAGCGGGCCACAAACTTGAGGTCTGAGATTTATGTTTGTACGGCCGCAAACGGAGCGGAAGAAGTTAGACAGGATTACGAAGATTCACAAGATTAACAAGATATGAAGCTGATCATTCTCGCGGCGGGATACGCCACGCGTCTTTATCCACTGACACTGAATCAACCCAAGCCGCTGTTACAGGTAGCGGAGAAGCTGATGCTCGAGCACGTCATCGACAACCTCGCGACTATTCGTGCTATCGATCACGCTTACCTTGTCACCAATGCGAAGTTCGCCGGTCACTTCGAAAAGTGGACCGAGAGTTTTCACCGGCCCAACCTGCATTTCGGCTTCACCATCGTTAACGATCAGAGCACAAACGAAGATAATCGCCTCGGCGCGATCGGCGACATGCATCTCGTCATGACGAAGCATGAAATCGACGACGACATCATCGTCGTCGGTGGTGACAACCTTTTCAGTCACGACCTGTCTGGTTTTGGCGACTATTGCGAGCAGATGAAGGCACCGGTGACCGGCGTCTACGACGTTGGCGATCTCGAACAGATCAAGAAATACAATTCGATCGAGATCGACGAAGACAATCGCATCCTCTACTTCGAAGAGAAACCGAAGGTTCCGAAGAGCACGTTGACTGGCATCGCGCTTTACTATTACCCAAAGACGGTGCTGCCTTTGATCCAGCAATACATCGCCGAGGGAAACAATCCGGACCAGCCGGGCCGGCTGGTCCAATGGCTCTATCCGCGTGTACCCTTCTACGTTTGGAAGGTGCCCGGTCTCTGGTACGATGTCGGTTCAATCGAAACTCTCGAAGAGGCAAATCGCGTTTTTAGCCGCGGATCTAACGGATGACTAACGGATTAGTTACCTTTACGCTCACCAACACGCTAGGATTTGAAGTCTCGGTTACGAACTACGGCGGCGCCGTTACGTCTCTGAAAACACCGGATCGCCATGGCAACTTCGGCGACATCGCGCTTGGGTTTGAAACTCTCGATGAGTACGTTCACAATCCGCGTTATTTCGGCGCGTTAATCGGGCGGCATGCAAACCGCATCTCGCGTGGTCGCTTTTCCCTCGACGGCGTTGAATATCAGCTCCCGTGCAACAACGGTGCTAATCATCTTCATGGCGGTTTCAAGGGTTTCGATAAGCGCGTGTGGGATGTGCGCGAAAGTGGAAAGACCCTGCGTCTCACATATTTCAGCAAAGACGGTGAAGAGGGCTATCCCGGAAATGTCATGACGGAGGTCGATTACACTCTGCTCGATAACGAGTTGCGCATTGATTACCACGCGACGACGGATCATGACACGATTGTTAATCTGACAAACCATTCGTATTTTAATCTGCGCGGCGCGGGTACAATCCTGGACCATGAGCTGACGCTGAACGCTGACAGTTTCACACCAGTAAGCGAGGATCTGATTCCAACCGGTGAGATCAGGTCGGTGGCAGGGACGGCGATGGATTTCCGCAACGGCAAAGCCATCGGCGCCGACATCAACTCAGGTTACGATCAGCTCGGCTTTACTGGCGGCTACGATCACAATTTTGTTGTGAGTGATTACGATGGTTCATTGAGATCTGCCGGACGTCTCTACGAACCGAGCACCGGCCGCGTGCTTGAAGTGCTGACAACGCAGCCCGGTATGCAGTTTTACTCCGGCAATTTTCTCGACGGCACTCTGGTTGGAAGAAACAACATCGCTTACGTGAAGTATTCGGGTCTGTGTCTGGAGCCGCAGCATTTTCCGGACGCGCCGAATCATGCGAACTTCGCCTCGACCGTGCTCCGACCCGGCGAGGAATACAAGCAAACAACGGTCTTTCGTTTTTCAGTATCCGGATAAAAATCCGTGAAATCTGTGGCTAAACTTCTTCTCCTAATCCCATTGCTATTTTTGGATGCTCGCGTAACGTTTGAGCACAACTCCAACGCGGTCGCGAATCGTGAGTTCAAGTTTCGAAACATTGCTCCACCGTCAAAAGACGATGCCGCAACGAATGCGAAGTTAACGTTGATCGACGGCGACATGGACGGATCGAGCGGATCGCTGGCCACGCTCGTCGATGGACGCGTGCCGCAAGACGAAGACGAGCCCGGCGGCAATGTATTCTTCAGGGCCGGAAGCACGGGTGGACGCTTCCGCATGGATTTCTCAACGCCGATCGATATCTCTCAAATCAACTCATACTCGTGGCACCCAAATTCGCGTGGTCCACAGTTGTACAAAGTCTACGGAGCAGACGGTTCCGAGCCCAATTTGAATCTGGATCCAAAGCGTGGCGTCGATCCGGCGAGTTGTGGCTGGAAACTAATCGCGTTGGTGAGCACGCTTCCGGACAAAGGCGAGGACGGCGGCCAGTACGCCGCAAATATTTCCAACGTCGGGAACTATCGCTACTTGCTCTTCGACGTCTACGTCACCGAACTCTACGACAACTGGGGCAACACCTTCTACAGCGAAATCGACGTAATCCGTAAATAATCCGTCTCATCCGTGGCTAACTTCATAAGCCCGAATCGCATCCTCATGTCGAAGTGTCAACCCTATATCATCCAACCCTTCCAACAAACAGTACCGCTGAAACTCACTCACCACGAAAAGGACCGACAAACCTTCTGAATCCTCGATCGTCTGCCGTTCGAGATCCACTGTCAGCTCGTAACCTTCGTGCTCTTGCGCACGCCGCATAATCTCCCGCACCTGTTCATGTGTCAGCGCGATCGGCAGCATGCCATTCTTGAAACAGTTATTCGCGAAGATGTCGGCAAACGTCGGCGCGATGATTACTCGAAATCCAAACTCACCGAGCGCCCACGGCGCGTGCTCGCGCGACGAGCCGCAACCGAAATTCTTATCGGCAACGAGTATCGACGCGCCTTGATAACGCGGCTCATTCAGCACAAAAGACGGATTTGGTTGACCATCAGGCAAGTAGCGCCAGTCGCAAAACAGAAACTCCCCAAACCCCGTTCGCTCAATACGCTTGAGAAACTGCTTCGGAATAATCTGATCCGTATCGACATTCGCTCGATCGAGTGGCGCCACGAGTCCAGTGTGTTTGCGAAACGCGTTCATTTGAATTCCCACTCTCTGACATCCGTGAAGTGCCCCTTGATCGCCGCCGCCGCCGCCATCATTGGACTGACAAGATGTGTACGCCCCCCGCGTCCCTGTCGTCCTTCAAAGTTTCTATTGCTCGTCGACGCGCAACGCTCTCCCGGCTGCAAAATGTCGGCGTTCATGCCCAAACACATCGAACACCCAGCCTCGCGCCATTCAAACCCTGCTTCGTTGAAAATGCGATCGAGTCCTTCACGCTCCGCCGCCTTTTTCACATCCTGCGAACCGGGCACAACCATCGCACTCACCGAGGAGCTGATCCGGTATCCCTTCACGACGCGCGCGGCCGCTCGCAAATCCTCGATTCGAGCGTTAGTGCACGAGCCAATGAACGCACGATCGATCGAGATATCCTGGATGCTCGTGCGCGGCTTGAGTGCCATGTACTCGAGCGCGCGCTCAGCCGCTTGCCGGTCAGCAGCGCTCGTCGCTTCCGCAGGATCGGGAATAAAACTCGTTACCGGAACGACCATTCCCGGACTCGTGCCCCACGTCACAAACGGTTCGAGTTGCGCCGCGTCGATTTCGACAACTCGATCGAACTCAGCTCCATCGTCACTCTTCAACGTCCGCCAGTAATCGACAGCCTTCTCCCACGCCTCACCGCTCGGAGCAAAGCGACGACCTTTGAGATACGCAAACGTGATTTCATCGGGCGCGATCATGCCGGCGCGTGCGCCTGCTTCGATACTCATGTTGCACAGCGTCATACGCCCTTCCATCGAGAGCGCGCGCACGGCTTCGCCCGCGTATTCGATCGTGTAACCGGTTGCGCCGTCAGTGCCAATCCTGCCGATGATGCCGAGCGCGAGATCTTTCGCGGTCACACCTTCGGGCAGTAAACCACGCGTTTGCACCTTCATCGTCCGCGGTTTGTTCTGTTGCAGACATTGTGTAGCGAGCACGTGCTCGACTTCGCTCGTGCCGATGCCAAACGCAAGCGATCCAAACGCGCCGTGTGTGCTCGTGTGACTATCGCCACAGACGATGGTCATGCCCGGGCGCGTCAGACCAAGCTCTGGTCCAATAACGTGAACGATGCCTTGTTCGGGTGAGTGAATATCGAATAGTTGAATGCCAAACTCTTTGCAGTTGCGACGCAATGTCTCGACTTGAGTGGCCGCCGTTGCGTCGGCGATTGGAAGACTGCGATCTGTCGTGGGAACGTTGTGGTCGACCGTGCCGAAAGTAAGATCAGGACGCCTGACTTTGCGATCTGCCTGGCGCAAACCGTCAAACGCCTGCGGCGACGTCACCTCGTGGATGAGGTGTAGATCGATGTAAAGAAGCGTCGGCTCGCCTTGAGCTTCACGAACGATGTGCGCTTGCCAGAGTTTTTCGAATAATGTCGTCATACAACAAAAGAAAAACATTTTCTCCCGCAACGGCGCAACGCCGCAACGCAAAACAAATGGCCTGGTTTGCGTTGTGCCGTAGCGCTGTTGCGGGAGAAATCTTTAATCAGACTGCGTGATACGCGTGACGCATGTCTGCAATCTCTGTCACGGCCTGACAGAGCAGTTCGCCAAACTCGCTCGTCGTGACGACGTAGCCGCCGGTACCTTCGGCAATGTCGGGAGTGCGATAACCGGCTTCAAGCACGTCCTTGATCGCCAGCTCGATGTCGCTCGCTTCCTGTTCGAGACCGAATGAATGTCGCAACATCATCGCCGCCGATGCGACCGCGCCGCATGGATTCGCGCTGCCTTGACCGGCGATGTCGGGCGCCGAACCGTGAACAGGTTCGTAGAGCCCGACTTCTCCGCCGATTGTTGCTGACGCCAGCATTCCCAACGAGCCACTGATCACCGCGGCTTCGTCGGAAAGAATATCGCCAAAAAGATTCTCGGTTAACAGCACGTCGAAGCGACGCGGATTTGCAATCAAGTGCATCGCACACGCGTCGACGTAGAGATGATCGAGTGTGACGTCCGGATAATCCTGCGCAACGCGAGTCACTGTCTGCCGCCAGAGTTGCGACGTCTCGAGCACGTTTGCTTTATCGACTGACGTGACTTTGCCGCGACGTTTGCGAGCGGCTTCGAATGCCACGCGAGCGACGCGTTCGATCTCTTCGACTGAGTAGCGCATGGTGTTGCGGGCCACGGTGGTCCCATTGCTGGTTTCGATTCCACGTGGTTCGCCGAAGTAGAGACCGCCGAGTAGTTCACGCACGATGAGAATGTCTGTGCCGCGGGCGACTTCAGGTCTGACGGGCGAGCAGGCGATGATCGATGAATATGAAATTGCGGGACGAAGATTTGCGTAACCGCCAAGTGCGCTGCGCAGCAGCAGCAGCCCGGCTTCAGGCCGTTGATTCGCGGGCATTCGATCGAATTCCGGTGAACCTACGGCGCCCAGCAATACCGCATCGGAAGCGAGACACGCGTCAAGCGTGGCGCGCGGCAACGGTGAACCGAACTGTTTGATAGCCACACCGCCGACGGCGTGCTCTTCAAAATCAAATCGATACCCGTGAATCGCCGCGACTGTTTGCAGTACAGTGATTGCTTCTTTCGTTACTTCTGGTCCAATCCCATCCCCGGGAAGTGTTGTAATCTTAACTCGCATAAATCTTCTTTAAAATCCGTGTTATCCGTGGTTGATGATCCTTTAGGCTGCCGCCCCAACAGCTTTGTCGGCGAGCAACGAGATCAAATCCTGGTCGTAAATTCGCTTCTTCTTGTCCGCCAGATCGGTAAAACTCCGGTACGCCATTTCGAGCTCGGTAGGCGTGACGTGGTAACCCAATTCAGCGTAACGCAGCGCAAGCGCATGTCGTCCGGAATGCTTCCCGAGCACGAGCGAGTTTGCCGGCACGCCGACTGATTCCGGCGTCATAATCTCGTAGCAAAGTGGATTGTTAATCACGCCGTGTTGATGGATGCCGGCCTCGTGCGCAAACGCATTGCGTCCGACGATCGCTTTGTTCGGTTGCACGTCAAACCCGACGATGCTCGAAAGCATTTGGCTCGTTGGATAGAGCTCGGTGGTGTCGATTCCCGTTTCAAACTGAAAACGATCGGCGCGCACATGCAACGCCATCACGATCTCTTCAAGCGACGCATTGCCCGCACGCTCGCCGATGCCATTGATCGTGCACTCAACCTGTCGTGCCCCCGCTTCGATCGCCGCGAGACTGTTCGCAACCGCTAAACCGAGATCGTTGTGACAGTGAACGCTGATAATCACGTCGCGATCACGAACCACACGCTCGCGAACCTGTTGAACCAAATGCATGTATTCCAAGGGCGTCGTGTAACCAACGGTGTCAGGAACGTTGAGCACTGAAGCGCCCGCCTCAACCGCAGCGTCCAGCACTTCACACAGGTAATTGATATCGCTGCGCGTCGCATCTTCGGCAGAGAACTCCACGTCTTCGGCGTAGCTGCGTGCCTGGCTCACAGCCGCGCGCGTCATTTCAATCACTTCAGCGCGGGTTTTCTTTAGTTTGTGTTCGAGATGAATGTCGGAAGTTGCACAGAAGGTATGGATGCGCGGATGAACAGCAAACTTCAACGCCTCGGCAGCACGGGCCACATCCTGCTCCGAGGTTCGGCAGAGCGCCGCAACCTTGACGTCCTTGCACTGGGCCGCGACGGCCCTGACAGCGGAAAAGTCACCTTCCGAGGCGATCGGAAAGCCTGCTTCGATGATGTCGACGCCGAGATCCTGGAGCTTTTTCGCCATCCGGACCTTCTCTGTCAGGTTCATCGAGCAGCCGGGCGACTGTTCGCCGTCGCGCAATGTCGTATCAAAAATGCTGACTCTGTTTTGTGGCATGGGGTTCCCCTCCTGTGGGCAAGCAAACAGGGATGCTACGGAGGGATGGCCCAATAGTCAAAGCTATAATCTTTATAGAAAGATAGATTATTTTTATCCACAGATTACACAGATAATCCGCGTAATCTGTGGTTCACTGACCGGGGACTTCAGCAATGCGGCGGGCATATTCCGCGAACTGCCCAGTGTAGTAGAGACGTGTGAGATCTTTCTCTAAAGCTGTGCCCCGAACTTTGGCCCGGATCAGTCGGAAGATCTTCTCTTTCAACCAGTAACCGTGATCGTAACGCTCGCCGATGGCCGAGGCGGAGGCGAGCTTGTCGATTTCAGGCGTCGTCAAACCGCGCTTCCAGGCTGCGTGATACACCATCAGTCCTTCCTGAAATGATTGGCTCGCAATTTGGCCAAATAAAACATTGAGACCCTTCCAGCCTTCCTTGTGAGTGTCGATCAGCGCAACGACGTCCGGATGTGGATTGCTCGGCGTCTTGTAATCGAGCAGCGACACCCGCAGATCGATGGTCCGATCGCCGTCGTAGTCGTATTCAATCGTGTCTAAAAATCCGTTGTTGTCCGTGTCCGTGTACTTCACTACCTCTTCAACCTTCGGGGCAATCGGCTTCGGCGAAGGTGTTTTGCTACCGCCGTGATATTCGCCGTTCTTGTCGACCGTCCACGCGCCCCACTCGGCTCCCGCGAGGTGCAACTTGCGATCAAAAACGCCGACGTAGAGTTTGCCGCCGCCCGAGTTGTCTTCATCAAACTCGCCGCGATCGCCGAGTGAGTCAGCTTGCGGATGACCGGAGATCCCCGGTCGCTCGTTTGCCCCGGCCATCGCAAGCTCTGCATAGTTTCCGCGACGCCACTTCTTCGTCGAGTAGAGATCGATCTCCTTTGGACCACCAAAGCCGTGCATCGGGTAATACATCTCCACACGTTCCCAACGATGATCGTCGTCGTCTTCATCAAACACGAAATACATCGTGGCCCACTTCGCCGTGAAGAACGAGTCGAAGCTCTTCTCGTGCGGCATGTACATCAGTTCATCGATCTTGCGCCAGTTGTTCCACTGAAAACAGCCGTCGAATTTGGGATTGCCTTTGAGGGCGGGATACTTGTGTACAAACTGGCGGTAGGGAATGCCTGGTCCACCCGCGCCGCGCAGCGACATGTCGTAATCGGTCTCGTTGCCTTTCGTCGAATCGTTGTCGAGATCGAAGGTTGCGAACGCTTCACTCAACACGCCCGAAAGTTTCGTGACGTCTTTATCGAGTGGTGGCACCGGATCGAGCCAGCGAATGGCCATCTCGGAGAGACCGTCGCCGTCGAAGTCGAAGAAATCAAAAGGGTTTTCCCAGTTCAGACGCGGGTCGGGCAGCGACTGCGGCGGTCGATGAACCTTCAGAAAAATCGCGTTGCCGTTGTAATCCGGCAGCCAGTCGGTGACGCCCGTATAGCCCCAGTTGTCGTTGCCGAAATCGTAATTTTGCCAGTCGAGCCAGCCGAGCACGCCGTCTTTTTCAACGTCGATGAAGACCATCCAATGTGATTCGGCTGGATCGAATTTTCCGTCGCCCCATGCGCGACCCTGCGTGACGAAGGCCTGGAGATCGGCTTGTCCGTCGCCGTCGTTGTCAGCCCATTTGATGTTGATGTCGGTGGCGCTGTCGTAGATCCCGTCGCCGTTTTTGTCGATCTGCATCACATCGTTGATCTGATCGCCGCGCGTGTCGGTCGGAAGCATGTCGCCGTTTTCATCGAGCCAGCGCACACGCTTACCGTTCCACCAACGCTCGAGAATGTCTGGCTTGCCGTCGTTGTTGATATCGAGACGAACGATTTCGTCGGACGGTGTGTTTGACTTGAGCGCGGTCTTGCGGAGATCGACGTTGGCGGTCTGCGGAAAGAAGAATAGCAATGAAATAAATATCAGGTATGCGTTCATAGATCTATTTAACCACGGATTCAACGGATGAAATCCGGATTTTTATCCGTATAATCCGTGGCTCAAATGAAGCGCATCAGCAGGCGAGCCTTTTTACAAGCAACATCGACAACAGTTCTTGCGAGTACGCTGCTCAATAAATTTCCGATCGCAAGCGCCGAACCGGTGGTGTCGCGGCGATTGATTGAGTGGGACTATCGGCGCGGAAATCTCGGTGGACCATGGGAAGCGTGGCGCAAGGCGAATGACGATGCGAACGTTTGGACAAAGGTTAGTGTGCCTCACTGTTTCAACGCTTCCGACGCCGTCGATCCCGACGTTCCGTATTACCAGGGACCGGGCTGGTATCGAACTAAACTCGAGATTGCAAATCCTTTTCCGGCAGGCCGCACGCTGCTGCACTTCGAAGGCGCAGGACAAAAGACGGCAGTTTTTGTACACACGGAAAAGGTTGGTGCACACGTTGGCGGGTATGACGAGTTTGTTGTCGATATCACCGAGCAGGTGAAGAAGTTTCCGAAGACCGACAAGGATCCGGGCCTCGTTCCGGTTGCGGTGATGTGCGACAACTCGCGCGATCTCGAAATGATCCCTTCAAATTTGAGCGATTTCAATCTTTATGGCGGGCTCTATCGCTACGTGAACCTTCGCTATTTGCCTGCGATTTCCATCGAACGCATTCACATCAACACGGAGTTGCAGCCTGGTGGCAAAGCAAACGTTGTCGTGCGCGGCCGGCTCTACAATCCAACCGAACTCACCGATGAAATTGAGCTCAGTATCCGCGTACTCGATCCAAATGAGCGAGTAGTTTACCAAAGCAAGCGCAAACTGAAGCCGTGGACTGAAAGCCAGAACCTGGCCACATTCACGATCGACAAGCCGGCGCTGTGGTCGCCGCAAAAACCCTCGCTTTATCGATGTGTAGTCGCCCTGGAAGACAATCTGCAAATTGTCGAGGAGCGTTTTGGACTGCGCTGGTTTGAGTTCATCAAGAATGGGCCATTCAAACTCAACGGCGAGCGTTTATTGATTCGCGGCACGCAGCGTCACGAAGATCACGCCGGCGTTGCGGCAGCGATGACCGAAGACCTCATGCGCAAAGAGATGCAGATGATAAAAGATCTCGGCGCAAATTTTGTTCGTCTCGGACATTTTCAACAGTCACGCACGATTCTGGATTTGTGCGACGAACTGGGCTTGCTGGTTTGGGAAGAGATTCCGTGGTGTCGTGGCGGACTCGGCGGCGAGCAATACAAAGAGCAGGCGCGGCGCATGTTGCGCAACCTGATCGATCAGCATCGGAATCATCCGTCGGTGATCATCTGGGGACTCGGAAACGAGAACGATTGGCCCGGCGATTTTGAAGAGTTTGATAAAGACAAGATCAGGGCGTTCATGATCGAGCTCAACACACTTGCGCACGCACTCGATCCCACGCGCAAGACCGCGATACGGCGGTGTGATTTCTGCAAGGACGTGGTCGACGTGTACTCGCCGTCGATCTGGTCGGGCTGGTACCAGGGTCGTTACACCGAATACAAATCGCGCACGGAGGCGGAGATCAAGAAAGTCGATCACTTCCTGCACATGGAATGGGGTGGCGACAGCCATGCGCGCCGTCATTCCGAGGCGGTCAATGAGGTTTTGGCGCGTGCGCCGCAGGAAGGTGACTGGTCTGAAACGTACATCTGCGATGTCTTTGATTGGCACTTGAAAGAGCAGGAGACGATGCCCTATCTGACCGGCAGCGCGCAGTGGATATTCAAAGATTTTGCCACGACATTGCGACCCGGAAATCCGGTGCCGCGCGTTAATCAGAAGGGACTCGTCGAGCGCGATTTTACGTTGAAGGAAGGATATTTCGTCTTTCAGTCGTACTGGGCCGAGCAGCCGATGGTCCATATCTACGGGCATACGTGGCCGGTGCGTTGGGGAGAGCCCGACGAAGCAAAGCTCGTTAAGGTTTATTCAAATTGCGCCGAGGTTGAGTTGTTTGTGAACGGTATTTCGGCGGGCACGAAGAAGCGTAACAGTCAGGACTTTCCGGCAGCGGGTTTGCGATGGTTGGTGAAATTCAAAGCGGGTGAGAATGTTGTCCGGGCTGTGGCGAAGAACATTTCAGATCAAATCAAGTTCGTCTATCAAACCGAGAAGTGGGACAAGCCTGCGAAGTTCTTACTGGCGGAAATCAAAGATGGTGTTGAAGTGAAGCTGGTTGATGCGAAGGGTATTCAGTGTCTTGATGCGCGCAACTTCGTTAGATTTGGATTAGTTGGTGACGGAGAATTGATCGACAACCTCGGTACTTCGACAACAGCACGCAAGGTCCAACTCTACAACGGCCGGGCGCAGATAGGTGTTAAGAGCAGAGGCCGGTGGGTTGTGAGTGTCTCGTCTGAAGGATTGCCAACCGCATTTCTGCCACGGATTTACGCGGATAAACGCGGATTAGAGAGAGAATGAACCGTAGAAGGCACTGTTCTCGCCGGACCGCGACCACGGTTCACCGACGACTTTGCCTGAATAGACTGCTTTCGAGGTGTAACCGACTTTCCTGTTTTCCAGGCCAACGAGTGGTGTGTACCAAACCAGGTTCGGCATCTTGCAGCACAGATCATTCGGCATCGCTTCGACGTTGATTGCCGCTTCATTCGTGACGACCGTATAAGTGCGACCATTGCGTTCGAACGCGATCGGCGCGGTGCGTACTTCGACGATCTTGCCTAACGACGCAGCGTATTTTTCCTGGAGCGCATTTGTCATCGCTAACGCCTGCGTGCGTGAAGCGCTGGAGTCGATAATGATTTCGGATTGACGCGCAGCATTCGCTTCACCGAGGTTCGCATCGGCGCTCACAATTGCCACCACACGAACGCCAGTTAGATCCACGCCCTGCCATTTTCCGGAGGTAACATTCCAGGCCATGAGTGCATCGCGTCCCGTGGTAACAACTTCACCGTTGTAGTGACACGCGCCCGCAAAAACACTCGCCGTGCGCACTTCCACATAATCTCCACGCAGACTCACGCTCTCGGCTCGCGAACTGAAAACCAGAGCAGTTACCGCTACGAACATCGCTGCGAGTATCAAAAATCCTTTTCGCATGCTTTTACCTCCTCGAAATACAACCACAGATTACACGGATTTTATTGCGGATGTATAGCAGGTGCGGCCGGGGCCGCAACGTTCCGGATCGACACGGCGATTGTCGGGCCCGATAACTTCCTGCGTCTCACAGCACCAGACGTGGTTCGCCGCATCGAGATACTCGTCGGGGCTCGTCGCGAGTCGATCGAGCATGAAGTATTTCTTCGAACGCAGCGATCCGCAAAACGGAGATTGGAGTGGTTCAACTGATTCGTTTGCCATAAAAGTCTCCTAAACACTTGCTGCTTTCGCCAACGCGCGCCGCACGAGCGTTTGTGCGAGCGGCACCTTGTACGCGTTTTTCTCGAGCGGCTTCGCTTCCGCGAGCGCGATCTTCGCCGTTTCGGCCAGCACGTCGGGAGTTAGTTTCTTGCCGGCGAGAAATCTCTCGGCAGCGGGAACGCGCCACGGTATCGGCGCGACGCCGCCAAGGACGATGCGTGCCTCACGTACTGCATCATTCGGTCCCAAACGCAGCGCGACGGCGGCTGAGGCGAGCGCAAAATCGAGTGAATCACGTTCTTTGAATTTCAGGTAAGTTGATTTCGCCGCTACCGCAGACGCAGGCACGTTGATCTGCGTGATGATGTCGTCGTTCTTCAAAACGTTTTCACGTCGAATATTTCCGTCCGACGGCAAAGTAAAGAATTTATCCAAGGGGATGATCCGTTTTCCCGTGGCTCCGGTGACGTTGACCGTTGCGCCGAGCGCAACCAGCATCGGCGCCAGATCCGACGGATGCACGATATACGATGGACCACCAGCGATGATCGCGTTGTACTTGTTCTCGCCGCTCGCTGCGTAACACTCCGAGCCGCCCTTCTTCAAACAGATCACTTCTTCGAGGCGGAAGTACCAGCAACGCGGACGCTGGCAAAGATTGCCGCCAACTGTGCCGAGATTGCGAATCTGCGGCGTCGCGATCGAATGCGCAGCTTCGGCGAGCCCGGGAAAACTCTTGCGCACACCGGCATGCTCTTCGAGTTCACTCAGCGTAACCAGTGCGCCGATCGTCAATCCCTTTGCGTTAACCGTAATGCTGTTCAGCCCGCGAATATTCTTGAGATTGACGAGTCGAACAGGACGCGACGTGTAGTCTTTCATCGTCGTCAACAAATCCTGCCCGCCTGCAATCGGTCGCGGCGCCTCATCAACATCCCCGGGCAAAGCGGCCTTCAGCATCTTCACAGCGTCATCGATATTCGCCGGATTACTCCACTCAAATGCTTTCATCTCTTTATCCGTCCTCGATCCGTTTTATCCGCGGCTAAGAACATTCGGATTCATCAACCCCATCAAAATCTTGTCCGGCGTTGCCGGCGTTTCGCGCACGCGCACGCCGGTCGCATTGAAGACCGCATTCACGAGCGCGCCGACAGCGGGAATAATGCAACCCTCGGCGATACCGATCACAGCTTCGCGTTTGTCGTCGTCGTCGATGATCGGCACCAGCTCAGGCATCTCGAGACTGCCCGGCAACTTGTAATCGCCAAAACCGGGATTGAGCTGCATGCCAAGCTGCGCATCCATCACGCGACCTTCCCACAACGCCATTCCGAGCGATTGGATCATGCCGCCATTGATCTGGCTTTCCATAGTCAAACGGTTCAGCGGCAGACCGCCGTCCTGAATGTGGACCATCTTGATCGGTTTGACGTGTCCCGTTTCGACGTCAACTTCGACTTCAGCAAAGCAAACGCCGTGAACGCCACGCGCCTGCAGATCCGAACGCCAAACTCCGTGCGAAGTGATGCCACCCGCCGGCAGCGCTGCGACAGCCTGTTGCCACGATATTGACTGTCCCTTTGCGGAAACCTTTCCATCGGCGAAGACCACTTCTTCAGGTTTTGGATTGCCGAGCAACGGCGCAACCCGTTCCGCCATCATCATGCGTGCTTTGATCGCCGCGTCTTTTACTGACGGCGACAGCGAAGGCGCAGTCGTAGAACCGCCCGATGGATTCGCGTTGCCGAGTTTGGAACTGCCGATACGTTCGTGGACGTCTTTGATCGTCAACCCGAGCTCTTCGGCAACGATCGCTCTCGTGTACGTTCGTGTTCCGGTGCCGAGATCCTGCGTGCCGACAGCAACCAGCACCGATCCATCGCGCGAGATCGTCACGTCAACCTTGCACTGATCGTTGCCGCCGCCGCCCCAGGTGCCGACCGCGCAACCCATGCCGCGTTTGTATGGACCAGCATTTCCGCCTGCCACCGGATTTCTTCTGGACCATCCGATCTCCTGCGCGCCACGCCTGAGCTGCCGGTGATAGACCTCGTCGCGCAGGTTCTTGATGCGAAACTCAACCGGATCCATCTTGATCTTGTAGGCGAGCTCGTCCATGAGTGATTCAACTGCGAACGATGCCTGCGGATGACCGGGCGCGCGCATTGCAACCGATGAGTCTTCGTTTGTATGCAACGCATAGATCTCGCGATATGTGTCGCCCATGCGATAGATATACGGCTGTCCCGCCTGCGAGCCTGGTCCGAGACCGCCGAGACGATACTGGCGCGCCTGAAGCGCGACGATCGTGCCGTCTTTCTTCACACCGGCTTTCATCTTCTGCCACGAACCCGAGCGATTACCGGCCATCACAAACTCGTCGTAACGAGTAAACATCAACTTCACCGGCGTCTTTGTTTGCTTCGAGAGCCGGCAAGCGAGCATGCCTTCAAGACCGAGGCCAAACTTCGATCCGAAGCCACCGCCCATGTGTTCGACGGTCGTGGTCACTGCGCTCTCGGTCAATCCCAACTCTTTGGCGGCGTCGCCGTGAATCGTGAAAGTACCCTGAGTCGAGGCGTAGATCGTTGCCGTGTCGCCGCCGCGAAAGTCGACGACCATGCCGTGTGTTTCTAGACAGGCGTGATGAATGCGCGAGGTGATGTATTCGCCTTCGACGATCGCATCCGCGGTTGCGAATGCGGCTTCGGCTTTCTGCGGATCGCCGTTCTTTCCTTTTTCCTGAAGATTGTTTTCTTCGGCGACTACTTTCGGTGCGTCAGGTCGAATGGCGGCGTGTGCATGGACCACGTGTGGCAGGACTTCGTATGTCACCTTGATCGCGCGCAGTGCGTCGCCAGCAATCTCTGGCGTTGTCGCGGCGACGGCGGCGACCGGAGCGCCTGCGAAACGAACTTCACTTAACGGCGCCGGAATAATCGCTTTGACGCCGGGAATCTTTGCGGCTGCATCAGTGTCAATCTTCGTGATGCGTGCGTGAGCGTGTGGGCTGCGTAGGACGCGTGCATAAAGCATGCCCGGCAGACGCTGATCGTACGTGTAACGTGCGACGCCCGCCGCTTTCAACGGACCATCGACGCGCGTCAGGCGTTGATTTAGTAGCTTGTGCTTGTCGTTTGGTCCCCAGCCGGGTCCACCATCGTCGTCGACTTCGATCTCGACCATCTGCTCGACGCCGTTGACCACACGCGGCACACGAATCTTCTTCTTCGGTTTGGGAGTTGGTTGTGCTTGTGGCTGTTGTTGCATTTGTTCTCCCTTTACACACTCGAACCTTTTGCGGCAGCGAGAGCTGCTTCAAAAACTCTCGGATAGGTGCCGCAACGGCAGAAGTTTCCCTTGCATGCTTCCTTCACTTCCGCGAGCGACGGGTTCGGATTCTTCTTCAGGTACGCAGAGATCGTGGTGACAAATCCGGGCGTGCAAAAGCCGCACATCAAACCGTCGTGCTCGACGAATGCCGCCTGCACGGCGTTTGGATTCTCGGGAGTTCCCAGTCCTTCGACCGTCGTGATCTTTTTGTTCATTGCGTCGACGGCGAGCACGAGACAGGAGTAGACAGGTTTTCCATCGAGCAGGACGGTACACGCGCCACACGTGCCGACATCGCAAACGAGCTTGGGACCAGTGACCGCCGGATCGAGGTGATTGCGCAGTGTGTTGAGAAGTGTGGTGCGTGGCTCGACCTGAGCTTCGCGCTGCTTCCCGTTCACATCGAGAACCACTTTGACGGATCCCGACAGCGTCTCCGGAGTTGCCGCTGCTACTTTAGCTTCGGCGTCGGTCCACAAATGGTCGGCGATCGCGGCCCCCGCGCCGGCGATACCCATGCCTTTCAGAAACCTGCGCCTGCCGGGATCGTGATCGGCTTGATTCTGATCGTCACGATCGTCACGAGACTTGGTCATTGCTTCTCTCCCGCAGTTGTGTTATTGGTCAAACCATTCCTGGTCTGATCGAGAGTTACCTCTAATCTGTTTTTGGTTGGAATAAATTAGCACAAATCTTGTCGATCCTGTCCATCAACTGAGGAGAAGCAATGAGGATCATTGCAGTAATCGCGCTGTTGATAATCCCGTTCACTGTTCCTGCCATCGCGAAGACTGAGAAAACTGATTGGTCTGTCGTGATGGTTGAATCAACTATGAAGCGTTATCCAACCGCGAAAGATCTCGGCTCGTGGGGCTACGCCAAGTCGCTTTATCTCTACGGTCAATATCTCGTCTACAAGAGAACTCACGATCCTCGTTATCTCAAATACATCAAAGACTGGATCGACATGCACGTCGACGATCAGGGCGTCGTCCGCAGCGCAAATGCGCAAGGCGAAGTGCGCGAGATCAAATTCGATAATCTCGACAGCATGCTGCCCGGCAATCTGCTTTTGGTCCTCTACAAAGAAACGAAGGAGCCGAAATACAAACTGGCCGCCGAACGCATCCGTAAGCGATTCGATACGTATCCACGCACGAAAGACGAAGGCTTCTGGCATGGCGCCGGCAAGACGCGCGAGTACCAGCTCTGGGGCGACGGTGTCTTCATGTCGATGCCGTTTCTGGTGCGGTACGGAAGTATGTTTGGCGACGCCAAATACGCCAATGATGAGGCTGTGCTGCAATTACTCACTTATTGGATTCACTTGACCGATCTGAGCACAGGGTTGATGTATCACGCTTACGACGAGAGCGGTCAGTCGACCTGGGCTGACAAAGAAAGCAAACATTCGGCGGAGTTTTGGTGTCGCGCGATGGGCTGGTTTGGAATGACGATGATTGAAGTGCTCGAGCTTCTGCCGCGCGATCATCCGATGCGACCGCTTTTGGTTGGCCACCTCATGCTGCTGGTCAAATCGTGGGCGCGCTATCAGGACGAGAAGACCGGACTCTGGTATCAGGTCGTCGACAAAGGTAACAACCCCGCCAACTGGCTCGAGACTTCAAGTTCGAGTATGTACACCTACGTCACCGCAATGGCAGTCGATCGCGGCTACGTCGAGAAGAAATATCTCGCTGGAGTTCAGAAAGGCTACGCCGGCGTGCTGACGAAGATCTCACTCGATCAAGATGGTCAAACCAATCTGATCGACATTTGCGAGGGCACCAACGTCGCAGATCTTGCTTACTACCTGGGGCGCAAGCGAAACACAAACGACTTTCACGGCCTCGGCGCGTTTCTAATCATGAATGAAAAGTTCATGAATAAGACCCTAAACGGCAGCAGTCATACGCTGTTCCAACCCTAGCACTGAAGTTTTATCTGCGTAATCTGCGGATAAAACTCTTGACCTCAGTCCGGATTGGTATTATAAGTTTGCCGCTCTGCAATAAATTGTTATGACCAATTCGGGTTCTAAGTTGAAGATCGTGCCGCCTGTTCGTTCCGGCCAGACGACGGAACAGGTGGTGGCTCGTGTTTACGAGCTCATCAAGCGCGAGGACTTGCAACCGGGCGAACGGCTGCCGCCCGAGCGAGAATTGTCAAAACAACTTGGCATCAGCCGTCCCGCTTTACGGGCCGGCTTGAGCTCTTTGATCTCGATGGGTGTGCTCCAGTCGCGACAAGGAGCAGGCACGTTTATCGTCGACGGACCGCCGGCGCTCGACAGCGAGCCGCTCCGTCTTCTCGCGCAGCTTCACGGTTTCAGTTTCGAGCACATGTTTGAGACGCGATCGATTCTCGAAGTCGGAGCCGCAGGTCTCGCTGCCGAACGCGCGACCGGCGAACAACTCGCCACCATGTCGGAAGAGATCGCCGACATGTTCGCAGCGCTTGAGGATCCGCAGCAGTTTCTCGTACACGACGTCGCGTTCCATCGTGCAGTCGCGGCGGCATCGGGAAATCCAACTCTCGCGACGCTCGTGGAGATGGTATCTGCGATTCTGTATGCGCGACGTCGCGAAACGATCGAGCGTGCACATGATTTCAAGGAAGCGCTCGAGCTGCACCGCAGAATTTATCGCGCCATTCGCGCGCGCAAGCCTGAAGACGCGCGTGAGGCGATGCGTGAACACATCGTTCGCGCACAGAGAGCTTTCGCGATCGAAGAAGAGCAGCAGCGATCGAAGCACGATAAAAAGTTATCCACAGATTACACAGATTCTATTAATCAATCAGCGTAATCTGTGGATTGTCCCCAAGGGCCATAACCGGAAAACTTGTTTGCATCTTTGAGCGGATAAGCCCGTGGTCTTTTTAATTAAATTGTCCTAACTAGAGACAATTTAGCTTTCGAAGGAGGAGTCGCATGTTTACTTTCCTGCGTTGTAAGCCAGCCGTCCTCGTCGCTATCGTCGCATTGCTCGCTCTTGGCACCGCGGCACACGCGCAAACCATCACCGGATCGATCTCTGGCGCCGTCATGGATTCGAGCGGCGGAATGATTCCTGGTGCCACCGTCACACTCACTAGCGACAAGACCGGACAATCGCGCGGCTCCACCACCAACAGTGAAGGGCGCTTCAATTTCGCGGCCTTGCAACCAGGTAACTACGCTTTGAAAGTCGAGCGTCAGGGCTTTCAAACTCTCGAACAACGAGGTGTGATCCTGAGCGCTAACGAGAACCTCGCGCTCGGCGATCTCAAACTCCAGCCCGGCCAAGTGAGTGAGACGGTGAGCGTGATGAGTGAAGGAACGATCGTCGAACGCGAAAGCAGTGATCTCACCGCACGTCTCACAGCCGATCAGATCAACCTGATCTCGACTAAAGGCCGCGACATCACTTCGCTCCTGCGCCTCCTCCCAGGCACTTCGAACAACGACGACATCGAAGGCGCAGGCGACGGCTTCGGAACTGACTTGCCAAACATCTCCGGCCAGCGTGGCCGATCGACCGTGCCGACGATCGACGGACTCTTCGCCGGCGAACCGAGCGGATCGAACAAGCTCAGCATGACGATCAACCAGGACGCTGTCGCCGAAGTTAAAGTCCTCCGCAACAACTACGGCGCCGAATACGGCAACAACGGCGGCGCCATCATCAATATCGTTTCGAAAGGCGGCGGCCAGGATTACGCGGGTTCGGTTTATTACTTTCTGCGTAACGAATCGTTGAATGGCAGTCCGTTCTTCAACAACAAAGCCGGCCTAGCGCGACCGCTCTATCGTCACCTGTATCCCGGCGGAAATTTCAGTGGACCTTTGCCGCTGCCGCGATTTGGCGAAGGCGGAAAATTCTGGTTGAAGGACAAAGCATTCTTTTTCTTCGCGTACGAGAAACCACACCAGCTCACGCCAAACGATCCGCGTTTCGTAACCGTGCCGACCGATCTCGAACGCCACGGAGATTTCTCGAAATCGATTAACTCCAACGGCGCGCAGGTCTTTGTTCGGGATCCACTCAATCCAGGCACTGGCTGTAGCGCTACCGATTCGAGCGGTTGTTTCCGCGATGCGAGTCGCGCCACGGCATCGAATCCGCTTGGTCTAAACATCATTCCGCAAGCGCGATGGAACGCCAGCGGCGTCGCGTTGCTCAACTATTTCCCGCTGCCAAACACGCTCGGCGGAACCGGCGGCAGTGCTTTCAATTACGTGTTTCAAAGTCCGACCGACGTGCCCAAACGAAGCAAGGTGCTTCGCTTCGACGTCAAACCATCAAACAACGACACGATCTACTGGAAGTATCAGTGGTGGACTTCCGACAACCTCGGCACCGGAACTTCAGGCTGGCCGGGTAACGACAACAATCGTTGGGGAATCAATTCGCATTACCTGTACACCGACGACGGCTGGTCAGCGAACTGGGTGCGCGTGATCAATTCGAATTTAGTTAACGAATTTACTTTCGGCATGCGTCACGACTCCGAGGGTTTCGTTCCCGGCGACGGCGAGATCGAAAGACTGCAACGAACCGCGTTGAACTACACCGCGCCGCAACTCTTTCCACAGAACAATCACCTCGGCACGATTCCGCGCGCGACGAACTGGGGCGGCGTGCGTGGTCCAACGAACGGTGTTGCCAACATCAACTGGCTCGATCGCTGGGGGGAAGTTGGCAACGATTACGTCAAGCCCTCGTTTGCAGACAACGTTTCGATCACGCACGGCGATCATGCGTTCAAGTTTGGCGTTTACTACGAACGGTTGCTGAACGGCGAAGCGCCGGGCGGGCAATGGTCGGGCGTTTTCAACTTCGCCGGCAACGACAGCAACTACACCATCGCACTCGGCAACACGGGTTATGCGTATGCAAACGCGCTTGTCGGTAACTTCAGAAATTACCAGGAATCAACCGCACGTCCGTTTACGAATCTGCGTCTGACTCAGGTGCAGTGGTATGCGGCGGACCAGTGGAAATTGAATCGCCGATTGACGGTGAACTACGGCGTGCGCTTTGGCTATCACTCGCCGTTCGAACAGATCGACGGTCAGGGATCGAATTTCGTTCCGAGCCTGTTTGATCCGTCGAAAGCCGTCGCGTTGTACGAGCCGGCGTGTGCGGTTGCGTTCACGCCGCCGGCAACTTGTCCGACAGCGTCACGGCGCGCGCGCGATCCAATCACGGGCCAGCTCTTCGTTCTTGCTGGTCCAAATGCCAATCTCGTCGGCGCGATCGTTCCAAACAGTGGTAATCCAAATAACGGTCTGCAGCTTGGAAACGATCCGAACACGCCGCGCGGGTTCAGAACCACTCGAGCAATCGACGTCGAACCGCGTCTCGGTTTTGCGTGGGATCTCCGTGGAGACGGGCTGACGGTGCTGCGTGTACAGGCAGGCATTTACCACGCACCGCGCGTGGGCGGCGGCACGACCGGCGGCAATCTCGTCAACAACCAGCCGGCCAATCGCTCGTTCAGCATCGACTTCGGAAACATCAGTCAGCTTGTGAATTTGACAGGCACTGCGATCACCAGACCTTCAAATATCAACGCTGTCGAGGCTGATTCGAAGACGCCAACCATTTACAACTTCACGTTCGGCGTGCAGCGCGAGATTGGTTTCAAGACTGTGCTCGAAGTGAGTTACGTCGGCTCGTTTGCTCGCCACCTGGGCCAACGAGTCAACATCAATGACATACCCGATGGCGCGAAGCTGGGCACAAATAACATCAGCCCGGTTACCGGCAGTCGTCTGCCGGACGAATTCCTGCGACCATATCGCGGCTACGGCGACATCACGATGGTGACGTGGGCGGGAACGTCAAACTACAACTCGTTGCAGGTGCAGGCGAATCGCCGGTACACGCGCGGGTTCCAGGCCGGTTTGGCTTACACGTATTCGAAGTCGTTTGACTATGCCAACGACGACTCGTCGGATGTGTTCTTTGGCCGGCCGTTCAAGGCGTTCAATTACGCGCCTTCCGATTTCGATCAAACACACATCTTCACAATCAATTACATCTACGACGTGCCGGCGCTGAGTCGACACCTCGGCAAAAACGGTTTTGTTTCCGCCGTTGTCGACAACTGGCAGATTTCGGGCACGACTTCGTATGCGAGCGGCAAGCCGAAGAACATCACCGCCACCTATTCCAACACTGCGGCCGTGATTTCGCTGGGCCAACAATGCCCGGTCGGTTCGAGTGTGACGGCGACAACTGCGACGACACAGACGTGTACACCGATCACTGATTTTACGGGCGGCGGCATCAACGCCCGTCCGTTCATGGTGTGCGATCCGATGAGCGGCGATTTCGGAGTTGACTCGACCGGCACGCCGAGAGCTTTCAACGTCGATTGTTTGGCGAAGCCGTTCGCTACCGGACAGATCGGCAACATGTCGCGCAACGCGGTGCGAATGCCGTCGATCTTCAACAACGACCTCGCGTTCTTCAAGAATTTCAAATTCGGTGAGAAACGGGCGCTGCAACTGCGGTGGGAGATCTACAACATTTTCAACCACTCGAATTTCCGCGACATCGATGCAGGTGTTGCTTATGGTCTGGTCGTCAACAACCCGAGCACTACGAGTCCGAAAGCAGCCTGCTCGTTGACGAACGTCTGCACGACCAGTTTCCAACAGACGAATGCGAGATTCGGGGCGGTCATCGCAGCCAGAACGCCACGCGTAATGCAGGCTTCGATCAGATTTAATTTTTAGTGATATCTTAGCCGCGGATGACACGGATAAAAATCAGGATTGCGATGATTGTCGCAATCCTGATGCTACCTATTAGCGCCTTAGGGCAGACGGATCTCGGTAAGCTCGAACGCGACGGGCGAAAGGCGTTGACGAGTGGTCCATTCTCCGTCACGAGCAAAACCATCACGCCGCCGAGTGGCGACAAGCACGACTACATGAGCCAGGCGCCTTACTTCTGGCCCGATCCAAATCGACCCAACGGACTGCCTTACATTCGACGCGACGGCGAACGTAATCCCGAGATCGAGAAGATCACGGATCATCGCGTCATGGACCAGATGGAATCGGCGGTCGAGACCCTCGCGCTCGCGTATCACGCAACGCGAAATGAAGAGTACGCCGCCAAAGCTGCAGCATTGCTGCGTGCGTTCTTTCTCGATCCTGCCACACGCATGAATCCTAACTTGCAGTTCGCGCAAGGTATTCCGGGCGTCAACACCGGTCGTGGCATCGGTTTGATTGAGACACGCGGATTGACGCGGGTTGTTGACGCGATTAGTTCGTTGGCGGGTTCCAAACATTGGACCGATGCCGATCAAAAAGGGATTGAAGACTGGTTTTCAAAGTTCTTGCAGTGGATGCTCGAAAGCAAAAACGGGCGTGACGAAGCTGCGGCTAAAAATAATCACGGCACGTTTTATGATGTGCAGGTTGTTTCGTTTGCGCTATTTCTGCATAAGAACGACCTCGCGAAATCGGTTCTTGAAACTGCAAAGAGTAAACGAATCGCAGCGCAGATCGAGCCGGACGGCCGTCAGCCGCTCGAACTTGCAAGAACGAAGTCGTGGAGCTACAGCGTCATGAATCTTGATGGCTTGATGGCGCTCGCTCGTTTGGGTGAGAAAGTCGGCGTCGATCTTTGGAACTACGAAACACGCGACGGCCGCAGTATCCGCAAAGCACTCGAGTTCTTGCAGCCATTCGCGTCAGGCGAGAAGAAGTGGCCTTATCAACAACTCGGCGACTGGCCTTCGCAGATGGTGCTTCCGCTCTATCCGCGCAAATCAAACTAAGATCCATCTAATCCGTGGTTAAATTCGTTGACAGAATCCTCGCTCCCGACTAAACTCCGTTACCGCTAACGAAGACCAGCCCAAAATTCAGGAGACAACGTGATGAACCGGCGAAACTACCTCGCCCTGATGGGCGCAGCCGCAGGCGCTGTCGCAACCAGTTCAAAGCTCGATTTGGTTTCCGCGCAAGATACCAGACCAGTGGATCCTGGTGCTCCCACGACTTCAACCGTTGAGGATCGCGCGCGCCGCATGAAGTGGTGGCACGAAGCAAAGTTCGGCATGTTCATTCACTGGGGTTTGTACAGCACGCTCGGCCGTCACGAGTGGGTGATGGAAAACGAAGGCATCCCGGCTAAAGAATACGAGCAGTACGCGAACAATTTCAGACCGAAGCCAAACTTTGCCACGGCCTGGGCCCAGCTCGCGAAACGCGCCGGCATGAAGTACATGGTGATGACGACCAAGCATCACGAGGGCTTCTGTAATTTCGACTCGAAGTTGACCAACTACTGCGCCGCGAAAAAAGCGCCGGGTCGCGATCTGGTGAAGGAGTATGTTGAAGCGGCGCGTGCGGAAGGATTGCGCGTCGGTTTTTATTATTCGCTGATGGATTGGCATCATCCGGACGGCGCGCGTTGTTTGAAAGATGAGGCCGCTCGCCGTCGTTTTGTCGATTACATTCACGGGCAGGTCCGAGAGTTGATGACGAACTACGGCAAGATCGACGTCCTCTGGTACGACGTGCCGTGGCCGCTCGATGCGAAAGGTTGGGAGTCGGTCGAGATGAACACGATGGTGCGCAAGCTCCAGCCCGACGTCATCATCAACAATCGTTCGAAGATCCCTGAGGATTTTGATACGCCCGAACAACGCATCGAGGCGTCAGCAAACAGGCCGTGGGAATCGTGCATGACGTTGAATGATAGCTGGGGTTATCACCGGTCAGATCATAATTGGAAGAGTCCGACGACGGTGATTCGCAATCTGATCACCTGTGCGCGCGACGGTGGCAACTATCTTTTGAATATTGGGCCAACTGAGGACGGCTCGATCCCGCTCGAATCCGTGCAGGTGCTGACAACTGTCGGCGACTGGATGGCGAAGCACGGCGATACGATTCGTCTGTCAAACAACTGCCAGCCACGCCGCGGAAACTATCTCAGCTATACACGCCGCGGCAACACGCTCTACGCGCACGTTCATTACTGGCCCGGCGAAACAGTCGTTATCGGCAACCTTTTGAACAAGGTCAGCGCAGTAACCATGCACGGGAGCAACACCCCGGTGAAATTCGAACAGGACGACTTCCGCATCCGGCTAATCGGACTGCCCAAGCGCCCCCCCGAACTCGTGACGACCTTCGCGCTCGAGTGCGACAGCGAGCCGAAGCAAAACCACGAAGGCAAGCGCGCCGAGAAACCCCGGGAAGTATCCGCTTAGAATCGGATTTTAAATCCGCGTTCATCCGTGTACCCGTGATCGACAGCCATCAACACTTCTGGCAAGTAGGTCGTTTCGATTACCCGTGGATGTCGAGTGATCTGGGGATCTTGTATCGCGACTACCTCCCCAATGATTTAGCTCCGATCCTTCAACACAATCGTGTACACAAGACGATCCTGGTCCAGGCGAGCAACAGCGTCGCCGAATCGCGTTGGTTATTAGAACTCGCCAACACGAACAGCTTCATCGCCGGAGTCGTAGGCTGGGCCGATCTCACGAGTCCTGATATCAATGGGCAGTTGGACGAACTCTGCGCCGATAAGAAATTCAAAGGCGTCAGGCACCTCGTCGAAAGCGAACCGTCAGACGACTGGCTCGTTCAACCTGCCGTTCTCAAAGGTCTGCAACAACTCTCCGCGCGCGGCCTTTCTTACGATCTGCTCGTTCACACGCGACACTTGAAACACATCCCACGCGTCGCTGAGAGTTGTTTCGATCTTAATTTCGTGATCGATCATCTCGCTAAACCGCCCATTGCACGCAACGAGATTGATGAATGGTCCGCAGCACTGAAACCGCTCGCGCGTTACCCAAATATGTACGTCAAGCTTTCCGGCCTGGTCACCGAAGCAAACTGGAACTCGTGGACCACAGACGATCTGCGCCCGTATGTCGATGTCGCTCTCGAATCCTTCGGTCCTGATCGAATGATGTTTGGCAGCGACTACCCCGTTTGCCTGCTTGCCGCTTCCTACGAGCGCGTGCTCGACTCGTTCCAGGAAATTCTCAAAAGCTTCAGCGACGCAGATCGGGATAAGATATTCTCCCAAAACGCTGAAAAATTTTATCGTCTCAACTGATGGCTGAAACCTACTTCATTACCGGTGCACAAGGCTGCATTGGATCGTGGATCGTCAAAGCGCTGATCGAACGCGGCGACACCGCTGTCGTTTTCGATCGCAGCGACGACTCGCGCCGTCTCAGCGCGATCATGAGCGAAGAAGATCTCGCGCAGGTCCGTTTTGTCACCGGCGACATTACTGATGGTGCGTCGGTGTTATCGGCTCTCGACGAGTCTGGAGCCGCAAAGGTGATCCATCTCGCCGGTCTGCAAGTGCCGACGTGCAGAGCTGAGCCAGTCACTGGAGCACTCGTGAACGTCGCTGGAACGCTAAATGTCTTCGAAGCTGCGCGACAACTCGGAATCAAACGAGTCGTTTACGCCAGCTCGGCTGCTGTCTATGGAATGAACGACGACAACGTTGCGCTCGATGAGACGGCGCAGTGTGAACCGACGACACATTACGGCGTGTTCAAGCGCGCAAACGAAGGCAACGCGCGCATCTATTTTCTCGATCACGGTCTCAATAGCGTCGGGCTGCGACCGTTGACCGTGTATGGAGTGAATCGCGACACCGGACTGACCAGCGATCCGACCAAGGCAATGAAGTCAGCTGTGCTCGGGCGTCCTTTTCACATTCGCTTCGGCGGCGCCACGGACTTTCAATACGTTGCCGACACTGCGGCAGCGTTTCTCGCGTGTGCCGACAGCGCGCCGGAAGGCGCACACGTTTTCAACCTTCACGGTGAAACAGTGACGGTCGATCGCATCGCGAATTTCATTAATGCTGCGAGTGGCGACTTGATCACATTCGGTGGTCCACCGATTCCGATCGCCGCCGCCATGGACGACTCAGCGATCAGAAATACGATCGGATCGTTGCCTTCGACACCGCTCGAAACCGGTATGCGTGAAACGATGGACAGGTTTGCAGCGCTTCGTGATGCCGGTCGACTCGATACCAGCGATTTGATCTGAGCCGCGGATTTACCCGGATAAACGCAGATGGAAAGCCAGACGATGAAGGCGAGTGTACTGTGTGACGTGAATCGTCTCGAGGTGCGCGACATTCCGCGACCGGTGATCTCGCCGTACGAGGTGCTGATTCGCGTCGCGGCTGTCGGTCTTTGCGGAACAGACGTACACATCTTCGCCGGTCACGCAAACTACAATACCAACGAATACGGGCAGGCCATTCCGCTTGCGTTGCAGCCACAGATTCTTGGTCACGAGATCACAGGCGTCGTGGAACAGGTGGGTAGCGCGGTCACGGATCTACGCGAAGGCGATCGAGTAGTTGTGGACCAGGGTTTGAATTGCGTCAGTCGCCGGCGCGAAGTCCTTTGTGACTATTGCCGCACTGAGAATAGCCATCAATGCGAGTTTTACCGCGAACACGGAATCACCGGGTTGCCGGGTGGACTGGCCGAGTTCATTGCTGTTCCGGCTGTGAATGCTGTAAAGATCACTACGCCGCTCGACGCATCGATAGCGGCCCTCGTCGAACCGCTCGGTTGCATCATTCACTCGTCCGATACGGTAGCGAAGGCGCGCACCCGGCATGCGGTGCGGGCCGAAAGCGCGGAGCGCCGGGTGCGCAGCGTGTTAATATGCGGCGCCGGGCCTGCGGGATTATTGTTCACACAGTATTTGCGAAACGTGCTCTTGTACGAGGGATTGTTGTTTGTCAGCGATCCAAATGAGCGCAAGCGTGAGCTCGCGAGGAAATTGGGCGCTGACGAAGCTATCGATCCGGTTGCATCGGACCTTGTCGAGGTGGTTCACGAACACACCGGTGGCAAAGGTGTTGAGTATTTGATCGAAGCGTCTGGATCGGGCGATGTGTTTCGGGCGATGCCGGGGTTGATCCGCAAGCAGGCGACGGTGTTGTGTTACGGGCACGGTCATTCGGGAACAGATTTGAGCGTGTTGAGCAGTATCTTTTTCAAAGAGCCTGTGCTCGTGAGTTCTGTAGGGGCGTCGGGTGGGTTTGAAAGCGACGGGCGTCCGTCGGTCTACACGCGCGCGTTGAATTTGATTGAGCAGCAGCAGATCGACATTGCGCCATTGATCACACATCGCTACACGTCGTTTGGAGAAGTCGAGAAAGCACTATCAAGCGACATCCACGCCACAGATTACGTTAAAGGTGTGGTCACACTCTGAACGTACTGTAGGGGCGGCCCTCCGTGGCCGCCCCTGTGTGGAATGCAATCGAGGGGCGGCCACGGAGGGCCG
>DASWUM010000081.1:0-2406 GCA_036401595.1 Pyrinomonadaceae bacterium
CCCCCGCCCCTACAGTACGTGCCGAGTAACAACAAGGAGTTAGCATGCGAGCTTTTATCGTTCGTCCTTTTGGCTTGAAGAACGACATCGACTTTGACGCTGTCGAGGCAAACTTGATTGGCCCGGCATTGGACAAGCTCGGCGTGACTGGACGCACCACCGGCGAAATAGTCGGGCAGGGAAATATTCGCACCGACATGTTTCAGTTATTGTTGACTGCCGATCTGGTAGTCGCCGATCTCTCAATCCACAACGCAAACGTTTTTTACGAACTGGGCATTCGTCACGCCCTCCGCGATCGTCACACGTTTCTCCTGCGTTGCAACGTCGACAGGTATCCGTTTGATCTTCAAACCGATCGTTACTTCACTTATAAGAAAGAAGCGCCCGCTGATAGTGTCGACGCCTTGGCAGCGGCACTACGCGCAACCATCGACGAAGGCAAAACAAACAGCCCGGTCTTTGCTTCGCTTCCCAACATGAAGGAGCAGGATCCGTCTGAGTTTATGGCTGTTCCTGCCGGCTTTGGTGAAGAAGTGGAGCGCGCCGCTTCCGAAAGACGACTCGGCGATCTCGGACTTCTCGCTGCGGAAGCAAAGGGCTTTTACTGGGAGACTGAGGGTTTACGCGCAGTGGGCCGCGCGCAATACGAGGCGAAAGACTTCAAAGGCGCAAAGAATACCTGGGAAACCCTGCGACGGACGAGCCGCGAATACGATCTCGAAGCTAATCTTTTGCTCGGGACAATTTACGAACGCCTCGGCAAGATAACCGACTCGAATCTTTCGCTTGACCGCGCGCTCGATAATAAGGAAATCGGGAAGGACAAACGAGCGGAAGCTTACGCACTTCAGGGTCGCAATGCGAAAACGCTCTGGCGACGCGAATGGGAAACCGTCGCTGATGCGGCTGCGAAACCTGCAGCGGCGTTGAAGTCTGGTTTGTTACAGGATTCGTTTGAAAGTTACGAGCGCGCTTTCGAAGAAGATCTCAATCACTTCTATTCCGGTCTCAACGCGTTGGCGATGTTGCGGGTGATGATCGAGCTTGCGACTGCGCAACCGAATGCCTGGGCCGGCCGGTTTAAGACGCGCAAGAAGGCCGAGGACCAATTGAGCGAATGTTCCGAACATGCCGCGCAGCTTGCGGCCGCTGTTGAGGTCTCGCTCAACGCCAGCATTCATCACCTGGAACGCGAAGGCAAGAAAAATAGCTGGGTGGATATCAGTCTTGCCGATCTGCGTTTACTTACGTCCGATAATCCTGATTGGGTTGTGAGTGGTTATCGCGATGCGCTCGATGCTGCAACCGATCAGGCTAAGGAGTCAGTACGCAATCAACTTGCGATGTACAAAGACCTCGGCGTGTTCAAGGCGAATGTTGATGAAGTGATCAACTACACGGGACTACCAGAGGCTAAAGCTGATGAGAATGGTCGGAAGCGTGTGCTCATTTTTACGGGCCACATGATTGATGCGCCGGGCCGCGCGAAGCCGCGCTTTCCTGCGGACAAGGAAGCTATTGCGCGTCAGAAGATCAAGGAAGCGGTCGAAGCGGAGATGAAGATCGGTGACGGAGTCGCCTTCGGCATAGCCGGTGGTGCGAGTGGCGGCGACATACTGTTTCAGGAAGTTTGCTTCGAACTAGGTATTCCGACGCATCTTTACCTCGCGTTGCCGAGCGGGCTTTACGTTAACGCGTCGGTTCGCAAAGCCGGACCGGATTGGGTGCAGCGGTTCCGCGATCTATTCACGCGTCATACCAACCAGGGGCTGGTCCGGGTGTTGAGTGAGCTGGACGATGAGCCGAAGGATGAAAAGGAATATCTTCCGGCGTGGCTGCGTTCGAAGCCGAATTACAATATCTGGCAGCGCAATAATCTCTGGATGTTGTACAACGCGCTCACCGCGGGCGGCGACGATTCCGTTACGCTAATCTCGCTCTGGGATTGTGAACCGACGGGCGACGGCCCCGGCGGCACCAGTGATCTGGTCCAGAAAGTCGAGCGCCGCGGCGCCAAGGCGATCATCATCAACACGAAGACAGAATTCGGCCTTTGAAACGCCGAAGGCGTTGGCAAGCCTCAGCCCTGTGTTGGAGCGCAGCGACAACCCTGGGGTAGTAAACAAAACGGTTTCCAAACCTGAAAGGGTTTATTAGACGGCGAACCCTTTCAGGGTTGCATCGCTTTTTTGCCGTAATCCTGAGCAGACGATTTTCAGCGCCGAAGGCGCGGAATATGATAGCCAGGGGCAAGTGCGAGCGAAGCGAGGCGCGTCGCCCCTGGTAAAAGATCAAACTAGCGACCAGCTCTGAAAGGGCGAAATACCGCACATTTATTTCGGCCCTTTCAGGCCTCGACTCGCCTCTTTATATGTTGACCAGAGGCGACGTGCTCGCTTCGCT
>DASWUM010000082.1:0-4251 GCA_036401595.1 Pyrinomonadaceae bacterium
TCCACTCGCTGATCCATGACCCTCTCAGTTCTCCAAGGCATCTGCAGCTCCTCCTGGCGCCGCAGCTTACTTGGTTAACTGTAAAGGATGTCATGATAACGATCTGTAAAGGATGTCATGATAATGAACACACAGAGGGCCACCCCTACAGTAGCTTCGATCAGGTCTAATTCCCTTTAACCATTCGGCAGGTGAGCCATGACCTTCGCGACGTACTTATCAAAACTGCCCCGATCCGCGTCACTCATTTCCAGAATCCGGGCTCCAATCAAATACCCGCCTTCATCCTCCAAGCTCTCATACCGCACCGGCGTGACGCGCATCTCAACTGGTCCATTCGGCAGCTCCAGCATGATGTACAACTTCCGCTCCTCGCCGGTTAGATAGTGCTCGCCAATCCGAATCGCCGGTACCACGAGGGCCAGGCCGGTCGCGCTGATGTCGACGGTGTGCCCCTGAAGCGACGGCAAACGGCGATGTCCATTGGAACTTACGCGCGGATCTGACAGGCTCAGCGTGAAACTCAGACGGGCTCGCACACGCCTAGAATGCCGCCGATTGCCGACGAAACGGCGTAGACGTGACACAATCCTGCGGGGCAATTCCGACATTTTGCGAAGCCGCTAATAGTCTCGGGCCAATTGAGGAAGGGCACAGATCGGGAAGCGATTGGGGGCCGGTCGCAATCGACATTCTAGTTAACCTGCTTGGACTGATGCAATAGTTTAATTCTTTACCACCAGTGGTTTTCCGCCGGAATCGCCGCTTCGCGCTCCCCCCGCGTCCAGATAGAACGAAAGCCGGCCTGTGCGGCCATACTGAGCGGGCTCGGCGGTGGCGTACCACGACTTGCCGTCGGCAGGTCGAACCACTTGAAAGCGGTAGCCCGTCGATTCGACCCCTTCGAGATCTTTGGGTATGTATCCGGCGGCGATGAGTTCCGCCATATTGCCAAACAGACCGTTGTGACCCTGGGCATAAGCAACTTGGGCGAGTGTGATGCGCGTCAACATGTCCTGGACGTCGCTGTGATGGGCGCTGATGCGGGCCTCGAAGAAAAACTTCTTACCAGCCTTTCTAACGAGCTCGAGGTTTTCCCTGTCGCCCACGACCCAGACGTTATCGACCTTGATCAGTGAGGCCGGCTCGACCTGTTCCTTGCCATCGGCGTCGACTACTCTCACAAATACGGTTGCTGAATCGCCGCTGATCTGCTCGCCGGTAATGTCGACTTTCGCCGGAATCTTTTCGCTGACAGCAATCGCCATCTTGTCGAAGTCCGCTTTGAGATCGTCGTATTCCTCGGTCGATAAAGCTTCAATCGCCGGCCGGTAGATCGAGATACCGAATGCTTCGCGATATTTCTTTTCACGCATCATGCGGTAAAACTCGCGCATTGTTTCCGTCGGCGAGCGCTGCGGTGCTTGGGCGAATAAACTGGGAGCAAATAGGAGTGCGATGAACAGAAGTGTAATGCTTCGAATACGCATAGGTCTTGGTAGTTGATTGAAAATACTGTAGGGGCGGCCCTCCGTGGCCGCCCTTGGTTAGTTTATACGGAATTCACAAGTCGACAGTCTAGGGTTTGGCGAACACGATTTTAAACCGAGGGCGGCCACAGAGGGCCGCCCCTACAGTACGTTCGATCATTCCTCACGGCGACTGATCGCGCGAGGTTTCAAGACAAGTTCTCGTCCCACGAGATAGAGCAACACTGTCAACGCCAGGAACGGAATCATACCCAACACATCCTCGTTAGGACCTACGAAGAACGGATTGTGATGCGTCGCCCACTCCTCAAAGACCTTCAGTTTCGTGACAATGCTCTCCTTCAAATTGAGGAAAGCAAAGATGACGCCCGCGAGTGTAGCGCCCGCAATGTAACCGGAAGCAAGCAGCACTCCGGGACTCTTATCAGTCTCGGCAGCCATCTGCTCTTGGGTGAGATTAAGATTCTCGGGCTTCTTGCGCAGGTACTTATCCACCAGCCAACGCACCGCGCCGCCGACAAAAATCGGCGCGGAAGTAGAGATCGGCAAGTAAACTCCGACCGCAAAGGCAAGCGAAGGCACACCACTCAACTCGAGCACAATCGTGATCATTACTCCGAGCAGCACAAGTCCCCACGGCAGCTCGCGACTTAAAATTCCCTTGATGATGTAAGACATCAACGTGGCTTTTGGAGCCGTAAACTTTGCGACCGTGTTGGTAGTACCCGGCACTTTATCGTAAATGCCGTTGATACCAGGATCGGCGAGATACACCGGCACGCCCGCATCGTCTACGTAATAACGACCAGCCGGACCGAAATCGGTCGTGGTCTTGTGCACGACGTTGTATTCCTTCGCATCCGTGCTGGCCTGACCACCAGTCAATCTCTCCTTCTTCGGCACATCTCCGCTCTTAACAAACTGATCCTGCGGAAAAACGAAACCGGCGGGGAAACTGAAATCTTTGTTCTGAGCCACAGGAACGTAGACACTGCCCGACTGATTCATCGCGAGCAGGATTGGCCCAAGCGCAAGGGCCGAAGCCAAAGCACCAACCAGAATCGCGATCTGCTGGTACTTCGGCGTACCGCCCACGAGAAATCCGGTCTTCAGGTCCTGCGAAGTGGTGCCGCCATTTGAAGCAGCGATACAGACAATGCCGCCAATTGAAAGCGCTGTTACAAAGTAAGGCGGTGCAACCCAACCGATAATCAGAAACACGAGACAGGTCAACAGCAAGGTCGCCACCGTCATTCCCGAAATCGGATTTGACGACGAACCGACTTCGCCGGTTAGTCGCGACGAAACAGTCACGAACAGAAATCCAAACGCGACGATCAGAAGCGCGCCCAGGATGTTGAAGCGAAGGTTGAGTTGGGGAACGATCATGATCACGAGTATCAACGCGATGATGCCGGCCAACACAAACTTCATCGAGAGATCCTGATCGGTACGCGGCGCATTTTCATTCGAGCCCGTGCCCGATCGTCGCAGGTCGGCCAGGCCGCCCTTCAAACCACTCCAGATAACCGGCAGCGATCGGAAGAGACTGACAATGCCGCCAGCCGCCACTGCGCCCGCGCCGATGTAAAGGATATAGCCCTTCTGAATCTGAGTGACGGTCATATCCTTGATCAAGTGCGTCGTCTCTGGAGCCAGTGGAGTCATCCAACCGCCGCCGAAATACTTGATGGCGGGTATCAGGACAAGATAGGCGAGCACACCACCGGCGACCATGATCGAGGCGATACGTGGTCCAATGATGTAACCCACGCCAAGCAACGCCGGATTGTTTTCAATTGCAACCGAGCCACCTTCAAACGGCTTACCAAAAGTTTTTCCAGGATACTCTTTCCAGGTCTTGAAGATCTGCTCGACGCCGTAGTAAAGAAAGCCGAGACCGAAGCCGCTGATGATCGTCTTGCCACCAGTTGCGGCCTCATCGACGACCGTGGTGTCCCTCGATCCTTCCGCCGCAGCCGCGCGAGATTCGTCCGACGCACCCGCTTTCAATACCTCTGCGCACGCCGTGCCTTCGGGATACTTGAGATAGCCGTGCTGAGCGACGATGAGTGCGCGGCGCAAAGGAATCATCATCAGGATTCCCAGCAAACCTCCCAGCACGGCGACCAGCATCACGCGCGACAATTCAAGATCAAATCCGAGGATCAGGATGGCCGGCATAGTGACGCCGAGACCGAAGGCGATCGACTCTCCCGCTGAACCGGCAGTCTGAACAATGTTGTTTTCGAGAATCGTAGCGTCGCGCAAACCCAGTTTCGACAAAACACGGAAGAGAGTGATGGAGATCACCGCTACCGGAATCGACGCACTGACCGTTAGACCAACTTTGAGAACGAGATAAAGCGATGAGGCGCCAAAGATAATACCCAGCACTGTTCCCACAATGAGCGGCAGAATAGTCAGCTCACGCAGCCTGACTCCAGCCGGAATGTAGGGTCGAAAAGTTGCCAAATAAGGATTATCTGGCTTGAACCCGACCTTGTCTGGGTACTCGTTTGCAGGGATGCTTTCACTGGACATCCGGTTTGACCTCCAACAAGTTTTGTAGAACGGGGAGTGCGCAGGGGTTTGAAACGCCGCTACTTTACACGGGCCGCACGCGCTCGGCAAGGCAGTTACCCGCAAAATACAGTTGTTTTGAACCGATCATAAGAATCTTGGTTGCCTCGCCGATGGACGCTGCGGTACGTACTGTAGGGGCGGCCCTCCGTGGCCGCCCCTGCGTGGCATTCAAACC
>DASWUM010000083.1:0-140062 GCA_036401595.1 Pyrinomonadaceae bacterium
AAAGGTTAGAAATGCTAATCGTTTACCCATCCGCTACCGCGGACGGTACTGACCCCGCCCAAGCACGACGTCCTGACTTTGGCAAAGCCCGGTGCGACCTTGTGAGTGATCGGGGTTTGACTCGCAAGGTTTGGCCAGGTCTCTATCGCTTCCTTTACTGACCGATCCAAGTACAATTTGTATTTTCCGAGATCGTGAACAAATGTCGCTAGCTATCCTCGACGTAAGTTAGCTGCAGTCAAGCATTTGCTCAATGCGTGCATAATGCTGACACAGGAATTCCCTCGATTTGCGCGACCTTAGGGGCCCATCGGGTAAAGACCTGATAGGCCACTCACGCGGCGGCTAAATAACTAAAACGAAACGTCTTTTCTCCTCGACTCGCGCGAGTTTCTCTCCGTTATGTCGGACAAAAATTTTTCTGTACCAACTTAGTGGTCGCGCTCTTGTATAACTCCCAATCGAAACATGCACTTGAAAGCGGCAAAACAAACCTCCCGAAAACTCCAAAACTGAGCCTGCGCTTGCAGCACGTACGAAGGCGCTCGATCCCAAAGCCTTTGCGGTGTAGCTCGTACTCCTTAGATTAACGAACATTCAGACGCCCCCAGATCAAACACCCCCCGGTATAAAAACGGAGGTCTGCTGTGCTGGCTGCTCACACACTAAAAACGCTTCGCAATCGACGCCACATCACCGTTCGGGAAGTCGAACAGGCAAGCCGTCGTATCGCCGACGTGAAAGGAGACAAGCGGTTCTGCATTTCCAACGGGTGGCTCGCGCAACTCGAAAACGGCGTCTCCGAACCGAGCATCTGTAAGCTTTTTAGTTTGAGCGTGATCTATCGTGCAAGTTTTCTCGAAATGCTGCGTCTCTACAACGTTGATGTGGACGACAAGGAGAAATACGAACCTGTTGCCGATCCATTTCTCACCCAGTTGATCTCTGACAATGGCCTCGTTGAGATTTCCACACTGCCAGATCAATCAGTGACGAGCTTGGCTACTACTGATACGAAAACTGTCCCAGACGGCATCATCTATGGGCATCTCGGGCTCGCGGATTTCACGATGTATCCGATGATTCGGCCGAATGCTCTTTTGAAGATTGACACGAGTCAGAACAAGCTCCAAACAAACGGTTGGCGCAACGAATATGAACGGCCGATTTACTTCGTAGAGTTGAGACAGGCGTATGCGTGTGGCTGGTGCGAGTTGCAGGGCTCTGAGTTGCTTATCATTCCGCATCACTCATCGCCGGCCAATGTGCGGCGATTCACTTATCCACGCGAGGCAGAGATTGTCGGTCGTGTAATTAGCTATAGCACGCCGTGTGTGGACCTCGAACCGCACGCTGAGTTGGGAAAGACAAAGGCACTACAGGCTAAGAGTGTGTAGATCGCTCTCTTGCTTGG
The DNA here is from genome assembly GCA_036401595.1 of Pyrinomonadaceae bacterium. GTDB lineage: Bacteria > Acidobacteriota > Blastocatellia > Pyrinomonadales > Pyrinomonadaceae > PSRF01. The sequence goes on from DASWUM010000083.1 coordinate 1,415, forward strand.
AATCCTAAGCAGAGACAGGATCGATGAGCGCTCGTCGAGTTGTCATTCTCAAGTAAAAACTGGCATCGCTTCGAATCCCAAGCAGAAATAAAATTCTTCCCACTAAATCGGACGAAGCGTAGAGAGTAGTTTTCGCAGCGGCAAACTCAACTTCCCCCAATCAGTCTTACTCCCAAAGATCAAAGTTCATCAACACATGCAAGGCCAACTAACCTTGGCCCTGTGACTGAGTTCTGCGTCGATCACGAGTCATGCAAACAATTACCGAGAGAGCTCAACGACATAAGGACGGCAGCGTGCTGTTGTCGATTGCCGACGATCGAATTTGCAAGTTGAACGGCGTCGGCGCGCTGACGTGGATGATCCTGGAAGAGAATCCCACAGGACTGAGAGTTGATGAGGTAGTGCAGCAGTTGAGCGATCAGTTTGAGGCAATTAATGCCGAGGGCAAATTGCGCTACGAGGTGTCAGGCGAGCAACTCCACAACGATACAGCGCAGTTTCTCAAAAAGGTCTGCGCGATGAAGCTGCTACGGATCGAAACAGATCCGCGAGGACAACAGTTCTATTGCATCAGCAATGGTGTCAGCGGCACGACCTCGAGCACGGTCTTAGACGAACAAGTCACGTCCGCTTCAACGCAGAGTGAAACAGCAACTGGTGAAGTTCGACTATCGAAACGCGAGACGTTCGCCGCTTTCGTCGGTTTGTTGAGTTTTGATCTGCTGTTGAAGTTCCGCGGATTCCAATCGCTGATCGAAAGAGTCGAACACTGGCCCACGGCAAAGCTGCGCGCCAGGGATCCCGAGTTGTGCAAGCGCGTGCGTGCAATGGTTGACCGTGCACAGATGTATTACCCGAAGAAAGCGATGTGCTTGCAACACTCCGCAGTCGTGACGTGCTTGCTACGTCGTCGGGGTGTACCGGCGGAAATGGTCCTCGCCGCGCAGGAATTTCCGCCGAAGGGTCATGCGTGGGTCGAAGTCGAGGGCCGCGTGGTTAACGACTCCCAAACCGTAAAGAAGAATCATCGAGTCTTGAAAAGAGTCTAGAGATGAGCGCACTGGGTGGAATATTCAACTTCGGAAACAATCCGGCACCGGTGGATCGAGCGAAGCTGGCTGCGTTGGGCAAACTGTTAGCGGCGCGCGGGCCTGATGGCGGTGGTGAGGCATGCAACGCTCACGTCGGAATGACTTATCGCGCCTATCACACGACTCATGAATCGCAGTTCGAAGTTCAGCCGGTTGTTTCGACGGACGGTTATATGGTCACGTGGGACGGCCGTCTCGACAATCGCGACGATCTGATCGCGGCTCTCTTCAGCGGACCACGAGGCGAACGGATCATTACCGACGCAGAGATCGTGCTGGCTGCTTATCTGCGGTGGGGTCAGAAATCTTTCGTGCGATTGATCGGTGATTTCGGCCTGGCACTCTGGGATCCTCACGCCAAAACACTACTCCTCGTCCGTGACGTTCTCGGCACTCGCCCCATCAATTACTACCTGCACCGGGGAGGCATCGTCTGGTCCACGGAACTCCAACCCTTGCTCGACATCGCGAACATTCCTCGCGAAGTCGACGAGGAATACGTCGCCGGGTTCTTAACTCGCTATCCGCCGTGGGGGCGAACGCCCTACAAGAACGTGTTTGGGGTCAAACCGCAGCATTTTGTTTCTGTGAGCCAGGTTGGAGAGCTAAAGGAAACGAGCTATTGGGCATTGGATCCCAATCGAGAGATCCGTTACGGGCATGATGAGGAATACGAGGAGCACTTTCTTCATGAGTTCAACGACAGTCTCAAAAAGCGTCTGCGCTCTCACCGTCCGATCTTCGCTGAACTAAGCGGTGGGCTGGATAGTTCGTCGATAGTTTGTGCCGCTAATCGATTCGTCGAGAGCCGGGAAGCGCAAACGCCACGACTGGAAACCGTTTCCCACATCTACGATCAGTCGCCCACTGCCGACGAGAGTCAATTCATCGAGTGCGTCGAACAACACATCGGATGCAGCGGTCACCATCTGAAGGAATCACAATTCCCACTCCTGATAGGCCTCGATCTCAATTCGACTTTTGTGCCCAACGGCGTCGATGGGTTTGCCGAGTACTATCGCGGTGCTCAAAAAGTAATGGATCGAAGTAATGCCCGTGTGTTGCTAAGTGGTGAGGGCGGTGACCAGATGCTAGGTAGCAGCGACGATCCGTCACCTGAGTTATGCGATCTGCTGGTCCAGGGAAGACTGTTGGCCTTACACAAACGACTACAGGTTTGGAGCGGATCGCTTAAGCGGTCATACCTGTGGCTGCTCTGGCAGCGAACAATACTTCCGACGCTTCCTCAATCGGTTCACCGACCGCCGAGAACATTGCCGCGATGGGTCGATCCGCATTTTGCCCGACGAAATCACATGCAGGAGAAGTTGAATGCCAATCTCGACATCTATGGGTTTCGATCGCCGAGCAGTCGCGACCAGAGCGCAGGATTTGTCTCAGTGGTAAATCACATTGCAGCGGGATATCGACGGGGCCACTTCAGTATTGAGCTTAGATATCCGTATCTGCATCGTCCGCTCGTCGAGTTTCTTCAGGCAATTCCGTTCAACCAGCGATTGCGTCCTGGAGAAACACGTTCGCTAATGCGACGTTCCCTCAAGACTGTACTCCCTGACCGGATTGCAAGGCGGAGAACTAAGGGCGATCCCCACGAATCGATTTGCCGAGCGGCGATTCGCGAATTCCCGCGACTGCGTGGACTCTTCAATGATGCTCGCATTGGCGGCTATGGCTACGTCGATCCGTCCGCGTTATCAGAAGTCCTGGAGTGTGCGAGTCATGGTTTAAGAGTCAACATCATTGCCTTACTAAAAACCATTTCGCTCGAGTTCTGGCTGCGAACTCTGGAGCGGCCTCAGTCAACGACAGCGCTGACCAGTCGATCGACGAATTCTATATTTCCGGACCCGGCACACGTCGGCCTCCAGCGAGCGGAGGCTGGGAGCTAGTTGCTGTAACAAAATTTTCACCTGGTAGAAACGTCAAGCAAGAAAGGAGGAGCTGATCATGATTAACGAATACGAAGTCGCTGCCGTCATCGAGCTGGGCAAAGCCGAAGACATCGTTCTAGGCGAGAAAAGAGATGAAGAGGTAGTCGACAGTCTCACTTCCGATTGGGGTATGAAGTTTATTCCTTCAACCGGGGACTAAGCGCTCGTTGCTCGGTTCACTCTGAGTAGCACGCAACCACCAATGGTATTTCTCACCTCAGTCGCCACCATCATTGGCCCTGATGTGGATCTACCCGACCGACAGAAACGCTCAAAGAAAGGAGGAGCACTGCAATGACTAACGAATACGAAGTTGCCGCCGTCATCGAGCTTGGCAAAGCCGAAGACATCGTTCTAGGCGAGAAGAGAGATGAGGAAGTACTTGATAGTCTCACTTCCGAGTTTGGGCAGCGCTATATCCCTGCGACTGAAGACTAACAGGGGTTCGCGACATACTTAAACCAACGAAGTATCCGGCAGGTAAAACTGTAATGGGACGATAGTGGGGCGCCGACTAAGAGTTGCATTAAAATAGGATGACCCCTGCCGGATACCGTTTCGTTCGTCCAGGCCTCAACACGATAATGAACTTCAAGCCTGAGAATGTGTGGTTGCTTGCTCAACTGCGACCCTTTATTCGCACTCACCTTGTAAGCTTTGGACTCATCGTAATTTCCAGCCTGCTTGTGTTGTCAGAACCATTGATCATCAGGTTTCTGATCGACGATGTGTTGCGCAGAGGTTCTCAAGTATTGCTGGTCGTTGTCATTTCGGGTTTCCTGCTCACTTACCTGGGCCGGATCTTCTTTAATGCATGGGGCGTGATAGTTGGCAATCGTGCAGTTCAGAAAATGATCTTCCGAATACGTCTCCATCTGCTGCGAAAATTGCAGCAACTATCGGCTGAGTATCACGAAAAGAATTCAGTAGGCGATCTGCTTTTCCGGCTTGAGCAGGATGTGACCCTCGTCGGTGAGATAACCGGACAGATCACAACACTATTGCTACGCACCGTCGTTACGACCGCGTTGATCTTAGTGACGATGTTTGTGCTGAACTGGCGACTGACCTGCATCGTGCTTCCACTCGTGCCGGCATTTCTGTTTCTTCGCCATCGCTATCAACGTCCGTTGCGTGATTGTTCAGATCTGCTGCAGAAACAGAAAGGCAGGATGACTGCGTTTCTACAGGATCAGATCTCGTGCCTGACACAAGTGCAACTGGTCTGCAGGGAACTAACAGAGGCCTGCAAGTTTGCCAAACTTTCCGCCGCTGCCACGCGAAGTGAGCTAAGACGTTTAGCAATGGAGGTGCTCTTTGCTTCGTCTTCGTCGTTGATCATTGTCGTGAGCGTGATGGCGATTCTTGGAATTGGCAGTTACCAGGTGTTGCAGGGAACGTTGAGCGTCGGCAGCCTGGTGGCATTTTATAGTTACGCCCTTCAACTCTTCGCTCCACTTTATGCCGCGATGGATATCTACTCGCGCTTTCAGCGCGTCGGGGCAAGTGCGCGACGGTTGTGGGAAATCGAGCAAGCGCCTGTCGTCGTGTTTGAACATCCGCGCGCGGTTGAGGTTCCTCGAAGGAGACGCACGGAACTCGAGTTGGCGAATGTCTGTTTCAGCTACGGGCCTGACAAGCCAGTGCTTACTGATATTAGTTTGCAGGCTGATTGCACCGAGAGGATCGCGCTCGTTGGGGCGAGTGGATCTGGCAAGAGCACGATTGCGCGTTTGATTGCCAGGCTGTACGACGCCGGCGATGGCGCTGTTGTTGTGAACGGCATCAATGTGCGCGAGTTGCGTTTGAAGAGTCTGCGATCGACAGTCTCTTTTGTGCCGCAGGAAGCGCCAATTTTCGACACCACCTTACTTGAGAACCTTCTCTACGGAAATCCGAAGGCAACCAGGAGCGATCTGGAGCGGGTTGTGCATATCACTCAACTGGAAAATGTTGTTCATAGATTGCTGTTAGGCTGGGATGAACCCGTTGGTCCGCGAGGCAGCAAACTCTCTGGTGGAGAGCGACAAAGAGTGGCCCTCGCTCGTGCATTGCTTCAACAGCCGCAGATTCTTGTTCTTGATGAAAGCACTTCAGCTTTGGACGCGGTTACTGAGCAGCGCTTTTTTGAAGCACTGAGTGATTTCAATCAGCAGGCAATTACGATTGTTATCTCTCATCGCCTCTCGACGATCATGTGGGCCGATCGAATACTCGTGATCGATCAGGGGAGAGTTATTGCCGAGGGCGATCATTCATTCTTGTACGAAACGAACCTGACTTACCGTCTGCTTTGCGAGAGTCAGTTTGAGCTCGAGCCGAGAACATCGGTTGTCAGAAAGCTGCCACGTCCGGTGGTGGCGTAATTTCTCTCAAGACAATGCTTCATCGAAACGTCTACACGATTGAACAATTTATGCGCACCAGGAAGGTGATAGGAGGCGCGTTTTCTCCGGATGAGAAGTCGCTCGCGTTCACGACAAATGCGACGGGCGTATTTAACGTTTATCGCCTGTCGTTGAGAGATGGATCGGCAGAGCAGTTGACGGCTTCGTCAACCGAGAACATTTATGCGCTCTCGTACTTCCCGGATGGTAAACGCATCCTCGTTTCACGCGAGGGCGGAGGTCATGAGAACTATCGTTTGTCGGTTCTCGATCCGGCCGGTCACTTCACGGATCTGACACCCGGCGAGAAAGTAGCCGCACGATTCCTGGGCACCACTCCCGACGGCGCGGCGTTTTATTGCGCGACCAACGAGCGCGGTCGCCACTGCTTTGATATCTACAAACTAAACAGCGAGACTCTTGAACGCGAGTTGCTCTTCACTGATTCCAATGGTTACGACTTCGGCTGTATTTCGAGAGACGGGAGATACATCGCTCTGGACGAGCCGCGCACACGCGAGAACTCAAACATCTTTCTCTACGATATTACGACCAGGGAGCTGCGACAGTTAACTTCACATGAAGGTGAAGCTTGCTTCTGGGCCTCGTGCTTCGATTCAGAGTCGAAATATCTTTACTGCCGAACCAATGAAAACAGTGATTTCTTCCGAGTCGAACGGATTGAATTAGAGACAGGTCGCACTGAGTTGGTTGTGAAGGATGAGTGTGACTGCTACTACTCAATTTCACCCGCCGGAAAATACCAGGCCATTACACGCGATCGTGATTCTTTTTTTCAGGTAGATGTTTCCTGCGTCGAATCAGGCGAGCAAATTGCGTTGCCGAGTTTTCCGGGTGAGGGGATTGCGGGCTTTAACTTCTCTCGTTCGGACCGGCTGCTCGGTTTCTATGTCAAAGGTGATCGACGGCCGGGAGATCTCTACATCTACGATTTTTCGGCGCGGACGGTGCGGAAGCTGGCGAACAGCCTTACGCCTGACATCGATCCTGACGACCTGGTCGACTCGCAGATCGTGAGTTATCGCTCGTTTGATGCACTGGAAATTCCATCACTGCTTTGGAGACCTCACGATGCGAGTCCTACAAACAAAGTTCCGGCGCTGGTCTATGTGCATGGTGGTCCCGGAGGTCAAACAAGGAAGGAATTTAACGCCACCATACAGTTCCTGGTGAATCAGGGTTACGCCGTACTGGCGCCGAATTATCGTGGCAGCTCCGGGTATGGAAAGACTTTTCAGGCGCTGGACAATGGAAACCACGCACAGGAACCGTTGCGGGATTGCATCGAGGCCGGAAGATATTTGGCTTCGCTTGATTACGTGGAGCACTCACAAGTAGGAATCATGGGCGCCAGCTATGGAGGATTCCTGACGCTCTCGGCTTTGACATTTTATCCGCGCGAGTTTGCGGTCGGGATCGATCTCTTTGGACCAACGAACTGGCAGCACACGCTGGAGTCGTTTCCGCCATACTGGAAAAGCTCACTGGAGGATTTCTACAGAAAAGTTGGTGACCCCACGACCGATAGCAAAATGCTGCGGAAGATCTCTCCTCTTTTTCATGCTGATGCGATAGTTAAGCCGCTGCTCGTATTACAGGGCGCGAATGATCCCAGAGTGCTGAGGTCGGAATCGGATGAAATAGTCGAAGCGATCAGAAAGAAGAATGGAATAGTTGAGTATGTTGTGTTTGACGACGAGGGTCATGGGTTTACGAAAAAGTCGAACCAGATATATGCCTGCCGGCGAATCCTTTCGTTTCTCGATCGCTATCTGAAGGGCGATCGCAAAACAACGGAACAGTGCGTTGCTTATGCGGTCAGCCAGACGCACGATAATTATTGAGGCGTTCTTGATATTTCGGTGTCAGCAGGTTTCAGCCACCGGTCGAACCAGCTTATCAAACGATTACAGTAGTCTACGCGGTTTGGATAAAACCAGAATCCATGATCCTCGCCTTCGTACCGTGCGTATTCGGCCTCTTTGTTCAGACGTCTGAGTCCGACGAAGATCTCTTCCGAATGGTTGGGAGTGGTGATGCGGTCGCTGGTACCCTGAACGAGCAAGAGAGGAGTATTGACCTGGTCGAGATGAAAGATTGGTGAATTCTCAATGTAGCGCTCTCTGACTTCCCACAAACTGCCGCCGATACTGCCGAGTCCTGTTTCAGCCCAATCGATCCAGTGACTCGTTCCATCCGAGTCCATCTGTCCGTACATGGTAATGAGATTGGCGGAACCGGCCCAGGACACTGCTGCTTTGAAGCGTTGCACCTGGCTCACAATTCCTAAGACGGCATAGCCGCCGTGGCTGTGCCCGACAATTCCGAGACGATCGGGATCGGCGATGCCCATCTCGATCACCTTGTCCACGCCCGGCATCACTGTGCGAATGATCTCCTGCATCGGGTGTCCCACACTCATACGACTTTCCGCCAGCAACACTGCGTAGCCGCGAGTTGCTAAGAGTTGCTGATTGTTTACGGAATCGATGCCGACGTTGGACTTAAATCCGAAAAGGTTGAGATGCCGCGACAATTCTTCGTCCGGATAAACCGAAACGATGGTCGGATAGCGTTTGCCCTTTTGGTAGCCGGCGGGAAGCAGCAACGCACCTTTCAGCCGTTCACCAGTTGGCCCGCGCCATTCGATGAGTGTGCTGACACCCATCTCGTATTTATCAAACGCAGGATTGATGATTGTCACTCGGCGGGGATCGCGGAGTGCGCCGTTCGCGGTCCAGAAGTCAGGGTTGCGGCCTGCGTCTTCAGCAACGTAGATGAGCGAGCGTCCGTCGGACGCGCCTATGGTCGCCGGAAACAGAGGATTACCCGCGCCGTAAGCTTTATCTTCATCCAAGAGAGTTGTTACTTCACCGTTGGTGAGATTGATTTTGGAAAAGCCCACACGCAGGGAGTCGGGATTTGAAGTCGTAACAAGCAACGAAGCACCGTCATCCGGCGACCAAAAGCGGCCCGGTAACGTCGAAGGCACAATATCGACGATGTTCCGATCGCCCACACGCGCGATCTCAGTCGCAGTGGCATCAGTTGCTGATACTCTCCACAGAGAATTACCGCCGATTAGATACAACGACCGCCCGGTTTTATCCCATAGTGGCGAGCGCAACGGCTGTGAGAAACCCGAAGTAGGAGCTCCCGTGACTTTGCGTAGTGGAGTTCCATTCGGCGACCCGAGGTAGCATTCGCGGCGAGGCTTTTGACCTGGCTGAGACTCGAGTGTCGTGTAGCTCAGAGTTCCGTCCGGCGACCAGCTAACACCTAAGGCCACGAAGCCCTGTTGAAGATTCGAGGCCAGCGCAGTCGTGGTGCTGTCTTTCAACTTTACCGCGAGAAGATCAAATTTCGTTTGGCCCGCATTCTCTTTAACATTGGTAAAGGCAACGTAGTTGCCATCGGGTGACGGCCAATACGTGCACGGCTTCATGCCTTTGACCAGACGCCGGAGTCTTGATTGAGAAATCTCGACGATCACCAGGTCGGCCGCAAACCCGTCGTTGTAAGCCGACAAACTGCTTCTACTCTTGACGGTTTCGCGCTGTTTCGCAGTGGATTTGAACACCGTCACCGTCGGCTGGTCCTGCTTGTTGATATTGGGAACCGGCCGGTTCTTTTCAAGACCAATCATTCGCAGTGCCGCGTTTTCAACCGTCATACCTTCCGGCAAAACAGCGAAGAGAATGCTCTTACTATCGGGAGTCCAACGCGGAACTCCGAGTCCTCGATAGCCGACTACAGGAAGATTTGAAAGTTGACGCAGCGTTCCGGAAGATCGTTGCCAGATCCAGAGAGTGGCCAGCCCGCCACGATCCGAAAAGAACGCGAGGTAGTTGTTGTCAGGCGACCATGCGGGCGCCCAGCTATTGCCTTTTCCGCGTGTGAGATTTCGGGTCTCGCGCGTCCGGACGTTTGTTATCCAAACATCGCTGCCGATTTGAGGCGGTGGCGTTCCGGTTGCTGTCAGCCAGCGGTGACGTTCGTCGCTGATGATCTGGCTTCGCTTCGGATCCTGAAGTGTGTAGGCGATCCATTGACCATCATTGCTGAGTGAAAACGGAGTGGTAGAAAAAGTCCGCGCAGCGATTGCATCCTGAACGGGCAACGGCGCGAGTTGTCGCTCCTGCGCGGCGGGGAATAACGTCGAGAATACGATGACGCACGTTGCGATTGGGACTTTAAGGTTGGGCATCGGTAATTTTCCGGAATCGCACTTGGATCAGGTTTAACCCGGCTCGGTATTGACCCGATCCAAGTGCGTTCTCGCCTCTTAGAATCGCGCCTTCAGAGAGAGTTGAATTGAACGTGGTCCACCCACCTGGTAAAGAGGATTCAGTCCGCCGGAGATGCCGCCACTTCCCAGCGCCCTGCCAAACATTCGAAAGGAGGTTCCGAACCTTGGATCGTCCAGGTCACCAACCGGGTCACCAAAGTTGGGATGATTGAACACGTTGAAGAATTCAGCCTTGAATTCAAGGGCCGCTGTTTCTGTCAACTTGAAGCGGCGTGCGAGTCCGAAGTCGGTTTGAAACAATGGAAATGCCCGCAAGACGTTTCGACCGAGCGTTCCTTGTCGCTGTTGGGTGGGAACGACGAATGCGGCTCGATTAAATCGCTGGTCTCCGCCGACTGTTGAGTCGTCGATATACAACGGTTTTCCCTCAATCAAGTCAGGGCGAAAAAAGATGTTGCCAAAGCCCAGGTCACGGAACGTGCCTACCTCAACCGGCTGCGCTGAACGCGCGGCAACAATAGTGTCGAACGTCCAGTGGCCGAAGATCGATTTACCAATCTTGCCGATGTTGGGTGACGGCAGATCATAAGTCAGGGATAAGTTGGCGGAGTGACGCACGTCGAAGTCTGATGAACCTCGGTCGCGATTCGGATCAAATACCAGCGCTGGTCCAAATTGCGCCGACTCCGTGGATGCAGTGTCGATGGAATGCGACCAGGTGTAGTACGCCAGCGCCTGAAAGTTATTTGTGAGCCGCCGCTGAAACTTTAGTTGGAACGAATGGAAATCAGAGGTCGCTGCATTTCGGGTGACAAAGACTTGAGAAACCGCCGAGAAGAGAGGATTGCCTCGGAGGATTGCGCCGCCGAACAGTTCCTGGCGCAACAGCCGGCGTCCGAGTGCTGCGACATATGAAGCAGAAATCGTTTGACTTCTGCCGAGCGACTGTTCGACTGCGAAATTCCATTGATGTGTGTAGGGAAGCCTGAGCTCAGGGTCGAACGCATACATCTGGATTAGTGGCAGGCTTCCACCGACGGGCGGTAAAATATCGGCCGGCGAGGTTAAAGGAAACGAAATATTTCTCAGTATCTTCACGCCTGCATAAGGAAAGGACGCATTAAACGCCTGGCCGGCCACTCCCGTTCCGAGATCGTAGAAGAGGCCGTATCCTCCACGTATTGACGTCTCTCTTCCGGGTTTGTCGCGGAGTAGAAAGTGCACACCAAATCGTGGCGCAAAATTGTTATAGGTCGTCTTCCACAAAACCTGATGCGGAGGGCCGAGAGTGAACGTCGCCGGATTGTCTACCTGGACCAGCGTCGCGGGATCTTTGTCGTCTACTTCGTGAGGTGGCGGGTTGACTTCATACCGCAAGCCGTAAGTGAAAGAGAGACGCCTCGTTACCTTCCACCTGTCTTGGCCGTAAAGCGAAAAGTTCAAATAAATAGGGACCACTGGACCGATCTGGCTTTGTACACTCACACTCGAGGCCACTCCGTTGACAGCGCCATTAGCGCCTCCGGTAAAACTTGCTGATTGAGAGTAGGCCCTTGGACCTATTGAAGGAGAAAGGCGTTTGAAATCCACGCCAAACTTCCATTCATGCGATCCGCCGAGAATCGCCAGGCTGTTAACGAGATTGAGTTGCCGCTGAAGATTATCTGTGCCTCTACCGACTGTAAAACGAGCGGCTGTTCCGGGTGAGTAGCCAAAGGAAAAGCTCGAGTTCTCTCTCGATGCGAAAGAGGGAAATAGCAGCGAGTCGGCAGGTAGCACTGCACCTCCGAAGGAGTCCAAACGGTTGGACCGCAGCGCAGAATTGTGACTGTAATTCGCACGTAATTCGGCGACCATCTTCGCGCCCAGCAGAAGAGTGGCGGCGCCGGTTAGAGTTTTCGTTTCCACACGCAGACTATCGAGTGTATTGAGGCTCGTGCTTACGGTGCCGCGCTGTATCGATTCAGACGGTGAAGTGTTGTAGCGTACAAACACGCTGAGCTTGTCATTGAAGTGATGATCGATACGCAAACTCGTCGCGTCAAACGAAGACGGGTTTGAAAACCCGGCGGCAAACTCTGCCGAGTTGTTCGCGAGGGTTGGGCCATTCGGTTGAGGGAACGCATTGAGAAACGGCTTAATACGTGCCGGAGCACTTTGCCTCGCGGCCAGCGACGGCACCTGCGTGATTCCGAATAGCGGCTGACGCAACCGCAGACCTTCGTAAGAGAAAAAGAAAAACGTCTTGTCTTTGCCGTTGTACCAGAGTTGTTTCCCGCCCTCGCCGAATCGTGGCAGAAGAACTGGTCCACCCAGCACTCCACCGAAATTGTTTTGGCGCAGCGGTGGTTTACCCTGGCGGCGGCTATTGGCGAACCAGTCATTCGCATCCAATACATCGTTGCGAAAGATTTCGAACAGTGTGCCGTGAAACTCATTCGTTCCCGGTCGTGTGGCAACGATGACTTGAGCTCCGGACGTGCGGCCGTACTCTGGCGCATAAGTCGAAGTCTCAACTTCAAACTCCTGCATCGCATCGATCGAGACAAGATTGTTTGTGCCACCCGACGCACTGAGTCCTGGCAGAGATCCGGCGGCTGATTGCCCGCCGTTGGCGTTTACGGCAACGCCGATGTTTGCACTGACACCGTCGATGTAGAACGAGTTCGCATTGGGCCGCTGGCCATTGACGCTGAACTGACCTTGCTCGACTCCGGTTGCCTTGCTGAACTGGATTCCTGGCAGCAGCGTGATCAGGTTTTGCCAGGTGCGACCGTTTTGTGGCAGCTCCATTAACTTTGAATCGACCTTTCCTCCCACTACAGGCCGCTCGTCGATCAGTGAGGGGTTGTAGTTAATCTCCACCTGTTGCTCCAGTTTGCCTATCTTGAGCGAGATATTGAGTTTGATATAGGCGTTAATATTCAGCACCACCGCTGGAACCTCGGCGGTTGAAAATCCTTCGCGCTCGGCTTTGACGGTGTACTTTCCCGGAGGAAGAATCGAGACTGTATAGATTCCTTCGTCGTTGGTCAGGGTAGAGCGCTGAAAACCCTGATCGATATTAATGACAGCCACTTTGACACCAGGCACGACTGCACCTGCCTGGTCTGACACGGTGCCAGTCAGTGTTGCAGTTGAGCTTTGTGCATACACTCGGGACAGGAGCGAACTATTAACAGTGAATAAGAGTAGAAGGCTGGCTGCAGAAGCGAAACAACGAAGATAGGAGGAAGTGAGAGCTAGCAGTGGTGAAAGTGTGAGAGTTACTTTCGCGTTTGAGATTTTGTCGGGAGGACAGAAAGCAGACGAACAGACGTCCGGGATTCTGGGCATTTGGTTTCTCCTGTGGTCAACGACACGCTTATCTGGTACTGGCGTGTCAAAAGGTTAAATACTCGCCCGTCATGACTTGCTCTGGACTGCAAGCGATGACGAACACTGGTTCAATCGCTACAAGACTTCAATCGCACAGATCTCTCCCGCACGATCTTTCAATCGATCGTCAAATGCTTTGAACTGTCTGGGGCTGGCAGTAATGAACTGAACTGTTAAAGAGCAAAACCGGGTCACTAATCAGATCGGCTGCACTACGAGCAGCTAATTGCCCGTCGCCTGGTACTGCCGAATCCTTTTCGCTAAAAGCCCGGCTCGCTGCAGTGATTGCCAAAACGCTGCAGACTTAATCGCTGTCGCTGAACTCTTCGTCGAAATCGTTAGGGCTGCGCCGATGGCCTCATTGTTCGAGATGGCCAGCTTGTGAAGCCGGTCCACGGCGCGCGCCAGATCCGCGTCATTCTCGATCGCAATCTCTTCACTCACACTCAACGACGTTCCGGGAAAAAACACCGGTTGAATCTCTTTCAAGAGGACAGCATTGTCGCGTTCGAAAGCAGCCGCATGTTGATGGACCATCGCGAGAAACTTCGCATGCGCATCGGGCGTTACGGTTCTCAGATCGACACTCGCAAATCGATTAACGAGTTGTCTCAGTTCGACCGCATGAAACACTGCGCTGTAAGCCGTCCCGGATACTCGTGACGAATAGTTGCGAATTGCTTCGTCGGTTTGGCCCGCTGGATTGCGACGCTCGAAAAATGTCCGCAACTCGCGATCGGCGGCAATGGTATCGGCTGTCTCTTCAGTTTCCTGCACCGCAACGGGAGCGGCGGTCGCACGACGATGTGTTGTTTCAGTTAAGCTTCGGATATCAATCGTAACTGCCGGGTTATTGGCAACCGGCGCCAGGGCTTTCAGAAACTCTGCTTTTCGTTCGACAGTATCGACCACTCCCTCAACGCGCAGTGACCCACCTGCGCTGCGCGTGAGGGTGACTTGCTCGTTCCGGTCGGCCTTTGCCTGATTGAGCAAGTATGCGACGTCGACTTCCAGCTCTGCGGAAGCTATGGGTGGTGCCGACGTGCTGGGCGTGGGAGGGACACGGCTGTTGGTGAGGTCCCGGATCGCCCAGTCTCCGGAACTGCCAGTTTCCCCGGCCCCTCCTGTCAATTCCGGCTCGATCTTAAAGACAGCAGGATCAGTCGTGCGCGACGATCCAAAGCTGGCTTCACCGAACCGGTATTCTCGTAACTCATCACCACGCTGGACCACGAGCGTCTGCTCGATGGCATGAAGATTCGATCTGCTCAAAGTGAGCGTGGCTTTCACAAGGCGACTGGCGCCGATCGCCCGGCCTTTATCAAAACTCACAACGTACGTCGTGTCTCGCACTTCGACGTTGGCAGCGCCCGTTTCGACAATCAACTTCGCAAACGTCTCCGGTGAAGGATCGAGCTGCCAGACGTTTTCGAGATTCAGCAGTAGTGTCTCGGGCGAAGTGAGTGCCGGCTGTGATTGCGGTTTCGTTCCGTGATGATAGACGGTGCGAGAGCCATCTGCTTTTTGCGATGCGGCCGCGATCAAATGGTTCGACTCGTCATACAGTCGTTGCACGCGATCGCCCTTCGCAGAGTTGGCGTAGATCTCGATCTTGTAACGCGCTACCACCGCGCCTTCGGCACTGCGACGTTCCTCGAGAGTGATCGTACGATGATTGACGGCATCAGCGGCTTGCTCATTGTTGTTCTCGGCGCCGCTCGCTCTCTCGAGCAGTGTTGATGCCGTCAGAGTGCGTGAGACGCGCGCCTTGAAGAAAAGGAATCCACCAATGACAGCCGCCGACACGAGCACGATCAGTAATGCAAGCTGTCGCCAGGAGCGTCGTCGATCCTCTGAATGAGTCAGCAAGCTTTGGAACGGAGCCTTGTCCAGCGCGCCAGCTAACTTTTCGTCACTTCGAACGGCCGGACTCTCGTCCGCAATTATTTGTCGTCTCGCTGTTTTCCTGACCTTGTTGAAGAGCCGCGCAACCCATGACTCACGATCGTGAGTTCCCACGCTTGGCTCTTTTACAGTCGGAACAATCGTGAGGGGCGAGGACGAAGCGTTCGTATGCGGTATTTCCCCGGTGATATAAGCTTCTGCCGGCACTGGATCCTTGTAGACCACGTGCAGCGTTGGACCATTCTCATTTTCGAAACTGACTTCGAGAGATCGCCCCTCACTCAGCTCGATCCAGGCCCATTGTTCAGGTTGTGGAACCGCCGGGTCGATCGTGAGGAATAGCAGCAACACTCCCTGCTCACTCGTGACCTCGACAAACTCTACCGGATCGTCCGGTGTGAGGTTCAGATTCAACTCACTCAAGTCAGAACTAACCTTGACCGAACCCACAAGCGTGCCATTAACAGATATGCACAGCTCCTGAGGTTTGTGTTCGTGCGTTTCACGCAAACGATGCGCAAACTTCTTCGTCAGATCGCCCGAGCCACCGCCGGACGCGCCACCTCCAGTCGCATCGCCCGGTGGTTCTTTGGGTTCGTACGTGTCGGTGCGATACCGGTGTGCGAGCGACGGAAGACCCAACAGACTATTCACTGCGTCAAGACAAGTAGGGCAACTGACGATATGAGCAAGCTTCGGAGTGGTGAGCGCGTCCGGTTGATCGTCGCTGTAGATCTCAACTAACTCCGATTGGGACAAGCAATCGCCCTGACAGGAGTTGAAGATGATCTGCCGCAGCTCGAGCATCAGATCGCAATCCGACTTCAGATATTTGATCTGTTGCCGATCCGTCGACGTCCGCACATTAACAAATCGCAGCCGCCGCGGTTCATTTGTGACCAATTTCGCCTCTTGACGTGCGAGCCGTTGCCACTGGTCTACACAATGGCGCGAACTGTTCAGTACCGCGGCGATCTCAGTTGGGAAGTACTCATGAAAGAAGCGGAGGATCAAAACGCTTCCGGCTCGCGACGATTCCTTGCGCGAACAGGCGTAAGTGCAGATTTGATGAAGCTCTTCTGACGCCTGCATGCGGCGCGGGGGTTCAATCGCCGTCCAGCCGAGGCGACCGGAGTCGTAGTCGGCCACTGAGAGCGCCGTTTCATGCAGGTGTTGCGCCGAGCGACTCAACCGAGAGACATGCATGTAGCGCAACATTCTTCTTAGATACCCGTCGATGTTTTCAATCTCTTCAAGTCTGGTGCGCCCGAGCATGAATTGCACAAAGGCATCCTGCACAAGATCCTCAGCAGCCTCGCGCTGCTGATTTGTGAGGGCCATGGCCCACTTGAGCAGACTCTCGTACCGCTCCGTGAACTGTCGCTCACGTTCCTCATCGGGTTGTGCTGCCACTCGGCGCTGATCCAGCATCTCGTTTCTGGGCTTCCTGGAAAATCCGTCGGGGCTCCTTAACATCACCCAAACAGGTCGAACCTTGACACGACCTCTCAAACCAAGCGTTGTTTCCTCCTCAATGGAAACTGCGCTTCGAAGTTTGTTTGTCTATATGTGTATTTTCGCGAGGCCTATCTCAAAGAAAAATTTTGGCTAAAGTGAAGAAATTAAATGAGATATTCTTATTCTAAAACGTAATTCTACCGTCGTGCGCTCTCAACGGAGAGTGCCCGCCGGCTTGGTTCTTAAGTGCCGTTGTGCAGGGTCCTGTCAGGTGATCGAGGCAGCAATTGAGATGAGAATCTTTGGGCTGCTCTGTCACCCGGTAACGCCCGATAATCTACCCTCCTCAATCGGGATTACAAGCGTGTTAGAATGCGCAACACTCAACTCGCGAATCCGTTGAAACACGACTGCAAACTGAATAGCTCAGCTATTAACGTGTCAAAAATTGATGTTGAAAACTTTGGCGCAGGACTAGGGATGCCGGGGCAACACCACGTTCATAAAGTGGACTGCAATCGGATCCTGCGATGCGGCGGATGTTAATGCCGTGTAACAAGTGTGTCAATGTTTTTTCCGAGATAAGGGACAAAACATTTTGATCGAGCCTTTGGGTTTTCGGTTCGGAAGTCGAGAGAACCTGTTGAAATCGACCTGCGACGATTATGATGTCCGGTATCCCGGAAAATTACGACGTTGATGTGCGAGGAGAAGAACGTTTCGTTAACGTCATCTGAAGGCAAATTGAATGGACAAGAGGGAACTCACCCAAGTTCTACAAGATCCGGCGAGCGCGATGCGGCGTCTCCTCAGCGCGTGGGGCGATGTGCCTCTCTTACTGATGCTTGATGTGGATTGGGACCGCGGACCGCTGGTCTTAATCGGTTTGTCTGACAGGATGATGTGGCCGTTGTTGCCGCCAGGCAGTTTGCTGCAACTTGATTCAAAGGTGCGAACGATTGCCGGCGGTTCGTGGCCGGAGTTTGAGCGCCCGATTTATCTGATCGAGTATCGCGGCAGATTTTACTGTTGTCATGCACAGCGCCGTGGTGAAACGCTACGGTTGATCTCACACGCCGAATCACCGTCGCCGCCCGCGATCTCGATTCTTTTTAAAGAAGCCAGGGTACGAGGACAGGTAACACCAATCTTTCGCCCACTCGCCACTCGCGGCAGTGCCGCAGGACGACCGACTGGACGGCGACGATGATCCGCGTTCATCTGCGGCTTCTAACGGGCGGACTGTACAGTGCTTCGAACCTGCGCCACGTCTTGATCGTCGTTAATGAATGCGACGGAGCGAAACCGAGTCGTTCCGCTTTGATCGCAAGACCCGCATAACTGAGCGTGGTACCTGTCTGTCGTTTCAGTCGCACTAGATCTTTTGGCAAACACTGGTTCATCCGTATTCCCATTCGCGAGACGTGTGAAACGAAATCGCGATCGGGATAGATGAGTTCCGCAGCGAAAATCTCCGCACCGATCTCGAGACTCTTATTCAAATTCGATTGATCGCAATACGAGATACCGAGGTCTCGATCGCGAAAGAAGTGTTTGAGCTCGTGAGCCATGGTGAAGACCATCGGATCCTGGGGCAAGCCTTTGGCCAGCATCACCGTGGTGCCGAGCTCGTCGTTGATGAATGCGCCGCGCAGATTTCTGAAACGGTAAGGCCATTCGTCAACTTCAATTCCATGTTTTGCATAAATCCTCATCAAGTCGCTGGGGAGCACGCGTGGTGAAGACAATCCGTTCTCTGCGCGCACTTGTCGCGCGAGCAGTTTCAGATCTTCGTAGTACTGATGTGTGTTCACTTCTGTTTTCCCCCTTTTCGACCCGGCCGAGGCCGGCTCTTTCCCTGGTGAATACTTCGCGCCTTGCGAAACTCAGCGTACTTTCTTAATTCCTCGAGATCTGCGGGATGTAACTGTCTCGCGGCACGGAGGAGTGCTTTAAGATTTTCGTCTTCATCCTCACCGACCATCTCCGAAGGAAAGAAGGAGTTGATTGAGACGCCGAAGAAGCGTGAGATGCGTTCCAGGTCTTTAGTGCTGGGACGATAGATACCAGTTTCCCAGCGTGAGATTGTGTTTGCCGCAACTTTCAGATGAGTTGCGAGTGCGTCCTGCGAAAGTCCTTCACCGCTGTTGTAATTAACACGCAGATCTTTGATTTTCGCTGCGATATGATCATCCAGCTCCATTGCTATTCCTCTTTTGCTTCATCCTATATGAGGACGACATTTAACCAATATCGTTGACAGGAGGCTTGAGGCCACGTATTATACGCAAGCGGCAAATTATTTCAATGAGTTTGAGTTTTACCTCACATGAAAAATCTTTTCTTTCGCAAACGCGTATTTCTCGCATCCGTTTCAACCGGCCACACTTCGTACATGCTCGCGGAAGTCGAATCGAGCCGCGGTGGTGAGTACAAGTGGGGCCACTGCATGTTGACGATTGCTGATTGTCGTCGACGTATTCAACTTGAGTTCTTCCTCGGCACCGTGCGTGCCCGTCGTGAGAGTTTGCGAAAACTCGATCTGATGCTGAAGGTGCTCGGGTCGTTTCGCAACGCGCTGCTTGCTGAAGCACAGGCGATCACTGAATACGAACGAAAATCAGGCCACAAAAAAGCACATAAAGCACAAAAAGACACATAAGAGAAAACTTATGTGCCTTTTGTGCCTTTTGTGTACTTACGTCGTGGCTGGAGCGTGGGCGGCTTCGGGTGTTTCCTCGACCTTTTCCCACTTCACTAGTTTCAGATCCAAAACGAAAATTGCGTAGATCACCGGCACGAGCAATAGCGTGATGAACGTGGCCACGCTCAGGCCGCCAATCTGTGCGTAACACATCGGTTCCCATAATGGTCCACCGTGCGATGCAAGCGGGAACAACGCGATAACCGTGGCTCCGACTGTAATCATTACTGGTCGCAGGCGCATGATGCCCGCATCCAGCAACGCCTCAATCAGCGGCGCACCTTCGGCGTGTTTCTCTTCGATAAAGTCGAACAGCACGATGATGTGACTGACGATTACACCGACGAGACTCACGATCCCAAGGAACGCCATGAAGCCAAACGGCTGGCCCATAATCCACAGTGCCGCCAGCGCGCCAACCATTCCGAACGGCACTGCCGCAAACACGATGAACGGCTTGATCGCGTTCTTGAACTGAAACACGAGGGCCATGAAAATCAACAGCACCGAAACTGCCAGCACAATGACCAGTTCCTTAAAGCTCTTGACCTGGTCTTCTTCCTCGCCGCCGATTTCCATGCGATATCCAGCCGGCAGCTCCTTCTGCAACGCCATCAATTTCGGACGCGCAGCTTTCATCACTTCCGAAGGGAGCCTGCCGTCAGTGGGCATGGCCGACACCGTGATGGTGCGAAACTGATTGCGCGCACGCATCTTCTCGATCTGCATGCCATACTCGATCGACGCGACCTGTCGCAGGTGAATCTTCTGCGAGCCTTTGGCGGAATAAACGTAAAGGTTGTTCAAGTCGCCCAGTTGCGCGCGCTCTTCCATACGCAGTTTCGCAACCACCGGAATTTCCTTGTCACCCTGTCGCAACGTTGTCACTTTGTGACCAGCCATCGCTGACTGCGAGGCCATCGCAACGTCGTAGTTACTCAAGCCCGCACTGTTGGCGCGCTCGGAGTCAGTCTTCAGACGAACCGCAAAACTTTCCTCGCCCCAGTCATTGCGAGCACGCTCGGCGATGTTCGTTTCTTCAAGAATCGCTTGCGTTCGATCGGCATAACTTCGGAGTAATCCCGTGTCCTCACCTGATAAACGAATCGCCACCGGCAAACCGACTGCTTTGCCAGACTCGAGTTGCCGCACGTCGATTCGCGCACCCGGAACCCGTGCCGAGAGTGCTTCCTGCAGTGGACCAATCAGGTGCGCAGTATCGTGCTTGTCCGTCACCTGAATGATGATTTGCGCATAGTTCAACTGCTGTAACTCCGGTGAAAGCGAGAACCAGAATCGTGGCCCACCGCCGCCAACGAAAGTTGTCAACGACTTCAAGACTTCGCGCGGCTTTCCATCGGAGTCCGCATGATGTTGGCCGTACTCTTGGATAACCTCACGAATGATCTCTTCCGACTGGGCCGCAGCCTCGCTGGTTGCTTGTAACGGCGCGTCAGCAGGCAGCCAAACGTCCACATACGAAAGATAAGAAAGATCCTTCGGGAAAAACTGTGTCTTCAGTTGCGACATGAAAACGCCGCCGAGAATCAGGAACAACATCGCACCCGCCATCACTTTCCAGCGATGGTTGATGGCCCAGTTGCCAACTCGATAGTACTTGGCAGCGAAACCCTTCTTGCGTCGCTCCGCAACCGGCATCTCAAACTTCGGCTTGAGCAGGTAGTAGCTCAGCAACGGAATGAAAGTCATCGATACGAGTCGCGATGCAACCAACGAACACGCGATCACAACCGGCAACGTATAAATAAACTCACCGGTGGTTCCTTTGATCATCAGGAACGGAAGATAAGCAACGATATTTGTAATCGTAGCGTAGAGAATCGCGGTGGCGAGTTTGGTTGGTCCAAGCCAGGCCGCAACTACCGGCGGATGACCCAACGCCAAATCTCTCTTGATCGCATCGCCGGCCACGACCGGATCGTCCACGAGCAAACCGAGGGCAATAATCAACGTGGCGATCGAAACCTGCTGTAGATCGATGCCGAGGATGTGCATCATCCCAAATGTCATCGCCAGCGTGACCGGAATCGAAATTGCCATCAACAATGCCGAGCGCCATTCCCAAAAACCAATCAAAGCAATGACGACGACGAGAATGATCGCTTCGTAAAGACTCGTCATGAACAGGTGAATACTCTCTTCCACCTGCAACGGCTGATCCGATGTGCGCGCGTAAATCAGATCCTCAGGCATCTGCTGCCTCAGGCTCTCGAGCGCGACATCTACCTGTTTGCCAAAATCGGCAATCTGTTCGCCGGATCGCATCTGAACCGAAAGCGTGATCGCACGACTGCGCTGCCAGTTTCCCTGGTTGTCGCGCCAGTTGAAGAAATTCTGAAATCGCGCCGGACTCTCGTAACCACGCACGATGTCGACCAGATCACGCACATACACCATCGCTCCGTTCGACGTGCGCACCTGAACGTTGGCGATTTCATCTTCGCTCTTGAACTCACCCGCTGGATCGAGAGTTACGTTTTTGCCTTCGACGTTAACCTGGCCGCCCGAAGTCGAGATGTTGCGGCCCTTCATTGCGTCTTCGAGTGTGCCGGGCTGGATGTTGTAAGCCGCGAGACGTTCCTGCGAATAAAGCAGAAAAACGTTTTCGTTCAGCAATCCGGACCGGTTCACTTTTGAGACCTGCGGCACTGACTTCAGCGTCTTCTCAATCAGGTCCGTGTACTGGTCCATCTGTCGATAACTATATTTGTCGCCGGCGACCAACTTCAGTTTCGCCTGTGTTTCCTGTGGATCACGCACGACCATCGGAGGCCAGGCATCAGGATGAAACTCTGCGGCCTGAAGTCTCTCGGCGATGAATTGCTGGACGAACCCAAGGATCTCCTGTTCACTCTTGTTACTTGCGCCATCGAAACCGATGAAGCGATCGCCCTGGATGACCCGCATGTCACTCGCGAAATTTTTCTCTTTGACGTACGCCAGAAACATTTCGCTTGGCGTGCGCAGTAAATGTGGCTGAATCGCAACGGGCGTGTTGAGCACGAGCGTGAACCGCGACGACTTGTCAGCGGCATTTGCACGATCCTGCTCGATGGCAGTCTTTATTGCCTGCGCGCGCACGGCGATTTCGGCGTCGTCAACTTTCGGGCTCGCGACGGTCAGCATTAAAGCTGCCGTGTCGCCGAAGTCCTTGATGAAGTTGATTGGTCCGGCGCCACTCGGCAGATCGCGAATGCCGTCGAGTCTCAACTTGATATCGTCAAACTCTTTGCCCGTCTCTTTCAGATTCTCGTCGAGCTCGACGTAGATGATTGCCAGGCCCGTGCGTGAAATCGATTCAATCTTCGTGACCTTTGAATTGCCGGCCATCTTCTCTTCGACTTTTTTGGTCACGAGCTGTTCGACCTTCTCCGCACTCGATCCGGGCCAGGGCACGAGCGCCACCGCCGTGCGAACCTGGACCTCGGGATCTTTGCGCTGAGGCATGCTGATGTAGCCATACACGCCCCACAGGCAGGTAAGTATCAGCAGCACCCACGCGACCTGCCGTGTTTCGACGAAGAAACGCGCGGTGTTGTGTTTGCCGTTAATCAGTTCTTGATCGCTCTTTCCGTGAGACATGATTGCTGCTCCTTATTAAGAATTCGATTTCTGTGGACAAGTGCGTAGTTACGGCATCACGCGTACTTCTTCGCCGTCTGCTACCTGCGAAACACCGGTCGTGATCACGATCTCACCCGGTTTCACGCCGCCGTTGATGGCGACCGAGTTACCGTATGACTCGCCCAGCGTCACACTTCGCAACCGTGCGATGTGTTTGCCCGCGGCTTCTTCAACCACGATGACTGCATAAGCATTGGGATCGGCTTTCGACCGCGTGATCGACGTCAAGGGAACAACCGGAACTTCGGTTGACACTCCCGTTTCGTTCACTGCCATCGACGCGATCATTCCCGGCTTCAGCACTCCCTGCGGATTCGGAATCGTCACTTCGACGTCGAAGACGCGACTGTTCTGATCGGCAGCCGCCGAGATTCGCGAGATGTGTCCGGTAAACTCCGTTCCCGGCACAGCGTCGGTTGTCATCGTGAGCGTGTCGCCGATCTTGAAGTTCTGGAGCGCGAGATCCGGCACGCCGAAGGCAGCTTTCACCGAGCTCACATCAGCCAACACGAATGCCGGCGTTCCGGTAGAAACCAGTTGACCAATCTCAATCTTTCTTTCGATAACAACTGAGCTCATCGGCGCACGCAGGTGTGCATCGCCGAGCGGAATACTGGCGGTGTAAACAGTCGCTTCCGTCGTCTTGACTCTTGATTCCGCCACGCCGATCTGGAATCTCGCCGTGTTCACCTTTGCTTCTGCGACTGCCAGTTGCGCTTTCGCCGCTTCGAACTTTGCCTTGCTGACGTCAAACCGTTCTTTTGCAACGTCGTAATCGGGCTTCGTGATGCTCTGCGTTGCAAACAATGCTTCGGCTCGTTCGAAGTCCAGGCGCGCTCGTGTAAGCGCGGCTTCCGAGTCTTTCAGTTGTGCGCGACTCGTTTCGACTGCAGTGATCGCTTCCTTGAGTTGCGCGTTGTTGGTGTCGAGTGTTGAGCGAGCCTCACCGGTTTGTGACCTTGCTTCGTTTACCTTCGCGGCGTAGTCGCTCTGTCGTAGTTGGGCCAGCACAGCACCTTTCATCACGACATCGCCTGCTTGTATGTGACGGCCTTCCGCACCCTTGATCGACTCCACATACCCGCCGACTTTGAATGCAACTTCAACTTGCGAGCTCGGGCGGATACTTGCCGAGTAGCGAACGCTGCTCGTGCCTGAGTGAGTCTCGACGGTCTTCACCTTGACCGGCTTTGCGATTTTTTCCTGTGCCTTGGTTTTGCAGCCTATCGTCAAAGCGATAAACGCCAGGGCCGTAATGATGATTAATGTTTGCTTGGTATTCATTTGTCTTCTCCTATCGCTTTTTCGAAATCTGCCTTTGCGGTCCAGAACGCGAGTAAAGCTTTCTGGTAGTCGTAGTCTGAATTTGCGAGCACCGTCTGCGCTTGCAGCACGTCCTTCAGGAGCACTGCATCGAGGCGGTATTTGTAAGTAACCATCTGCACGTTTGCGCGTGCCTGCGTTTGGGCCAGCTTCGCGACTTTCAACAACTGCCGGCTCTCCTGCATTTGACGGAAGCGATTGTTCACTTCCATCAGGACCTGGCTCTCGGTGTCGAGTAGTGCGTTGTTTGCCTGGTCGATGCTTTTTGACTTCTCTGCCATTTCTCGTTTCTTGCGTCCCCAATCAAAAACTTCCCATTCGACTGACACGCCCACACCACTCAAGCTGCGCGGAACAAAGTTCGAATAGCTGAACGTGGTCGCGTAGTTGACGGTCAAACTCACGTCGGGAATGAATTCCGACTTCTTGATTCGCCTATCGAGTTTCGACTGCTCGATGCGCAGCTTCGCTTCACAAATCTCGGGACGATTCGCGACCGCTCGCTCGCGTGCACTCACGAGATCTGTTTCGCGCATGACCGCCAAAGCGGTTTCATCACCACTGCTCACAGCAAATTCGGTACGCACGTCGCGTCCGAGCAAGTGGTTGAGTTGCTCTTTCTGCGTCAGCAATTGATTTTGGACAGTCATCAGTTCGTACTCGGCTTTTGCGAGACGAGTCTGCACGTCCATAAGCTCGGTCCTGAGCACGACTTGCTGGACCACGTATTCCCCTGTGACGCGGTCGAGTTCGCGATAGAGCTTGATGTTTGCCTCGGCGGCCTGCGCGGCGCCTTGCGATTGCAGGATCGCGTAGTAGGCGCGCTTGATTTCGTTGACGAGGGATTGCTCAGTCGCGCTCAATTGCGCGCGCGAGATCTCGCTCGACATTTCCTGCTGTTTGATCTGAAGTTTTATGCGGTGCAACTGCGACAACGGCTGCTGGAGTTGACCTACGATCGCCGCGGTCGGATTCGTTGAAGACGTGATTACAGTGTCTTCGTTTGGAATCGGCCCCGAAGGTGTAGTGCCGAAGACGCCCTTTTCAAACGTGGTGTCGAAGCTGCTCAGCGGCTTGGAAACGCCGCCGTTGAGTTTGAAAACCGGCAACAAGTGCGTGCGTGCGGCTGCGGTCCGGTCTTCAGACTTTCCGATTTCGAGCCGGGCGTTTTTGGCTGTGCGGTTGTTCAGGAGCGCGAGGTCGATGGCCTTATCGAGGGTCAGAACCTCCACTCCGGGCGGAATCAAAATCGGTTCCTGTGCCAACGCCGTTGAACCGGCGACGCCGGTCAGCAGCAGGACGGCTATCAGGGCGGTAATTTTTGAACGAATAAGGCCGGACATTTGGGTATTCCTTTCTATCGGACTGTTTGGACCCGTTTTGGGCAGCGTCAAGATAGAAAATGGCCGGGTGTAGTCGCATATCCCGAAAGATACATTTGTGAGGTGTATTCGTTTTTATCCGTGTCATCCGCGGTTAAAAACCCTTTGAGTTTCTCGTTTTCGTGGAATAAACTCGGTTTCCCCATGAGTTCAGCCCCCAAATGGGTCGGTCAACGACTCACGACCAAGCTCTACCTTCAGCCGGCGCGCCAAACGCTCGTCGATCGCCCGGTTTTGCTCGATCAACTGAAGGAGGGTTTGCGAGGAAAACTGACGCTCGTCTCGGCTCCGGCGGGTTTCGGGAAGACCTCGCTCGTGGCTGCCTGGCAGAAGGAGTGTGAGACGCCTCTAGCCTGGGTTTCACTCGATGAAGAAGACAACGAGCCGCTGCGCTTTCTGGACTATCTCATCGCCGCGCTGCAGATGGTCGACACCGACCTCGGCGATGAAAGCGCCGAACTACTGCGCCACTCGTCAACTCCGCCAATCAAAGTCGTTCTCACGTCGCTCCTGAACGAGATAAATGCTTACGACAAAGAGTTTGTGCTCGCTTTTGACGATTACCACGTCATCCACGAACACGGCATCCACGAAGCGCTCAGCTATTTAATCGAAAGGCTCGCGCCGCATGCGCACGCCTTGATCGCTACGCGCAGCGATCCACCGTTTCCGCTCGGACGTCTCCGCGCGCGCGGCGAGCTGAAAGAACTCCGCGCGAGCGATTTGCGGTTCGACAACACCGAGGCAGCGGCTTTTCTCAACGAGGTGATGAGCCTCGAATTGACCTCGCAGGACGTCGCAGCATTAGAAGAGCGAACCGAAGGTTGGATCGCAGGCTTGCAGCTCTCGGCGCTCTCGCTTCAGGGTCGTACAAACCGTTCGGAACTGGTGAAAGACTTCGCCGGCGACAATCGTTTTGTTCTGGATTACCTGCTCGAGGAAGTGCTCAATTGCCAGTCTGAAGAAGTGCAGGATTTTCTGCTCCGGACTTCAGTGTTGACGCGTCTGAACGGCTCGCTTTGCGACGCCCTCACTGGCGATCAGCGTGGCCACGAGCTCCTTGAACAACTCGACCGTGCAAATCTGTTTTTGATTCGTTTGGACAATCGGGGCGAGTGGTTTCGTTACCACCATCTCTTTGCCGATCTGCTTCGGTTGAAGCTCAAGCAAAAACAACCTGGCGCGATTCAGGAGCTGCAAATCAAAGCGAGCGAATGGTGTGAAAAGAATCATCTGCCGGAAGAGGCGATTCACTACGCGCTTGCGGGTCAGGATTGGGATCGGGCGCTGAATCTCATCGAACCGATTGCGTTTCCGATGATCAGCATGGGCGGCTTTCAGCGAGTGAATAACTGGGTTGAGGCCATTCCTGAGTCGACCTTCAAGACTCGTCCGCGCATGTTTTCCTTTTATCTTCCCACACTGCTCTACAAAGAAGAGTACGACCAGATCGAAAAGTACCTTCAGATCATTGAAGCAGTAGAGCCAGAAGAGTTGCGAAGCCGTCTGATGAGTTTGGTGTGGTCAACACGCTCTCTGATAGCAGCGGTCCATTACGATCCGGACC
This sequence comes from Pyrinomonadaceae bacterium, assembly GCA_036401595.1. Lineage (GTDB taxonomy): Bacteria > Acidobacteriota > Blastocatellia > Pyrinomonadales > Pyrinomonadaceae > PSRF01. Next base: position 28,480 of record DASWUM010000083.1, read on the forward strand.
GGGCCGCAGAGTGCAGTCAAAAGGCAACGGAGTTTTTGTTACCGGAAGACATCACACAGCGCGCTGTTGTGTTTCAGACGCGAGTCCGCGCTGCGTCTATTCACGGCGATACAAATGAAATCAGGCAGGCTTTGTCTGCAGCACTCCCGGTATATCGCCAGGCCGAACATCTGATCTTTCAGGTTTGGGGACAGATGGCTCTCGCGCTCACCAGCATTCTGCAGGCTCGCCTCAGCGAAGGGGAAGAAGCCCTCAAGAGGGTGCAACAGTTTTCAAAAGAACATCTAAAGACGCGGCCGGAAACGCTGCTTTACACCTACGCATTTCTTTGTGACATCCATCGTGAACGGAACGAACTGGAGAATGCAAAAAGCTGTCTCAACGACGCCTTAACGCTCATTCGCCAGACAGGCCGCGAGTGTTTCCCCGGATTCACGACTGAAAACGTAAAGGCGCTTGCACTGACGCTGGAACTCTGTGAAGACCGAGCTCAGGCAGACGCGTTGATCGAGCAGGCTTTGCAGCGCGTCAGGCGATGGCGAACTGAAATTCTCGAAAAGCAATTGACGGCTTTGAATATGTATATGGTGTTTCGTCGGGGTGGCGACCTTGCGCTGGTGAAGCGTTGGGCCGAAACCTCTGGGTTTAGCGTCGCCGACGAAGCCAACTATCGAAATGAGTTTTGTCTACAGGTGCTGGCTCGGTGGACGATTTCAACAGGCAATGCGAAACAGGCGTTGCCGTTATTGGGGCGTTTACTGAAAACCGCGCAGCAGGGAGGACGCGAGCGCATCGCGATGGAAGTTCTAATCCTGCAAGCGCTCGCTCATCAGGCGCTTTCGGATGATGCTGAAGCGGTCAAAGCACTCGAAAAAGCATTGATTTCGGGACTGCCGGAAGGTTTCGTGCGAACGTTTATCGACGAAGGTGAACCGGTTTCGAAGCTGCTGCTCGAGTTGTTGAAACAGAAAGGTAAGCGTTGGGAAACTGAGCAGCCCGAGTTGCTGCGGTATGTGGTTAAGTTAAAAGATTTGTTTGGCCCAAGTTCGCCCGTTCCGACTGCGCGTGTGGCGACGACTGAGAGTGAAGCGCTGCCGTGGTGGTATGTTGAAGATCCGTTGAGTGAGCGTGAGTTGGAAGTTTTACAACATGTTGCGAAGGGACTCTCGAATCAGGAAATCGCCGACAAACTTTTCCTGTCTGCCGGCACGGTGAAGCGCCACATGAGCAATATCTATCAAAAGCTCGACGTTCACAGTCGCACCCAGGCCCTCGAACGCGCTCGCGGCCTCAAGGTATTAGTTTAAGCCGCGGATGAACGCAGATAAACGCAGATCTGCGTTTATCTGCGTCCATCCGCGGCTAAGTCCTATTTCTTGGTTGTGTCTTTCACGAATTGTTTGATCAGCTTTTCAGTTGATTTGCTGATCTTCTTGTCGACGCCTTTCATGTCGAGCGTGCCCGAAGCACGGCCGCGCCAGATGACCTGATTCGTGCGCGTGTCGATGAAGTCAACCATCAGCGTTCCTTCAGAATACTGGTCCACACGAATGTTACGGCTGCCAAACCAGCGCGGTGGGCCATAACCGTAATCTGACACGCTGAGCTTGTTCTTCGTGGTCATGTGGTAAGCGATCACGAAGTCGGCCTTTTCTGTTTCCATCCGAAACCCGTTTGCGATCAGGTTCGATTCCAAGCCAGTCTTAATGCGACCGTCATTCAAAGTATCTGCTGCGAGCGGATCCGTCGCTCCGCGTGTCTGGACCGCGAAACTGAACGTCTTCAGATTCGAAAACTGAAAGGTCCGGTCAAAGTCTGACTGCACTGATTGCGCTGCTGCTGAACCTACCAACAGTCCCAGCACCAATCCTAAAATGTTCACCACTCTCATCGCTCTCATTGTCGTTCTCCTCATAAAGTTAATGGTTTAATTGCCAAGTAGATTCTGTTCTTCTTCGCGCGCCAGATGTTCGTAATCAAAGTTTTCCATCGTCAGCGTCAGCTCTTCATGTGGGTAATCCACGACTGAGCGCGCGACGTAGGTCGGACCATTCGGTAAATCTCTGAACTCCGTCACGATCCGTACCGGCTTGCCGTCAAAACTCGAATTGATTTCCACGCGTCTCTGGCGACGAGTGTTTGCATCGAGCCAGATGGTCATTGAATCGCCAGGCTGCAAAACATCGGTCGACTCGAGACGTAGCAGCGGCTCTTGCGCGTTTGTGTCGAGCGTCGCTTTGGCATTCTTCATGAACTCCTGCATCTTTGCCGGCGGGAGCTCGCCATAAGACTTCGCGAACCTTTGAAGCGACTCAATCAGTTCCTGCGCTTCTGCTTTCTTCTTCTTCGCGACCATTCCGCGGATGCCAAACTTCGGTAACTTCGCTGACTCTTCCTGTAGCAGCAGTTGCACCACCGTCCCATCCGCGGCGTAACGACTTGAATAAAGTTTTGTTGCCTTTACTTCGCCCTCCTTTCGAATCTGCGTTTGCGATTTCCACGTGTACTGTTGCAGCGCCGCGGCATTCTGCTTGGCCGCGATTGCAAACTTCTGGTCCTGCTGTGCGTTCGTGATGGTCCATGAACAAAAGATGATTGCCAGGCCGATAACTCTCGCGAAATTAGTCATGTATGTATTTGTATTCATTGCAGTCTTCCTCCTCTTAGTGATTAATCAGAACCGTTTGTGAACCGCGCCGTTTACGCAACGGTTCGCAAACGAAAACGATCGCTTCTCCTTTCATTTAGTCGGTCGATAATTAAGTCTGTTGCCAAAGCCGCGCCGCTCTCGGAACGCACGCGACTACCAATCTCCCTGGCGTTCCGCGTATAAGCCGGATTGCCAAGAAGCTCCTTCAGTTCGCTTGCTACTCGTTCTGCCTTGTAACTATCGCGCGCGATTGTGCGAGCAACGCCCAGCCGTTCAACCCGGGCGGCGTTGTCGTGCTGGTCGTGTGCAAAGGGAACTACCAGCATCGGAATGCTCGCGCGCAAACCCTGTCCGGTTGTGCCGACGCCACCCTGATGGACCATCGCCGCAGCGCGTGGCAAAAGCTCGAAAAACGGCGCGTAGTTCACTGCGATGATGTCTTCCGGAAGTCTCTCTTTGGGTCTATTTTGGTCGTTACCGACAAGCAACACCGCGCGGCGTCTCAAGATCTGCGCAGCCTTAATACTCTCGCGGTAGAAATCGCCGGCGACGTGCACCGCAGCGGAGCCGAGTGTGAAAACAATCGGCGCTGGACCTCTGCCGAGAAATCTCAACAGGTTTACATCCGGCGGCTGGTTGTCCTTCTTATCGAAGTATGGGAAACCGGTAACGACTGTATTGTTCGGCCAGTCTGTTTGTGGCTCGCACATGACTTTTGAAAAGAGTGCGAGATTCAGATCCGGAGCAAACTGACCTTCGAACAGCGGATGCTCTCCGCGTGGCAAACCGAGCTCAGCGCGAAACTTGTAGATCTCTTTCAGCCACGGCTCCGTCACAGCCTTCACAAATTTCATATAAAGGCGCGCTGCAAATGGACCCATCGCGCGCAGCACGCCGTTGATCCAGGGCATGTTTGGCGGCACCCACGGATCAAACGCCGACAACAAAGAAGCTGGCGCGAGTGCTGTGGAGACCCACGGAATACCGGTCTTCTGTGCGAGCGGTGGTCCGGCAATGACGATCGGATGCGTGACGAGTAAATCTGCGTCTTCAATCGCACTGCTCAGGTCCGCATACATGTCGCGAATTGACGGTACGAGTATTCGTTTGAAGAGGTATTCCGCGCCGCGATTCGGATCGACGACGCCGTCAACCATCTTTTGATATTCGGGCGTCTCGGGTTCGGGCATCGTGGGACGAATCGGATGAAACTCGATATCGAGTGACTCGATTCGCTGACGGTAAGTATTGCTGGTGGCAATAACAGGCTCGATGTAGCGGTTCTTCATCTCCAATGCGAGCGCTATGTACGGATGCAAATCGCCGAGCGAACCAATCGTCGCCATCACAACTCGCTTCTTCTTATAGGTGGTGAATTTCATTCGTGTCTCCTTCGGTCGTTCTCAACGCGGCGTGAGAATAGGAGACAGGCGGGTGTAGTTACATATCCCAAAAGATACATTCTTTAGGGGAAATCAGATCCGCGTTAATCCGCGTTAATCCGCGGCGCAAAATACATCTTTCGGGCCATGACCCTGGCGCTTTCGTCGCGTATCTTTGCTGCTGAGGAGTTATTTCATTCATGAAGACAATTGATACAGACGTAATCATCATCGGCGCCGGCCCGACAGGACTTTCACTCGCCTGCCAACTCATTCGTTACGGGATCGACTTCGTGCTAGTGGAGAAAAACGCCACGGTCACGCCGTTCTCGAAAGCGATCGGCGTCCAGGCGCGAACGCTCGAAATCTACGATCAAATCGGCCTCGCGGACCCCGCGATCGAAGCCGGGACGATTGCGAGTCGTGTGAGGTTAATAGAGGGCGGCGAGCTTCGCGGTGAAATGAATCTGGGAAACTTCGGCAAAGACCTGAGCCAGTATCCGTACATGCTGATGTTTGAACAGAGCAAGAACGAGGCGCTGCTCTACGAATTCGTTCGCAGTCACGGGCGTGAAGTCCGCTGGAACACGGAACTCGAGAATTTTTCACAAGATGCGACCGGCGTAACAGCGCAAATCAAAACACCTTCAGGCGAATCGGAAACGATCAGAGGCAAGTTCCTGGTCGGGTGCGACGGCGCGAGCAGTCCTGTCCGTCATGGTTTGGGACTCACGTTTGGCGGCAGCACATTCGAGCGTCTCTTCTATGTAGCCGATGCTCGTGTCGATTGGGACATGCCGCACGACGCGCTGCACGTTTGTCTGGCAAAGGAAGTATTCGTCGCGTTCTTTCCGATGCCGGGCGAGAATCGTTATCGCGTCATCGGCACTTTTCCTGAAAGCAAAAACGAAGAGGAAGGCGAAGTTGTGTACGAGGAGATCGAGCGCGAGATCAAGGAGCAGGCAAAACTCAAGCTCGAGATGTCGGACGTGCGCTGGTTCTCGCTTTACAAGGTCCACTCGCGACGCGTGAACAAGTTTTCCAAAGGCCGCTGTTTTCTCGCCGGCGATTCGGCGCACATTCACAGTCCCGCGGGCGCGCAGGGCATGAACACCGGAATCCAGGATGCTTACAACCTTGCGTGGAAGCTCGCGCTAGTTGTGAAAGGCATGGCGAGTGAAGAGTTGTTGGACACTTACAACGAAGAGCGACTCGCCAACGCACAGCGATTACTCGAATCAACGGATCGCATGTTTGAGCTCGCTGCCGGCTCGCATTGGCTGATGAGTTTTATTCGCACGACGATCTTTCCGCCGGTCGCGGGCTTTGTGGCTAGTCTGGAATCAGTCAGCAAGCGAGTATTTCCAATGATCTCGCAGATTGGAATCAATTATCGCAACGCTTCGTTGAGCGAGCACAGTGGCGACGAACACGATGTAGAAGCCGGAGATCGTCTGCCGTATTTTCTCGTCGATGGTAAAAGCATCTTCGACCAATTAATGGAGCCGAAGTTTCATTTACTTGTTTTTTCCGATGGCAATCGTGATGAGGTGTGCAAGGAGTTTCTGAGCCAGTTCGGACACTTGGCTGACTGTCACATTGTGCCGATGAGTGAGAGGGTGAAAGAGATCTTTGACACTGAGGACGAGTTCAGCGTGTTGCTGCGGCCAGACAATTACATCGCATTCATTTCGTCGGAGATTCCGCCGAGTAACGTCGCAGAGTATTTGCGATCAAGAAATATTTCGTAAGGTTTGTGTGTGATGATTAGAGAGAAGGAATTGGACAAGACGTTTTACGAGATTCAGGTGAAAGGCTACCTGGACGCGCGATGGAATGAGTTGTTTGAGGGCATGAACATCGCCTGGAAAGACAACATCACGACGATTTCGGGGATGGTTGCCGACCAGGCCGCGCTGCATGGGTTGTTGGCGCGCGTGCGGGACTATGGCTTGGTCCTGATCTCTATCCAAAGCAGTAACCACAGATGACACGGATTAAAATCCGATTTTTTATCTGTGTAATCCGTGGTTAAATGTGGGTGATGCCTACAACTGATACGCAGCGCCTCGTGTCACTCGACGTATTTCGCGGTATCACGATTGCCGGGATGGTCCTGGTCAACAATCCGGGCTCGTGGGAACACATTTACTGGCCGCTCGAACACGCGAGCTGGAGCGGCTGGACGCCGACCGATCTCGTGTTTCCGTTCTTTCTGTTTATCGTCGGCGTTTCGATCCCGCTCGCGTTTGCCAAACGATTGGAAAGCGGCGGCAGCACGCGCGATCTTTATCTGAAGATCGTCAAACGCACGCTGATCATATTCGCGATTGGTCTGTTTTTGAACGGTCTTCCGTACTTTGGCCTCGCTGAATATCGCATTCCCGGCGTGTTGCAGCGAATCGCAGTCTGCTATTTCTTCGCTTCAATCATTTTTCTCAACACCAAAATCAGAACTCAGGTTGCGATCGCGATTGGGTTGTTGGTTTTTTACTGGTTACTCGTGAAGCTGGTGCCCGCGCCCGGATTTGCCGCGGGAGATCTTACTAAAGAGGGAAGTCTGCCTTCGTATATCGATCGCGTCGTGTTTGGACAACACGTGTGGTCGCAGGCGAGAGTTTACGATCCGGAAGGTTTGTTGAGCACGATTCCGTCGATCGCAACTGCGTTGATTGGAGTACTAACCGGTAGCTGGCTACGGACGGAAAGAACGCGTTACGAAAAAGCCGCGGGCATGTTTGTTGTCGGCGCAGTTTGTGTCGCGATTGGCTGGGCGTGGAATTCTTGCTTTGTAATCAACAAGGCGCTGTGGACCAGTTCTTACGTGATGTTTACCGGCGGATTGGCGCTCCAGTTCCTGTCGTTGTGTTACTGGCTGATCGACATCAAAGGCTATCGTCGCTGGGCCAAGCCGTTCGAAGTTTTTGGTCTGAATGCGATTGCTTTGTATGTCGTTGCTGACGTGATTGCAGTGTTGCTGGGTGTGATCAAGGTAGGTGGAGACTCGCTCGGAGGCTGGCTCTACACTAACGTTTTCAGTTCGTGGGCTTCGCCGATCAATGCCTCACTCGCGATGGCGATTGCTTTTGTTCTCGTCTGCCTCGCCTTGATGTGGATTCTTTACAATCGAAAGATTTTCCTCAAAGTTTAGCCACGGATTAGACGGATTAAGTCACGATTTTCCGCTTTGCTTCGTCGATCAGAGAGTTGTTGTTCTCGTAGCTAAGCGGAGCTTCACTTGGCGGCGGGTATTGGTGCTTTTTATAGACCGGATAAGCTTCGGTGCGCAGGTGGGCCAGCATGTGATGACCGCGCCGTGTTTCGCGTTCGTGACGTAAGGCTGAAATGTCGACAGGCGCAACGACGATCCGCTCGCCTGGTCCAGGCGAGGCTTCGGCGAGTAGTCGCCCATCGAAATCCACCACCTGACTGCCGCCGGGCCATGAGTACGGCGGATAGTGTTTGAGACTCGCACCCTGATTTGCCGCCACGACGTAAGCCATATTCTCGAGCGCACGACAACGATTGACGACGGTCCACCACGCCATCGGCTCGGTCGCACCCCACGGATCCATGTAAGCCGACACTCTAATTAAAACCTCCGCGCCGTTCGCGGCCATCTGTCGCATCGCTTCGGGAAATAGCCAGTCGTAACAGATCGCACAACCGAGTTTGCCGATCGGTGTGTCGGCAACAGGAAAGAGTGGTTCGTCGTAGCCGGGCAGATCGTGCGGGCTCGTGTGAACCTCGTACGGAATCCACGTGTTCACTTTCCGATACTTGTAAAGCACACCTTCAGGGCCAATGAGACAGGTCGTGTTGAAGACGTGACCCGGCCACTTCGGATCAACTTCCAGCATCGACCCGCTTTGAATGTAGATGTCGTACTCTTTCGCCTTTTGTTGCAGACGTTCAGTGTGTTCGTTCGGGATCGACACGCCGAGTTTATCGATTAGCTCAGCGGCCGTCACGAAAACCGGAGCCGCGTGCGCAAACTCGGGAAAGACGACGAGACGCACCGGCAGAAACGGCGCCGCACCGGCAACCGCCGAATCGATCATCGAAAGCATGCGATCGGTGTTGGCGCGCATGCCGAGTCGATCGATCGGATTCGCGAAATCAGTCTGACAACATGCAGCTGAATATCTAATCATCTTGTAAATCCTGATAATCCGGCAATCCTGTCCACCTGTGACGTAACAATCCGAGTGTTGTAAGTTTCCAAATACTGTCTCCGCTTCTCGGTCAGCGGATATCGCTCCGGCCACGCGTACGGATACTTGCTCATGCCGTGAAACGGCAGTGGCCCAATCTGATCCGGGCTCGCCGAATTAATATCCATCTCCTTGCTGAACCCATCTGCAAAAAGAAGGAACGTTCGCGTCCATCCACGTGGCAACGGAGGCAGTTTGTCCGCCGCAAACGACACCGACAGCTCATCGCCGGGTCGCGAGATGACGAACATGTCATCGGCAGCGTGCAACAACTCGCGCACGTCGCCCTCGCGTGTGTATCGACCAGTCATTACTTTCCACGGCGAAGTAAATGAGACTTGCTTGTAGTCGTAAGTCAGCGGCTGCCGTCCATCAGGCGAATGCTCGAGAGAGAAACCACGCCAGCGCAGACTCGCGACTGACGGATCGAGTCGCGTTACCTGCATCGGAAAGTTTCCGCCGGAAGTATCGACGAGGATCTGATCCCAGTAGATGCGCATGTTCGTAACGATGCGCACTTCACGACTCGCACTCAAAAACTTCCCGGTGAGATCCGCGACGACTGTTTGCGGACGCCCAACGGGAATGCCAACATTCTCGATCACCGTGCGCCAATTTCCCTGTTTGTCTTTCACCTGGAGCGCAGGAAGCGTCAAACTCTTTCCACTTTGAGACGCGGCCAGGTTATCGCTGGACCACGCGTAGTCGGTCCAACCAGTCAGCAATAGTTTGACTCGTGCAGGCGACCCGGCGTCGAGCTTCAACGTCAGTTCGTGGTCGTCCGCGTAGCCGCGGATCGCCTTAAGCTTGAAATCATCCGGATACTCACGGTCGAGCCGCGCGATCCGTGAAAGCACGTCATGACCGTGCTCATCAACCGCGGTTAGTGGTGGATGAGCATCACGGGTCGAGTAGATCTTGAACGGCTGTGGCGGATCCGTAAGTCCTTCGTTTGGATAAACTTCAACGCCCTCGGGATGTGCTACTGAAATCAACTGGAGCCGATCGACAAACAGCGCTTCCTCGAGCTCGTTTGTTACGCGCAATTCATAACGCCCGTCGTGTTCGCGCAGCAGATCGCGTGGAATGCGAACGTACTCAGTCGGGTCCGGCATGTTGAAGCTTCCGGGTGCATCGAGATGTCCCATCTCTCCGCCACCCATGAAGTCAGTGACGAAGACAAATCGCTCGCCATTCCAAACGTAGAGATAAGGACACGACGACGGTTTGCGATCCAACTCCACAAGCGAGAGCGTTTTGTTGTTTGCGATCTCCGTTTCCGATTGCACGATTCCCGCCGGCCACAACACACGTACCGCATCAACCGCGGTGCGTTTGCCGAGTCCAAAAGTAATATCGGCCGGAGCTGGAGCAGGAGAAGCAGAATAGGTTTCGAGTTTCTGTGCAAGACTGCCGGCACGCACTTCGATCTTCGCGCCAACACCGCTGCGGTTACTTACTTTTCCTTCCAGACCAACATGCAACGAGCGGTTCGTGTTGCCACCATCGTTGCGCGCAATCCTCAGTAATCCTGGTGTTCCGAAAACGATGTCGATGTCACCATCGCCGTCGATATCGCCAGTCGCCAGCAGTTGCGCCGCACTCGCATTGATTCCTTTGGTCGCTTTTGAACTCACGTCAGCCCATGAGTCGCCGGTGTTACGAAGTATCCTGAGTTGTCCCGTCGCTAGCGTGACGAGATCAAGCAGACCATCGTTGTCGTAGTCGAGAAATTGTGACGCCCGATCGTCTCCCGCGATTTTTGTGATCTGAAAATGCTCCTTGCCGTTGCTAAGTGCGAGATAACCGTTCCCGTCGCTGAACGAAGCGAAGTAGAAGTCAGTAAAACCGTCTTTGTTTACGTCACCCGCAGCGACGTTAGTTGCACCTTTGCGATCACTTGCGGCAAGTCCGACTTCTGCGGCGACGTCGCGGAACGTGCCATCGCGCATATTGCGCCAGAGGGAGATTTTTTCCGGCGAGGCGATGAGGAGATCGATGTCGCGCCGATTGTCGAAATCTGTGGGCACAATTGCGTAGGCCGGCCCTTTATCGACGAGCTTCGCCGCAGTAGTTTGATCGCTGAACGTTCCATCGCCGTTATTTCGCAGCAGAAGATTTCCTTCACCGCCGAGCAGTAGATCGAGATCGCCGTCGTGATCGAAGTCGACAAAAGCCGCGGTCATCGCATGGTTTGGGGAGGCGGGAATTTTGGCGGCGGTTGTTACATCTGAAAAACTTCCATTGCCGTCGTTGTGATAGAGCGTGCCGGTGCCCTGGCGAAGAATAAAGACATCGGGCTTCGTGTCGTTGTCGTAATCACCCGCGATTGCCGCTGTTGCGCCGGTTGCTCCTGGTTTCGCGAGTGCGCCCGCTTGTGTTTTAAGGTCAGTGAACTTGCCTTTATCGTTGCGCAGGAGACGTTGTCGATTGCCTGCAACTTCGAGCAAATCAAGATCTCCGTCGAGATCATAGTCAAAAAGCAGGGCGGCGCCGGTTGGGATATCTACAGGCGTGGGAACCGTAGGGTTAGCCAGGTCACCGGGTGGGAGTAGTTCGACGGTCACGTCTTTGAAGACGACTTCGGGAACAGTCTTATCGACGAGCTCGGCTTCGGAGCCGGTCGAAGCGATGCCCTCCGCGTAGCGCCCCTGCTCGAGATAGTTTGCTCCCAACGTGGTTCCGGTGCCGCGGTTCCGCAACTCCTGAAACTGCGCGATTACCTTCGTTCCTTCTTCTCTTTGACCTGAGCGCAGCAAAGACGTTCCGAGATTGTAGAGACCGGTTGCGTTGTACGGTTCGGCGGCGATGGCAGTCCGCAGTACAACGATCGCTTCGGCGTACTTTCGCTGTTGCGCGTAGAGTTGGCCCAGGTTTACATTCGCACCCACGTCGTTCGGATCGATCTGCAAGACTTTTTGAAACTCGGCGATAGCTTCTTCGGGGCGGTTTTGTGTTTTAGCTGCGAGACCGAGCAGGTAGTGGGGCTGCGGTGCTCTGGGCGCTGCGACGACAGCAGCTTGCAGCTCCTTTTGCGCGGCCGGCAGATCGGGCACGTTGTAAAGCGCGATGCCGAGATTTATGCGTGCCAGGGTCAGACTCGGATCCAGTTGCAACGCGCGTCGAAAAGCATCGGCGGCTTCTTTGTGTTTGAACTGTTCGAGAAGCGCGACACCAATATTATTCGCGCGATACGCGTCTTCGCGTGCGTTTGCTTTTGATTGCTCGTTTTGAAGATGAGCGGCTGTTGGCCACAATAAAGAAACTGTTAATGCCAACAACAGTAGGCAAGTTTTCGAAAGTCTCATTGTGCTACATTGTGCGGAGTTTCCCGCAAAGGCGCAAAGGCGCAAAGAGGTTTTAGTAACGCAGATTTCAACTTTGCGCCTTAGCGCCTTTGCGGGAAAACCTGCTGATCATGACACCTAGAATCCTTTTAGCAATCACCCTGCTGCTATTGGTTTTCTTTAGCAGTTGCCGTCCGAGTAGCACTCTTCCGACGAAATCTTCGCCGCAATACAACGAGCTGGTGCGAACGTTTTACATCGGTCTCGCGGCGCTCGAAGTTGGTCACGACGTCCAGGCCGACGCGAAGCTGGCGCAGTTCACACAACTCGCCGCCGCCGAGCCCGCGGGTTGGGCCAACTGGGGATTGCTCGCACTGCGACAGCGAAACTACGACACCGCCGCTGAGCGACTCAACAAGGCCCGCGATCTCGCCTCTGACAACAGTCAGATCTTCTACCTTGTCGGGTTACTCGAAAGCAGTCGCGGTAACACGCCGCAAGCAATCACGGCGTTGCGCAAGTCAGTCGAACTCGATCCAAACAATCTAATCGCTGTTTACAAACTGGCGGAGGAAGTCGAGCGACAGGGTGACGATAAGAGCGCGGAAGAATTTCAGACACTGATTCAAAAAATTCTCGCCGCACAACCTGACAATATCGCGGCGCTGATTGAGTTGAGTCGCATTGCCGCCAAACGTGGCGATGCGGAGACATTCAAGGCGTCAGTGGCGAAGATTGTTTCTCGTTCGTCGTCATGGCCCGACGAGGTGAAAGAGCAGGTAAACGCAGTTGACGCGCTGGCAAAGAGCGGCGATCTGCGCGCCGGAGCTACACGCACAAGTTTTCTGCGCAACGTTCTAATGCGCGTGCCGGAATACAGACGCAATCTCGCGGTAATCAAACCGCCGCCCGGTGAAGAGGCGATTCCATTCGATCATTTTCTCAAGTTAGAAAGTCCGACGTTCACGACCGCGCCGGCTGACACTACTCTCAAATTCAACCCGCAGCCCGTGGCGACACTGGATTCAGGGCAGTCGTCGTGGATCGGTGCCGTTTCGCTGAGCGCGGAAGGCGCACCTGTGATTGCCGTAGCGAGCGCGCGCGAAGTGCGTTTGGCGAGTGGTGCGACATTGCCTTTCCCAGCCAAGTCGAAACCACCGATCAGCGACAGTATTCTTCCAGTCGATTTCAATTACGACTTCAAAACAGATCTGGTCCTGGCCGGTGAAAGCGGCGTGCGCTTTTTCCGCCAGGACAGTCCGTCAGCTTTTAGCGATGTGACAAATGAAACCAAATTGCCAGCCGCAATACTAAACCGCAGTTACGAAAAAGCCTGGGCTGCAGACATTGAAGCAGACGGCGATCTGGATATTGTTCTTGGAGCAGGGAGCCTTTCGGCGACGGTTTTGCGGAATAACGGTGACGGTACCTTCATCGAGATTCAACCCTTCGGTAACGTTACGGCAATTGAGGATTTCGCATGGGCAGATTTTGATGCAGACGGAGATCCTGACGCAGCTGTTATCGATCAGCAGCGAGCGTTATATGTCTTCAGCAATGAACGACAAGGTCAATTCACCGAGCGTACTGTTTCTAACGGCGACATTAGCGTCACAGCAATCAATGTGATGGATGTGGATAACGATGGCGTCTTTGATCTGGTCGTCGTTGATGGTGGCGGAGACATCTATCGTTTCTCAGACAAAGATAAAACAGATTGGGTGCGGACTCAGATCGCAAAAAATCCGGAGCCGGAAACCACATTCAGTCTTATAGAGCCTGTCAAACTGAAGATTGCAGACCTCGATAACAATGGTGGACTGGATCTAATCGTAACGTCAGCGTTGCAAATCGATAGCAATGTCGCTTGTAGAGCAAAGTGTAATACCGTCTGGCTTAACGATGGCAACGGTAAGTTCGACTCGTTGCAGGTTGAAATCTCGAATGATCGATTGTTCGACATTGCCGATGTCAACAACGACGGCCGTCTCGATCTTCTTGGCATTTCGAGTGATTTCCATCCGCGTCAGGAAATCAATCAAGGCACAAAAAACTATCACTGGCAGATCGTGCGTCCGCGTGCGAGTAACGCCGTCGGCGACCAGCGCATAAATCCGTTCGGTGTCGGCGGCGAGATGGAGATTCGCGCCGGCATGATGGTCCAGAAGCAGCCGATTACTGGACCGCTGATGCACTTCGGATTGGGCGAGCAGCCGAGTGCCGACGTGATTCGCGTGGTTTGGCCAAATGGCACTGTCCGCGCCGAGTTTGAAATCAAAGCCGATCAGGAAGTCATTACTGAGCAACGTCTGAAAGCGTCGTGCCCGTGGCTCTTTGCCTGGAACGGAAAGCAGATGGATTTTGTGAAAGACGCGGTGCCGTGGGGCTCGGCGATCGGTTTGCGCATCAACACGCTCGGGTCGGCAAAGATCGCGGCGACGGGCGAGTGGTACAAGATCCGTCGCGATCAACTTGTGCCGCACGATGGTTACTACGACATTCGCGTGACGGCGGAGTTGTGGGAAGTTTATTACTACGATTACATCGGGCTCATGCCGGTCGATCATCCTGAAGGAACTGAGATCTTTGTTGACGAACGTTTCGTAGTGCCGCCAGCGAAACTTGGTTACACGACTGTCGCGACTCCAAAACCGATCAAGCGAGCGATCGACGACAACGGCACGGATGTTACCGATCTCGTGAGCGCGCGGGACGGCAAAGCGGTTGACACATTTGGACGCGGACAATTTCAAGGCCTCACGCGAGACCATTATCTCGAAGTTGATCTTGGAGACGACGCGCCAACGATCGGGCCTCTTTACCTGATCGCGCACGGATCAATTCACGACACAGAGTCGTCAGTCAACGTTGCGATCACACAGGGAAGCAAATGGCGCGCGAAGAGTATGAGCGTCGAAATTCCGGATGGAAGCGGTGGCTGGAAAGCAGCACAGGAGAATCTCGGTTTTCCCGCCGGGCGTAAAAAGACAGTTCTCTTTAATCTCACCGATCTATTTAAACCGGGAATGCCGCATCGCGTGCGCCTTCGAACCAATCTCGAAATCTACTGGGATCATCTGGAATGGGCAGTCGGCCTGCCCGATACAGAAGTGAAGACAACACGCTTGTCGCCTTCGTCGGTTGATCTGCATTATCGCGGTTATTCTGTGGTTAATAAGCCTGAATCTGGCGGAGCCCCGGAGGTGCCGGACTACTACAAGCTGTTTTCAACTAAGCAGGCCTGGCGCGATCTCGAGGGCTATTACACGCGTTTTGGCGAAGTCGGCGAGCTCCTCCAGCAGATTGACGACCGCTATGTGATTGTGGCATCAGGAGATGAGATGTCGCTTCGCTTCCCGGAACTGCCGCCGCCGCCCGCCGGTTGGGTCCGCGATTTCATACTAATGGGGGATGGCTGGATTAAAGACGGCGACTATAATTCAACGTTTTCAAGGACGGTGCAGCCGCTACCGCATCACGCGCAACAGGAATACGAAACCCCGCCGGGCAAACTCGAAGATGAAGTCGTCTACAAGCGTTTTCCGGAAGACTGGCAGAAGTATCACACGCGCTACGTTGCACCGGATGTGTTCAAGAACGTGTTGAGGTATCGATCAAGGAAATGATTCGTGGTAGGACCCCCAGAATCCTGCTCCTGATTTGCTTTGTCGCTTTGCTGGCCACGCCGCTCGTGCTGAAGCGACTCGCAAAGAATCGAGAGGTTGGCCAGGTAGATCGTTCGAGCTCGCTGGCCCGCTACGGTTTTTATCTTCAGGAAGTCTCGCACGACTCCAAAGTTAATTTCACCCACCAGGCTCCAACACTGGATCACAAGCTGGATCACATCATGCCGCAAGTGGCTTCGATGGGCGCGGCTGTCTCGGTGGTCGATTTCAATCGCGATGGCTGGGCGGATCTCTACGTAACGAACAGCGGCGAGGGAAGTAAAAACGCGCTCTACAAAAACAACAAGGACGGATCTTTTACCGACGTCGCGGCAGATGTCGGACTCGCGGATCTGAATCAGGTTGGAACCGGCGTTTCGATGGGTTCCGTTTGGGGCGACTACGACAACGACGGTTACGAAGATCTTTTCCTTTACAAGTGGGGCAAGCCCGAACTCTTCCACAACGACGGCGGTCAGAAGTTTACGCGCGTCACCGAGAAAGCCGGATTGCCGCCGTGGGTCAATGCCAACACCGCTTTGTGGTTTGACTACGATCGCGACGGCAGACTGGATCTGTTTCTCGGCGGCTATTATTCGGAAGACGTAGACCTCTGGCATTTGAAGAACACGAAGATGATGCCGGAGAGTTTTGAGTACGCGAAGAACGGCGGGCGTAAGTATCTCTTCCACAATCTCGGCGGCGGAGCGTTTGAAGAGATCAGTGAGAAAGCCGGGATCGATTCGCGGCGCTGGGCGTTAGCTGCAACCGTCGCGGATCTGCGTGGCACCGGCAATCAGGATCTTTTCATCGCCAACGATTACGGCATTTCCGAGCTCTACTTCAACGACGGCAAGCAATTTCGCGAAGTTGGCAATCAGACGGGCGTTGGCTTCTCGCCGAAGAGCGGCATGAACGCTTCGGTCGGCGATGTTCTGAATCAGGGACGTTATTCGATCTACGTTTCGAATATCTCCGAAGAAGGCGTTCTCATTCAGGGAAATAATCTGTGGATGCCGCGTGATGGAACTGACGGCGACGGGATCAAATACGATAACCTTGCGCGGGCGATGGATGTGGAGATCGGTGGCTGGAGTTTTGGGGCGCAGTTTGGCGACATCAACAACGACGGCACGCTCGACATTTATCTCGTCAATGGCTACGTTTCGCTCGATCGCAACCAGAACTACTGGTACGACTTCTCGAAGATCGCCGGCGGCAACTCGACGATCATTTCCGACGCGGCACACTGGCCGGCGATGGATGGTCGCAGCTTGTCGGGTTATCAGCAGAAAAAGGTTTGGCTCAACGATGGCGCGGGCAAGTTTGTTAATGTGGCGCAGGCGGTTGGAGCAAGCGATGTTTTTGACGGGCGTTCGGTGGTGATGGTCGATCTGTGGAATCGCGGCGTGCTGGATGTTGTGGTGGCAAATCAACGCGGACCGTTGTTGATTTATAAGAACAACGTCACGCCGGACAACAAGTGGATCGATTTCGATCTCGAAGGCGGCGCGAGCAATCGCAGCGCGATTGGTGCTCAGGTTCGACTGTTTTGGGACGGGCGGCAGCAAGTGCAGCAGGTTTCGGGTGGCGGTGGGTTTTGTGCGCAGAACCAGCGCCGTTTACACTTCGGACTCGGCAAGAACCCGCAGATCGAGAAAGCCGAGATCCGCTGGCCGTCGGGAAAAATTGAAACAATTCAGAATCCGTCTACTGGACAAGTTTATAAAATTCGGGAATCTACGTAGCGGGCGCCGCTTTGGAGTGCGGTACCTTGGTACCGCTTTGGTAAACATACCAAAGCGCCAACAAGTTGGCGCACTCCATGGAGGCCCAAAAGATCAGCATGAGTGAGTCCACAATTCAACCCGTTCGTGCATCGACTCTTGACGTTGCGGCCAAGAAGAGCTGGATTCGTCCCGATAATCGCTACATCGCGCCGCTTTTCATCACGTTCATTCTCGTCGTCGGTCATCTTTTCTACGGTATCCTCGAGAGCTACGAGCGAACAGCAATCGCGATCGTCTGCGCACTCATAACCGAACTCGTACTCGGTCGAATCTTCTTCGACAAGTGGCTCAATCTCTCCAGTGCATACATCTCGGGCATCAGCGTCGGCATCCTATTGCGCTCGCCCGCGTTCTGGCCATACGCGCTTTGCAGTGTGCTTTCGATCATGTCGAAGTACGTGTTGCGCGTAAAAGGCCGCCACCTTTGGAACCCGTCAAACTTCGGTATCTGCGTGTTGCTGTTTCTGGCGCCAGAGTCAGTCGCGGCTTTGAGCGTGCAGTGGGGAAACTTCAAGTGGCCATTGATCGTGATCTGGGTTCTCGGCTCGATCATCATCTACCGCGCAAAGCGATTTCACATCAGTTTTACTTACGTCGCATCGTTTTTTGCGTTTGCGTTCCTGCGTAGCATGATCACCGGCGACCCGTGGCGCGCCGAGATCGCGCCGATTACCGGTCCGATGTACCAGCTCTTCGTGTTTTTCATGATTACTGATCCGAAGACGACGGTGAAGTCGAAGAAGTGGCAATGCGTGGTTGTGTTTTGCGTCGCACTTGTCGAGATGCTGTTGCGACTCAATCAGGTCGTGCACGCGCCGCTCTACGCTTTGTTTCTCGTTGGACCAACGGCGATGCTGATTGAGATCTGGTTGGAGCGTAACCGCGGATGACACAGATAAAATCCGGATTTGAATCCGTGTCATCCGCGGTTCGTTATCTATTTTGCTGCCTTTTAGTCTGTTCGGGAGTTTTGCTTTCAGCGTGTAAGCAGCCGGCGACGAACGCGCCAGCGACGAACGCGCCGGGCGAGCAAGCCGCGGCGGCTTCGCCTTCGCCGAGTCCAACGCCGCCACGTCCCACAGGCCCAATCGAATACACGGACGTCACTACCGAAGCAGGTATTCGTTTCAAACACAACAGCGGCGCCTTCGGAAAGAAATATCTCCCCGAGACAATCGGCTCAGGCGGCGCGTTTCTCGATTACGACAACGACGGCTGGCAGGACATTCTGCTCATCAACTCGATGGACTGGCCCGAGAACAAAAAGCGCAAGTCGTTTCCCGCGCTCTATCACAACAACAAAGACGGCACTTTCACAGACGTAACGCAACAGGCAGGCTTGGGTGTCGAGATGTACGGCATCGGCGTCGCAATTGCTGATTACGACAACGACGGCAACGACGACATTTACATCACCTGTGTTGGTCCAAATCGTCTCTTCCGTAATCTCGGTGGCGGAAAGTTCGCGGATGTAACTGCGCGCGCCGGTGTCGGCGATCCGGGTTTCTCAACCAGCGCCGCCTGGTTTGATTACGACAACGACGGCAAACTCGATCTGTTTGTCGGAAACTACGTCGAGTGGTCAGTAGAGACCGACAAATACTGCACTCTCGACGCAAAAAACAAATCGTACTGTACCCCGCAAACTTACAACGGCCAGAGCGCGTCGTTGTTTCACAATCGCGGCAACGGCACCTTCGAAAACGTCACCGCAAAAGCCGGGGTCAACGATCCAGCCGGCAAAACCCTCGGTGTTGCGCTGCTCGATTACGACGACGACGGCTGGCTTGATCTCTTCGTCGCCAACGACACGGAACCAAACAAGCTCTATCGCAACAACCACAACGGCACTTTCACCGATAACGCTGTGATCGCCGGCGTCGCTTTCAGTGAATCGGGCACCGCACGCGCCGGTATGGGGGTCGATGCGGCCGACTACGACGGTTCCGGAAAACAGAGTGTGGTGATCGGTAACTTCACCAACGAGAGCATCGCGCTCTATCACAACGATGGTTCCGGATTGTTTACCGACGAAGCACCGGCTTCGGGAATCGGCAAGGTGTCGGCGCAGTCTTTGACCTTTGCGTGTTTCTTCTTCGACTACGATCTCGATGGATTGCTCGACGTGTTTGCCGCGAATGGACACGTTTCTGACGACATCAGCATCGTTCAGCCGACGGTGAAATACGCACAACCGCCACATCTGTTTCGGAATCGTGGCAAGAAGAAGTTTGAAGAAGTGACTGCGAAACTCGGTCGCGCTTTGAATCGAGCCATCGTCGGTCGCGGCGCGGCTTATGGCGACATCGACAACGACGGCGATCTCGATCTTCTGCTGACGACGAATAATGGACCGGCGCGTTTACTTCGCAACGACAACGCGAACCAAAACGACTTGCTACGCGTGAAAACGGTTGGAGCTCGCGCAAACCACGACGGCATCGGCGCGAAGGTTGTTGTGAAAACGTCGAAGGGTCGAACGCTGTACGGGATGGTACGAACAGGCTCGAGTTACTGCTCGCAATCTGAATTGCCGTTGACGTTTGGTTTGGGGAAACCAGAAGAGGGAACCACTTTAACGCTCGAGATCAGTTGGCCCGGAGGTCAGAAAGAAACGGTCGCCAACATCAAACCCAATCAATCGATTATCGTTCAGGAAGGAAAAGGCGCGACGTCACAGGAACCAATCGTCTTTGTTCGCACTCCACCTGCACCATCGCCCTCTCCATCCCCAACACCATAAAATCTGATCCGCGTTCATCCGCGAAAATCCGCGGCCAAAACCCCTACTGCTTCTCGTGCTTGAGCCGATCCGCGTCTTTCTTGATCAACTCGCTGAGCTGAATAAAACTCTCGAGATCGTGTTTCGCCCGTACTAACTGCTGCGCATCGATGGTGTTCGGATTCTCGATAATCGGATTTGTCACAAACGCCCGGATCTCCTTACAGAGCTTAATCAACGAATCCTTCAACTCCGGCTCTACTTTTACCGTGACCGGCGCATCATCAGACGTCAATTTCAACACCAGCGTCGACTGCACGCGAAGCCCACGCTTCTTGATCTCTGTCGTCGCTTCCGAAACAAAGTGATAATCAATGGCGTTCTTAGAGTCGATTGCCCGAGCGATTTCGTTGTGCAGAGTTAAGATGCGTGTGAAATCTTCTTCAGTCTGCTGCATCAGAGCTTCGATTTGACGACGATCTTTGGGTGCGTCTGGCTCCTTGCCGAAGTTTCGGAGCTGGTATTCACGGCTACTCATGTCCTGTTGCCGAATACGATCGGCATTACGGCCTTTATCGATCGGAGGCGGACCACCCTGGCTAAAAACGGGGACTGCGATAAACAGAAGGGTGAGTGTAATTAAGAGAAATCGAGTTGCGGTGTGCCGAGTATCCATAGCAAACCTCCTGTTTTGTGTGGCGGCAGTATATCCCGATCTGTCCGCAGATTACATAGATAATCACGAGTGAACTACAAAAGGTGTTGACGGATCGTCTGCTATGTACTAATTATTCTTATCGATTTCCCTGATTGAATCTGGCCGTGATCTTCTGATTAACCTTCTCCCTCCAGGCGATCAATGCCTGCGACTGAATGATGCGACGTATCGACTTAAAGAAAGCTAATGTGGCTCGTTCAAACACGATCCGCAATATCAATCGTCAGATTGTGTTGAACTACGTTCGCGAAAGAGGTCCGATTTCTCGTGCCGAAATTGCTCACGAAACGGCGTTGCAACGTTCGACAGTTTCACTGATTGTCGAGGAGTTGCGAATCGAAGGTTTGATCGAAGAGCTCAGTGGAGAGTCAACCGGAGGGCGTCCACCAATCTTACTTTCGCTGCGTACGGCAGACGCGGTGGCGATTGGAGTTGACCTCGGCACGACACGCACCATCGTCGCGACAAGCGATCTGGCTGGTCGAGTTTTGGATCAGGAAGAGTTTGAAACCGATCCGGACGCTGTTAAGACGACGCAGGCGATTATCGATCGCGCTCAAAGACTGATTCGACGAAACAAAGGAACGATTGAAGGCATCGGCGTCAGCTTGCCTGGACTCGTCGATCCTGACGGCACCGAATTGTTTATTCCCACTTTCAACTGGCGTGACATTCCGCTTGCGCGCGATCTGAGCGAAGCAACCGGATTGCCCGTGACGATGGACAACGACGCGAACGCCGCTGCGCAAGCAGAATTGTGGTTTGGCCGTCCTGAGATTCGCGAAGTGCGCGATTTCATTCTTGTTTTGGTTGAGGGTGGCGTCGGCACAGGGATCGTTTTCGACGGGCAGGTTTATCGTGGCGACAACGGTTCAGCGGGTGAGTTCGGACACATGACGATCGGGCAGGGCGCTCCGGTAGCGTGCGCATCAGGGAGTCGTGAGTGTTGGGAAGCGTTTGCTTCAGAACGCTCGGCGCTTGCGCGGTTCAAGAATTTATCTGGTGGCCGAAACGGAACCGCGACGAAGAATTTTGGCCATCTGATCGATCTTGCCTTGCGCAGTGATGGCGCCGCCCGCACAGCTTTGAAAGAGACTGCGAACTACCTCGGTATCGGTATCGCGAATCTGATTCGTGGTTTGGCGCCTCAGGCCGTGATTGTCGGCGGTCCGATCGTGCGAGCGTGGCCCGTCATCGAAACAGACATTCGCAAAAGCGTGGAAACAACTATCTGTCGCGGTCTGCCCTCGACTCGCATCATTGCCTCGACCCTCGGTCCGGAACCTACCTTGATGGGCGCACTGAGCCTGGTCTTAGCCAGCAAGTTTGCGTCAGCCTCAGTGACCTAACCACCCACCTTTTGTCTACTACCTGAACAAAGCCAAGGCGAGCTTTTGCCCGGCTATTGAACAAAGCTCTATATAAAACGGGCTATTTGCTCAAACATGAAACATCAAAAACAAAAAGTTCTTGACAAGAAATTGGTTTGGTATTAAATGCTTTTGATAACCACTGCAACAAAGTGTCACTCTAAGAACAGACTTAAATAAAGATTTACTCACAAGGGTTCAAGGCAACTGAATAAGTTCGTGATTCCGTAGCGGAAATGCCGAGGAGGTGTTGTATGTCGCTTAGGTCTTGGATGCAGGCTTCATTACTCCTGCTGAGTATCGGTCTGCTCGTCGGCGTGCATGCACAGTCGAGCACCACAGGAAACATCACAGGTACAGTGAGAGACCCGCAAGGTGCGGCTGTGCCAAAAGCTGAAGTGACGATCACCGAAGAGAAGACCGGATCGTCGCGCATGGTCAGAGCAACTGAAGACGGCTTCTACACCGCGACCAGTTTGCCCGCGGGGACCTATACCATCAGCACAGCTCCTACCGGATTCAAGAAGACCATCACCACCGGCGTCGAGCTTCACGTTAGTGAAAACAAAACCGTGAATCTTGAGTTGCAAGTGGGACAGGTAACAGAAACGGTTACGGTCACGAGCGAGGCCGCGCCAGTTGAACTGCGCAGCGGCGAAGTGAGCAGTCTGATCTCTGAGAAGCAGGTAACCGAGTTGCCACTCAACGGTCGCAACTACGCGCAACTTGCCCTCATGGTCCCGGGCGTTTCTCCAGTAACACAGGCAGGCGCGGGGGGCGCGTTTGCAACCACTGGAACCGGACTAAACGCCGGTGTCGATTTGTCGGCCAATGGCAACCAGTCAAACGCGAACCTGTGGACAGTCGATGGCGTCAACAATATGGACGTCGGTTCAAACCGCACGTTGCTCGTGTTTCCATCGGTCGACTCGATTCAGGAGTTTCGAGTTGAGCGTAACAGTTTCAGTGCTGAGTTTGGACAGGCTCAGGGCGTGGTCGTCAACCTGATTACCAAGGGCGGCGCGAATGAGTTTCATGGCTCCGGGTTTGAGTTTTTCAGAAGCGACTCGCTCAATGCCAACAACTTTTTCCTGAACCGCGCCGGTCAGCCGAGGCCGCAGTTAAAATACAACAACTTTGGCGGCAACTTCAGTGGTCCAATTATCAAGAACAGAGCTTTCTTCTACTGGTCAGAAGAGTGGCGGCGTGAACGCCGTGGTGCGGTGCTCTCGCGGAATGTGCCTACCGCAGCCGAGAAGCGAGGTGACTTCAGTGGTACGCTGACCGGCAATCTGCCACATATTCCGGGAATGACTTGCACAACTCCGGGTCCGAATCCGGTCGGCGCAGGCTGTTTTCCCGGCAACAAGATTCCAACGAATTTGCTGAGCCCCGCTGGTCTCGCATACGTCAAACTTTTCCCGGATCCGACTGGACCGGGCCCAGGCCAATGGGCGACATCACAGTTGCAACCGATTAACACGCGTCAGGACTCGATTCGTGGCGACGTGACCATCAACGACAAAACAAACTTGATGGTCCGGTACATCAATGAGAAGTGGACGCACCTGTCAGCTTCCGGAAACTTCTGGGGCGACTCCGCCTATCCGACGCTCGCGTCTGACTGGAGCCAGCCGAGTCACAGTTTCGCAGTTAAGTTGACGAACACGATCACCTCGAAGGCAGTCAACGAATTCCAGTTCTCGATCGCCGGCAACGACATCATCATCACCACCTCGCCTGAAACTCAGGCGCTTCAGGATGAGATTGCTTCGAAAATTCCGACGGTCTTTCCGCACACGGACACAGTTGGCGGAACGATACCGTCGCTGTTCTGGGGCGCAGGCGGATATGACAACATCTGGCATCAGGCGCCATGGGCCAATCGCGAAGATCTTTATATCTGGAAAGACGACTTCTCGCTGGTGAGAGGCTCGCACGAGTGGAAATTCGGCGGTCTCTTCAGTCACAACTTCAAAGATGAGCCCGGCGGTGGCGCGGGTGGTGGTAACCAGCAACTCACGATTCAGGGTTGTGGCGAGCAGACTGGCCACTGTATTGCCGACCTCTTGCTCAAGGACACCGTTCTCCTTAACTACACTGAAATCCCGGCTACAGAAATTGCCGAAGGACGTTGGCGTGATTTTGAGTTTTACGTAAACGATACCTGGAAGATTCATCCACGCGTATCGTTGACCCTCGGATTGCGCTACTCGCGATACACACCAGCATGGGAGAAGGACAACCGCATTTCAAACTTCTTCCCGGATCTCTACAACGGCACGGATTTCAATACTGGTCTAGTAACTTCAGACGAGGCAGTGGCGATGGGACTGCCCAAGTCAACCATTAACACCTATAAACAAGGATGGCAGCCACGCTTTGGTTTGGCGTGGGATGTCCATGGTACTGGTAAGACGGCGGTCAGAATCGGTTTCGGCCGCTACATGAGCCGCTCGAACGTGATCGAAGACCTGCTCCGGCTTTCAGGTAATCCGCCATGGACCACGACGGTAAGTGCGGGATCGGGATGGAATGGCGCGGGTACGACACTCGCCAACTGCCCGACCTGCCGTAGTCTCGACACGATCAATCCCGGATTGCGAAATAACGTAGCCGGTGTAAATCCGAACGCGGGCTTCAATGCAGTTGATCCGAACTTCAGACCACCCGAGAGTTATCAGTGGAACCTGACGATTTCGCACCAACTGACGAACGATACGGTGCTCGAAGCTTCATACATCGGGAACCATGGTCTGCATATCTGGAGACGCAATGTAAATCGTAATGATGTTGCTCCCAACCAGGTTTGCAGAGGTTCGGCATGTGATGGCAGCACTCGCGATGCGCGCTTGCAGATCTCGCGGGCAGCGCTTGGCATAACCAGCGACGTGTCGGGTCAATTGATTGCTGACAACCGCAGGTTGCGAAATGTCGGCACCATTAATACTGACGAGTCAAATGGTAACTCCAGTTATCATGCGCTTCAGTTGTGGCTCAATCGTCGCTTCAGTAAACGGCTTGCCTTCCAGGCGTCATACACCTGGTCACACTCAATCTCTGATGTGGCCTTGACCTCGTTCACGAATACAACGAGCGATCCATTTAACTTCGCTGCCGACAAGGGCGATGCAGACCTGGATCGACGGCATACGTTCGTCTCTAACCTTGTCTATGAGCTGCCATCGTTCCGTAAATGGGGCAAGGCTGCTGAGTTTACTCTCGGTGGTTGGCAGATCAATGGTATCGCTTCATACTTTGGCGCTACTCCGCTCGATATCACGACCGGTGCTAACACACTGGGCACCGCAAGTGCCGTTGGGCAGCGTCCGAATTACACCGGTGCGCCGCTCTACCTTGATACCGGCGATTCAACGCGACACCTTAATCCGGCGGCGTTTGCCCGACCGGCGCCAGGCCAGCTCGGCACGTTGGGGAAAGGGACGGTGCGAGGCAAATCGTTCACTAACATCGACTTTTCGATGTCGAAGAATTGGAGATACAAAGAGAAGTACGGATTCCAGTTCCGTGCGGAGTTCTTCAACATCTTCAATCATCCAAACTTCAATGGGTATGATCTCGACATCCGAAACGGCACTTTCGGTACGCTGAATAACACGCAGGGTTCGCGTGAGATTCAATTCGGGATCAAATTCACCTTCTGATATACTCCCCAAAGTCTAGTCCACAGATTACGCAGATTGAATTCAAATCTGCGTAATCTGTTTTTTGGGAGTTGTCATCAAAGATGTTCCTGCGGCTGGCCTCCATTTCTCTCCTGTTATCTCTCTTCTTCTTTCAGTCGCAGGGTGATCTGTTTCGTAAACACTACGAAGCTGCGAATGCCGCTCATCGCGCCGGCAACTTCGCCGCCGCCGAAGCGGAATTCAAAGCCATACTCGGTACTGCGTACGAGCAGCTCGGCAAGATCTATTCAGCGCAGGGTAAATATCAGGTCTCGATCGAAGCGTTTGAATCAGCTAATGCGATACGACCAGGTTCTAAAGCCGTCTTGATTGACCAGTCGATTGCTTACTTTCACGTCGGCCAATACGCGAAAGGAATCGAACCACTACAGCGCGTCATCGCAACGGAGCCGCAAAATTCCGCTGCGCACCACATGCTCGGCAAGACGTGGTTCATGATGGGTGAGTTTGAAAAGGCCGGTCGCGAACTCGAACAAACACTCAAACTGACGCCGTCCGATTACGATGCCGAATACACGCTCGGACTTTGTTTTCTGAAACGCAAAGACGTCGCCCAGGCCCGTCAGGTTTACGAGCGGATGGCCGACCGTCTCGGTAATCGTCCCGCGTTGCGAGTTCTTATCGGTCGCGCCTACCGCGAAACAGGATTTCTTTCCGAATCGATTGAAGAGTTCAAAAAAGCAATCGCGCTCGATCCGAAGTTTCCGCGCGTCCACTACTATCTCGGTCTGACTTATTTATATAAGGACGGCGCCGTCAAGATTCCCGACGCGATGGAGGAGTTCAAGATCGAGCTGGCCGCGAATCCGGAGGAATACATCGCCAACTTCTATCTCGGCATCCTCTACATCATGGATCGCAAGTGGGAGCCTGCGATCGCGCTCCTCGAAAAAGCTACGAGCAAGCAGCCCAATAATCCCGATCCTTATTTTCACCTGGGCCAGGCATACCAGGGCGCCGGCAAGTACAAGGAAGCCATCGAGGTGCTTCAGAAAACGATCGCGCTCAATCCGTCTCTGGCACACAACGACTACCAGGTGACCACGGCACATTATCGTCTTGGCCAGTCGTTGTTGAAAGTTGGTCGCACTGAGGAAGGGCAAAAGGAGTTGCAGATTTCCGCCGACCTCAAGTCGAAAGGTTTCAAGCTCGACGAGAAAAAGGTCGGAGCGTTTCTGGACGGGAACAGCTTGCCCGATCAAAACAGCAACACGGAGTTAGTCAAAGCCGAGGGTGTTATCGCGGACCCAGTGGCACTCGACCCGGCCACAGCCGAAAAGCTCAAAGCCGAAGAGACGTACTACACGAAAGTTGTGGCGGCAGGTTACAACAGCATCGGTCTGTTGCGCGCCGAGCGACAGGATTTTCAGGAAGCTTCGACACAATTCGCACTCGCGGCAAAATGGAATCCAAACCAGGAAGGTCTCAATTTCAATCTCGGTCTCGCGAGCTACAAATCCGAGAGATACAAAGAAGCGATTCCGGCGCTCGAGAAAGAGCTGGGGATAGATCCCACGAACATCGCTATCAAACAGTTGCTGGGCCTCAGTTACTTCATGATGAACGAGTACGGGAAAGCCGCGACGTTATTGACTGAAGTGACGGCGGTCAAGTCGCAGGATGCGGCGCTTTTTTATCCCCTCGCGCTTTCGTTGTTGAAAGACGGCAAGCTCGACGATGCAAATCGTGTTATCCAGCAGATGGTTGCTGTCGGTGAGAACACGCCGCAGCTTCATATTCTGTTCAGTCAGGCTCAGTACGAACGCGGTGAAGTCGACAAAGCTCTTGATGAGTTACGTGAGGCGCTCAAGCTAGACGATAAGATTCGCCTCGCACACTTCTACATGGGTTTGATTCATCTGAAGGCGGGAAAATTTCCGGAAGCTGCGCGCGAGTTCCAACTG
Source organism: Pyrinomonadaceae bacterium (assembly GCA_036401595.1). Taxonomy (GTDB): domain Bacteria; phylum Acidobacteriota; class Blastocatellia; order Pyrinomonadales; family Pyrinomonadaceae; genus PSRF01. The sequence goes on from DASWUM010000083.1 coordinate 55,889, forward strand.
GAGCTGACGGTAAATCCGAATGACTTTCAGGCCCGCTATCATCTGGCGTTCGTCGTGTTGGCCCAACAGGAGACGGAGCGCGGAATTTCGTTGATGCGAGAGATCGTTCGCGAGCAGCCTGAATTCGCGGATGGCCGTTACGAACTCGGCAAAGCGTTACTGCAAAAGGGTGACGTGAAAGGCAGCATCGAGAATCTCGAAACTGCGGCGCGTTTGAAACCCGATCAGGCGCACGTCCATTACCAACTCGGCCGCGCATACATCGCCGCGGGACGCAAAAGCGAGGGCGATGCCCAGCTCGAAATGTCGAAGGAATTGAAAGAGAAAGCGCGCACCGCGAATGAGTAAACAGATAATCTGTGTAATCTGTGGATTGATCGTGGCAGTTCTCTCATTCTTTCCTGTTCAAACTAACAATCGCCCGGCCTTGAAAATCGCTTTCACCGACATCACTTCGCAGGCTGGCATCACTTTCAAACACGTCGCCTCACCGGATAAAAAGTACATCGTCGAATCGATGAGCGGCGGCGTGGCGATGTTTGATTACGACAACGACGGCGATCTCGATCTTTATCTCGTCAACGCTTTGACAGTCGATCTCGTCAAGACCAAAGCCAAAACGAAGAGCGAGCTTTATCGCAACGACGGTAACGGCAAATTCACCGAAGTGGGCCAAAAGGCAGGAGTGAGTGATATTGGCTGGGGCATGGGAGTCGCCGTCGGCGATTACAACAACGACGGCTTCGAGGATCTCTATGTCAGTTGTCTCGGACCGGATCACCTGCTCAAGAACAACGGCAACGGCACGTTTACGGATGTAACCGCCAAAGCGGGCGTCAACGATCCACGTTGGACCACCGGCGCCTCATTCATCGATTACGACAACGACGGCGATCTCGATCTGTTCGTTACCAACTACGTGGATTTCGACATCAACAACCTGCCGGAATTTGGCCTCGGCAAAACATGCACGTACAAATCGATTCCAGTGCAATGCGGTCCGAGAGGTTTGAAAGGCGCCGGCGACTCGCTCTTCCGAAATAACGGCGACGGCACGTTCACCGACGTCTCAAAGCAAGCGGGCGTCATGGACGAGAACGGATTTTACGGTCTCGGTATTCTTACCGGCGACTTTGACGACGACGGACTGACGGACATTTTTGTCGCGAACGACTCAACGCCAAACTTTCACTATCGAAACAAGGGCAACGGCACGTTTGAAGAGATTGGATTCAACGCCGGCACCGCGGTGAATGAGAACGGCAGCGAGCAAGGAAGCATGGGGGTGACGGCCGGTGATTACGATCACGACGGCAAGCTCGACATCTTCATTACCAACTTTGCCGACGAATACAATACGCTTTATCACAACGACGGGAAGAATTCGTTTACAGATCTTTCTTACGCGGCGAAGGTCGCGGCGGTGAGTCTGCCGTACGTTGGCTGGGGCACAAAATTTTTCGACTTCGACAACGACGGTTGGGTTGACATATTTGTTGCGAATGGTCACGTTTATCCGCAGCTACCGGGTTATCGACAGCCACGCTTGTTGCACCGAAACAATCGCGACTCGACGTTCACTGAAATCTCGGCGGAGTTTGGTAACGTACTGACGGAGAATCGCGCCAGCCGTGGCGTGGCGTTCGGCGACATCGATAACGACGGCGACGTCGATCTGCTGATCGCAGATCTCGACGGCCCACCACAACTATTGCGCAACGACGGTGGCAATGCCAACAACTCGATATTGGTAAAGCTTGTCGGCGTGAAGAGTAATCGCAGCGGCATCGGCGCGCGCGTAACCGTCGTCTCGGGCGACTTATCACAGATTGATGAAGTGCGCAGCGGCGACAGTTACATCTCGCAGAGTGATCTGCGTTTGCACTTCGGACTCGAAAAGCGATCGAAAGTTGATTCAATTCAGGTGCGTTGGCCCAGCGGCGCCGTTGATAAAATATCCGGCGTAGGTGTGAACAGGATCGTGACCATCAAAGAAGGTCAAGGCAAGGTCGATGAGAAAGAATTCATCAAATAGCCACATGAAAGCACAAACAATTATTTTGTGTCTCTTGTGCCTTTTTGTGGCTCCTGTTCGCGGCCAAAAAGCCGACGTTGTCCAAATCTTCGAGCAAGTCGCAACCTTCATTCGTGACAATCGACTTGCCGAAGCAGAAAAAGAACTCAACGCCGTGTTGCGCGTCTCACCCGATCAACCCGTGGCGCTCAATTTTCTCGGCACAGTGCGCGCGAAACAGAACCGGCTTGTCGAAGCAGAGTCGCTCTTCCTGCGCGCCGCGCAGAACGACAAGAGCTTCACCGGCCCGCGCATGAATCTGGCCTATCTCTATCTGCTCAAGCGCACGCCTGACAAAGCAGTTCCCCAGCTCACTGAAGTTTTAGCAATCGAGCCGGAAAACGCAGAAGCCCTCGTGATGCTCGGCGACATCTACCTTGCACAAAATAATCTACAGAAAGCCGAACAAAACTATCTGGCTGCCCTCGGTGGGCGTCTCGAAAATGCCGCCGCACTGTTTGGTCTCGCGCAGATCTCGCGCATTAACGGCGAGACAAGAGAAACGGCGATCTACTTAAATCGCGTTGCCAGTCTCTCGGCCGATTCGAAGTCGCCGGAGTTTCTTTATAAGTTTGGTCTCGAAGCGATGCGCGTAAACATGTTCGACGAAGCGAAGTCTGCGCTCGAACGCGCCGTGGAGCTGAAACCGAAGGAGCCGTCGTACCTGCTCGGTCTTGGCATCGCCGTGCTAAGAAAAGGCGATCTCTTCGAAGCGGAAAAACTCTTTCGCCAGTTGCTGGCGATGCAGCCCGCCAATCCACAAGCTCAACTACACCTCGGCTACGTGCTGCTGAATCAAAAGAAATATGCCGAGGCTCGCATGTGGCTCGAGAAGAGCGCGCGACCCGGCGTCGCGATTCCGGAAGTCTTCTATTATCTCGGCCTCGTCGCGCAGGAGCAGAACGACGACGCGCGCGCGATCGTGCTGATTGAAAAGGCAGTGCAGAAACTTCCCGACTACGCGCACGCGCGAATCGCTCTCGGCTCGAGTTACATGAGACTCAAAAACTACACGCGCGCGCGGCAGGAATTGGAGACGGCGGTGAAACTCGATCCGGAAGAACCATCGGCACACTACAACCTGGCGCTCTTGTACGCCCGCATCAAAGAACCTGAACGCGCGCAACAAGAACTGAAGATCATCGACCAACTCAAAGCCAAAGGCGCCACCAACAACGGCGTCATCGTCCTGCCTCCAAAATCAAATCCGTAACCAATTCGTGTTTATCCGTGGCCCAATCTTTCTCTCGTTGCTTGCGCTCCTATTGCTTTCTCCTGCCCAAAGACCAACAACCACGCGCGCACCCGTGACTTTCGAAGAAGTCCCCGCATCCACAAGCAAGATCACCTGGGTTCACGACAACGCTCACTCTCCCGATCGACAACTGCCTGAGACCGTCGGCGCAGGTTGCGCGTTTTTGGATTACGACAACGACGGCTGGATGGACATCTATTTCGTCAACAGTGGACCATCGGATTTCTTCACGCCGCCGAAGCCGCTGAAGAACGCGCTCTATCGCAACAATCACGATGGCACGTTCACTGACGTCACCGATAAAGCCGGCGTCGCCGGCGGAAAATTCGGGATGGGTGTGGCTGCTGGGGATTACGATGGCGACGGAAACATCGATCTCTACATCACGAACTACGGTTCAAACATTCTCTACCGCAACAACGGCGACGGCACTTTCACGGACGTGAGCGACAAAGCCGGCGTCACTGCTCCCGGCTGGTCCACCTGCGCCACCTGGTTTGACTACGATAACGACGCCAAACTCGATCTCTTCGTCTCGAGCTTTGTCTTTTACGACCAGTCACAGAATCCACTGTGCACGGATGCGACCTTGCAACGTCGCTATTACTGCGTCCCTCGTCTCTTCAAGCCGCAGCCTTCGCGACTCTTTCACAACAACGGCGACGGTACCTTTCGAGATGTAAGTCGCGAGTCGGGCATTGCGGGTTCACCGGGCAAATCGTTTGGCGCGGTCGCAACTGACGTCAACAACGACGGCCTGATGGATCTCTTCGTCGCGAACGACACCATGCCCAACTTTCTGTTTCTCAACAAAGGCGGCGGGAAATTTGAAGAGATAGGTCTCTCAGCGGGAGTCGCGTACGGCGAAGCAGGGCGACCGCGGTCGGGCATGGGTGTCGATGCGGCTGATTACGACGGCGACGGCTGGCAGGATCTTTTTGTCGCCAACATCGATCAGGAATTCTTCAGTCTCTATCACAATGAGAAAGAGTTGATCTTTACCGACCAGCCCGGCGAGATCGCTCCATCGACGCAACTGCTGAGTGGCTGGGGGTTGAAGTTTTTTGATTACGACAACGACGGCGATCCAGATCTGTTTCTCGTCAACGGTCATCCGGACGACATGATCGAGTCGCGTGTGCGGCGCGTCACGCATAAAGAGCCGTTGCTGATGTTTGAAAACACAGGGCGTGCGTTCAAAGACGTGAGCGCAAAATCGGGTGTTGTCTTCGGCAAAATGTTTTCCGGTCGAGGCATGGCGCTCGGCGATTTTGATAACGACGGCGACGAAGACGTGCTCACGTCAAACAATGGCGAGCCGCCCCTCTTGCTGCGGAATCAGGGAGGCAATCGCAACAACTGGATCGGTTTACAACTGGTGGCGACGAAGAGCAACCCGGCGGCTGTCGGCGCCATAATCACGTGGCAGACCGGCACATTGAAGCGCACTCGTTTGAAGACCGGCGGCGGCAGTTATCTTTCGTCGCACGACCCGCGTGAGATTCTCGGCGTCGGCAGTGCAGCTAAGATCGACTCGATAGAAATACGTTGGCCCAGCGGCAAGATCGACAAACTCACAAATCCACCCGTGAACCGGTATGTGAAGATTGTCGAAGGTACTGGCTTAGTCACGAAATGACCGGCGCTTTAAAAATAATTTGTGCCATCTGCGTAATCTGTGGATTAGTTTTTCTCTGTCGCGGACAGCAAGACACTTTCTTCTCCGAATGGCGCCCAAACTCGGAAACGCGCGGCATTCGTTACGTTGGGAACAAAGCGTGTGTCGACTGTCACCCTCGTGAAGCCGCGCAGTTAACGACGCCGATGGCCCAGGCGCTGGAAGTCGCTCCCGATTGCAAAATTCTGAACGCGCGTGGTCGTCTCACGTTCAAGAACGGCAACTACACTTACGAGATTTCACGCCAGGGCAAGAGCCTCACCTACGCGGTTTCTGACGGTGAGAACACGATTGCAAACCCGATTCTGTATTGCTTCGGACAGGGTCACGTCGGACAGACATATCTCTTTCGTTACAACGATACGTTCTACGAAACCCGGGTCAGTTACTTTGAAAAACTTCGCGCTCTCGATTTCACGATTGGTCATCGCACCAACGTGCCTGCGTCGCTCGACGACGCCCTGGGTCGGGCGATTGTTAGAGAAGAACCGCAACTGTGCTTCGGTTGTCATTCAACCGGCGCCGTCAACGGCATGGAGCTAAAGCTCGATCGATTGCGACCCGGTGTGGAATGCGAAGCGTGTCATGGACCAGGCGAGAAGCATCTGGTGGCGATGAAGGAGAAGAAGCTTGACGAGCCGCAGATCTTCAATCCCGGGGGCCTTGGCGCGCACGAACTTTCGCAGTCGTTCTGCGGCACGTGTCATACGAGTTTTGAAGCGGCGATGCTCCAGCCGGGCCAGTCTGGCATCAACAACATTCGCTTTCAGCCATATCGCATGTTCAATAGTCGCGGGCATAACACGAACGATCCGCGCGTGAGTTGTTTGGCATGTCATAACCCGCATGATAAGTTGCAGAAAGACGATTCGTACTACGACGGCAAGTGTCTCGCTTGTCATTTGACGAGCGTCAAAGAAACAAAGACCGAGCGTCGTAATGCACCTGCTTGTCCGGTGAGCACGAAGAAATGTGCGTCGTGTCACATGCCGAAGGTTGAGTTGCCAGGCATGCATGCATCGTTCACCGATCACTGGATTCGCATCGCCAAACCAAATGAGCCGGTACCGAGGTGAAGATGAAGGCCAATCAGAAAAAGCCAAACACAATTGACGAATACATCGCCGGCTTTCCGCGTGATGTGCAGCTTCTGCTGGAGAAAGTGAGAGCGGCGATCAGGAAAGCCGCGCCCGATGCAGAAGAAGCGATCAAGTACATGATGCCGACGTACGTGCTGAAAGGTAATCTGATTCACTTCGCCGGTTACAACCACCACATCGGGCTCTATCCGGGTTCGCGGCCGGTTGAGGTGTTTAAAGAAGAGTTGGCGAAGTACGAGACGTCGAAGGGCACAGTCAGACTACCGTTGGATAAACCGATTCCGGTTGGGTTGATCGGCAAGATCACCAAATTCTGCGTGAAGCGCAATTTAGAAAAAGCAGACTCACGCAAAGGCGCAACGGCGCAACGGAAAACCGCGAAGAGGAGTTGAAGGATTTGACGTTGCGCCGTGGCGCCGTTGCGGGAGAAATCTTCTCAACGATACACCTTGATCCAGTGGTTCCTCACCTTCGGCAGAATGCGCACGCCATCGTGCGTCGAGAAGATCACGTTCGACGTTTGATTCGGCAAGTGACAGTCAACGCATTTCCCAACGATCGCTCGCCCACGCTTCGGAAACAACCCACAACTTTCAACCTTGTGACACGCTAAACACTTGTCCGAAAACTGCCCCGTATCCCGTTGTCGTTGATGCGTGTCGTGACACGTCGAGCACGTCATCGTTGACTCCTTGAAGCACTTGCTGCGCTCGAGCAGCGCGATCTGATTCCCGTGAACATCGAGTTGCTCACTCTCTTTCGGAATCTCGAGCTTGAGGAAATCTTCGAGCGCATCGCCCACTTTGAACGAGAACGCCGCCGCCTTCGCCACGCCCACTCCCCCATGACACAACGAACACAGCGCGAGTTGTCTATCGCGCGGCAACTTCGCGGGGTTGATAATCGCCTGGTCCACGGCCTTCGGCGCGCCCGGCGCATTCAGCTCCGCGTGTCGCTGCCCTGGACCGTGACATCGTTCGCACGAGACACCAAGAACGTAATCCGTTCGCCGATAACGATTCGCGGCGTCTGCATCATTCACCGGCTCGAAGAATGACGCGTGACACTCCAGACACCGCGGCACTACCGGTCTGCCAAAGTCGAGCGATCTATCGCCGTACCCGGGACTGTTGACCCAGCTCGCTACTTCGGTCCAGTAAGAGACGGGCAATTGAAATAGTTGATCGTCTTTGCTCCAGTAGAGATACGTTTGTCCCTTGCGCCCGGAGCCGATGACGAAGTCGAAACGTTCGGAGATCGAGATCGTGTCAGGCGGCGTTCCGAGCACGCCGGTCTGAAAAAAACCATCAGGTTTGGCGTCCATGCGATAGAGGAGTTCGCGTTGCGTGCGGAGGATATTCTTGCCGGGTGCAAAGCTGCCGGCGATTGACGAGGCAGTTGCTGGTTGCGAGGTTAGATGATGTGCGGTGGTGAGGTACGTCCGCTGCTTCTCGTGACACGACAGGCATTTGTCATCGCCGACGTAATAAGCGAAGACGATCAAAAGCAATGAGAGTCCGAATTGCAGTCTCATTTTTTTGACAGGATTTAATCCTGTCTACCACTACCTCTTGATATCGGCGGCCGTATTGACTAGCTGCTTCACCGCACCAATCACCACAAACTCGAGCGCGCCGGCTGGCTTCGCGGCCTCATCGACTTTAGCGATACTCGCCTCGCGCCACTCGCGCGGCGGCGGCATTCCGAGCTTCAGATAAGTTACCGCCTCCATCCCCGTTTCGCCGAGTTGCGAAAGACTGTGCGCGAGCGGTTTGATCTCTCGAATCGCCGGCGAACGATCGATCACTGGCCCAAGCGACGCGCCCGCGGTTTGCCAGTCGCCGAGCATCTGGCTCAACTCCGCGCGATAGAGTTGGAAACGTGGCCCGTCGTTAAGAAACTCTCGCACCATGAACGCGAATCGGCGCGCCGTTTCGCTATCCGGCGCCGTTGCATCGATCACGCCTGTTAGCGGACTGAGCATTGACTGCGGGCGCTGTTGGTAGCGGCGATATTCTTTCACCGGTTCGATAACCGAAACGAGTGTTCGCAATGGTCCGATATCGTCGTTGCGCACAAGCCGCCGCAACATCATCTCCTGGTTCTTCTTATGCATCAGCCCGAGCTCTTCCAGTTGCAAACTCACAACTGCGAGCCGGCGATACATGTCTTCGACGTCGGTAACGTTGCGCGGCGACCAAAGCCTTTCAGCGATCGCTGCCGTGCGCGGCCAGATACGCGAGTCGATTGTTTCCGGAGTTACCCACTCGGCCCACATCGTCGCTTCGCCACCAAGTATATGCTTTGCTTCTTCGGGAGTCAGCGTGCTGTCTGCCGGCAGCGGATCGGGAACGTAGTGTTGTGACGCAGGTTGAATCAGATCGATGTAGTAACCGTTCGAGAGAATGCCGTCGTAACCTTTGCGCGCAGCATCGGCGAGTGCGGCCGTGCCGCGCCAGGAATGGATCGCGACGTCCTTCGGCAATTCGGGTTGCAGGATTTCGTCCCAGCCGATCATCTTCTTGCCGTGTTTCTGAAGAGTCTTCAGCAGCCGCGTGTTGAAGTAAGCTTGCAGCGCGTGGTTATCTTTGATCCCTTTCTGCTTCATGTAAGCCTGGATCGCCGGATTGCGATCCCATTGCTTACCTTCGTTTTCGTCGCCGCCGATGTGCAGGTAGTCATCGGAAAAGAGTGCTGCCATCTCGCCTAAAAACGTATCGAGAAATTTGTAGACTTCCTCGCGAGTGGGATCGAGCGCGGGCTCGAAGATACCGGGGCGGCGTTCAATCGTGTATGGACCAGGCGCACTGCCGAGCTCGGGATAGCCAACGAGCCAGCTCGTGCTGTGTCCGGGAATGTCAAACTCAGGATATACGCGAATGCCGCGATCGCGCGCGTACGCAATGATCTCTTTCACCTGTTCCTGCGTATAGTAGTTTCCGTCAGAGCCGAGTTGATGCAGCTTGGGAAACTTCTTACTCTCGATACGAAAACCCTGATCCTCACTAAGGTGCCAGTGTAAGACATTCAACTTTACTGCGGCCATCGCATCGAGATTACGCTTGAGCACGTCCATTGTCTGGAAGTGACGCGCGGAGTCGATCATCAATCCGCGCCAGGGAAAACGTGGACGATCGTCGATCTGAACGCCGGGGAAAAAGTATCCATTACGATCGGCGTCGAGGAGTTGCAGCAGAGTTTCGAGACCACGCAGTGCGCCAATGACTGTCGGCGCGCTCAGGATTGCCTGCCTGCGTGTAATGTCGATGCGGTAGCTCTCATCTTCCGTTACCGAGGGGATGTTTTTACCCGCGCCCTGGCAGTTGATGATGAGCGGCGTCATTTGATCGTCGGGCGCAAGAGTCGGCGCGAGCGTCAGCACCGTACGTCCTTCGAGACGTTTGATGAAACGCCAGATGCCTGCTTGCAGACGCGCGTCTGAATGGCCGCGGGTCGCGACTTTGAAATTCGCGTCAACGGCGAGTCGCTCGTTTTGAAGCTTCACCGATGCCGGGACGGGCATCAGCTTGAGTTTGCGTTCGGGTGTTTGTGATTCCTGCGCGCTCACGACGATGGCACAAGTTAGGATTAGGAGAATGGTTTTCATAGCCACAGATGACACAGATAGAAGACGGATTATTTAAGTGTGAATTTCTGGGTTTGGTTGCCAATTCTTACTTCGAATTCGCCGGGTTCGAGTACGGGCTTGTTGTTGGAGCCGATGAAGGAAAGATCTTCACGGCGCAGTTTGAAGTTTAAGGTCTTACTTTGACCTGGATCGAGGTTGATTTTTGCGAAGCGACGTAGTCTTTTTCCTGGCGGCGAGATCGAGGCGACGAGATCGCTCACGAAAACAAGGACCGCTTCTTTGCCGGCGCGATTGCCGGTGTTTTTCACGGTGACACTCACGGGCAATTCGTCATTCGCGGCGATCGTTTGTTTGCCGAGCTTCAGATCGCTGTAAGTAAACGTCGTATAGCTCAGTCCATCACCAAACTGAAACTGCGGATTGAAGGCCATGTTGCCGAACGCGGTGTTCTCGGTTTCGAAAGGTTTGTGATCGTAGTTGATCAGACCATTCGGCGTGCGCGGGTAAGTGAAGGGAAGTTTGCCGCTCGGATTAACGTCACCGAACAGAATGTCGGCAATCGCTCGTCCGCCTTCGTCGCTCGGGTTGTAAGCCAACAGGATCGCATTCGCGCCATCCGCGATGCGATTGATGATTCGCGGGCGGCCCTCGACGAGGACCATCACCACCGGCTTCCCGGAAGCTTTGATTGCCTCGGCAAGTTTGATCTGCGGCTCGCCGATCGTCAGATCGGTAATGTTGCCGGGTGTTTCACAATAAGACCCTTCGCCGAGCGCAAGCACCACGACATCGACATTCCGCGCCGCATTCACTGCCGCCGCAATATCAACTTCCTGCTCCTGATCCGTCGGGGTACCATTCGAAGGACCAGGCCCTCTCGTTATCTTCGTGCCCTGAACGAATGTCACATTTGACGGACCAACCTTCGCTTCGATCGCCTTGCGGATCGTCAATCGGTCTTTTGCAAAGAGCGATTCTTCCGAACCCTGCCAGACCCACGTCCAGCCGTTGTTCATTGCGACTAGCGAATCTGCGGTTGGACCAGTGACGAGAACTTTAGTGTTCTTCGAAAGCGGCAGAACGTTGTTATTGTTTTTGAGCAACGTGATCGATTCACGCGCTGCCGCGAGGCTCGCGTCTCTGTATTCGGGCAGTCCAAACTTAGCCTTGAGCGACGCATCCGGCATCGGTTTCTCAAACAGTCCGAGCTCAAACTTGACGCGCAGTATGCGACGCACTGCCTCGTCGATTCTTGCCTGCGGCACTGCGCCTTCTTTGACGAGCGCGACCAGATGATCAGCGAAACTGTAATCGTTTGGCACCATGCTCATGTCGATGCCCGCCATCACTGCCAGTCGCGTTGCTTCTTTTTCATCAGCAGCAATGCGCCACGTCGTCACGAGCTTCTTAATGTCTTCCCAGTCAGAGACGACGAAGCCTTTGAAGCCGAGCTCGGTACGCAGGATGTCAGTCAGAACGTGGTGATTGATGTGTCCGGGCACGCCGTTGATCTCGCCGGAGTTGACCATGATCGTGCGCGCGCCTGCTTTCACCGCGGCGTCGAAGCTGGGCAGAAAATATTCGCGCAGATAATTCTCGGGAATCCATGCAGGCGTGCGATCTCTTCCCGTGAGTGGAAAGCTGTAACCCATGTAATGCTTCAGGCTCGACGCAACCGCCGTATCGGCGGAAACGTCCGCTCCTTCGAGACCACGCACAAACGCGACACCCATCACTTTCGCGACATACGGATCTTCTCCAAACGTTTCCCAGAAGCGTGGCCAAAGCGGATTACGACCGAGATCGAGGACCGGAGAAAAGCTCCACGGAATCGCCGCTGCGCGTGTTTCGATCGCTGCAATCTCCGCAGCGCGTTTCATCAGCTCGGGATTGAACGTCGCGGCCATTCCGATCTCTTGCGGGAAGAGTGTCGCACCCCGAACGTAGTTGGCGCCGTGAATGGAGTCGATGCCGTAGATCATCGGAATGCCGAGACGCGTCTTCTTAGTGGCAGCGTCCTGCATCTGGCCGATGAGCTCGCGCCACTTGTCGACGGTGAGCGCCTGGTCCGAAACATTTAGAATCGAGCCTACGCCGTACTTAACAATCGCCTTTTCGAGTTTCGCCGGATCGATTTTGACGTCCTGATCTCTTCCTGAGACGACCATCGCGAGGGCGAGTTGAGTCATCTGCCCGACTTTCTCTTCGAGCGTCATACGCTTCAGCAGATCCTCGATCTTCTGAGTGTTGTTCTGTTCCGGACTGGTGCGGCTGGCGCGCTGAAAAAACTCGTCACTATCGAGCAGGTCGCTGGTTGTTTGCGCATTGATTACGAGTACCGGTTGCAGCGCGAAGCACAGTGAAAGACTGACCGCGCACAGGGCGAGTACGGATTTCTTCATCTATCTAGCTGTCCTCAGGAAGGAATTCAGGAACGCCACTATATTAGCAAAAGGGAGCCACAAAAAGGCACAAAAAGCACATAAGGCACAAAAGATGTTTTTGTGTTTTATGTGCCTTTTGTGGCTTTTGTGGCTTTAAAGAAATCGCAGGCAGACAGGTGAGGGAATCTGCTCATTTACGCCGGTCGGTTTGATCCGTCCAGTCGTGGCGTCGATGGAAAAAACGACGACGTTTTCCGAACGCTGATTGGCGACAAGCAGGAAATTCCCGGACGGATCAAGCGTGAAATTGCGGGGCCAGTTGCCTTCAGTCGAGACGTGCTCGACGAGTGTGAGTTTGCCGGTTTGTTGATCGATTTGGAAGACGACGATGCTGTTGTGTCCGCGATTCGAGCCGTAGAGAAACTTGCCCGATGGTGACACGTGTACGTCGGCGCAGTAACTCGTGCCGCTGAAATCACTCGGCAACGTCGAAACGGTTTCGATGTCGGTGAGAGTGCCAGTTAATTCATTGTATTTGAACGAGGACATCGTCGAATCGAGTTCGCTGATCACGTAGAGAAACTTGCCCGAAGGATGAAACGACAGATGGCGTGGTCCAGCGCCTGGCTTGAGTTCTGCAAAGGGCTGTTTCGCTGGAGTTAGTTTTCCGGTCGCTCGATCGAAGCGATAGATCATCACTTTATCGATCCCGAGATCGGCGGCGAGCGCGTGCCGTTCGAGGCGATCGAAGATGATGCAATGTGCGTGTGGTCCTTTTTGTTGTTCCTTGATACCTGAACCTTCGTGTTGCCTAACTTCGGCAACCATTCCGAGTGTTCCGTCCGAGCGAAGTGGAAACACGCTCACGTTTCCGCCCGTGTAATTTGCCACCAGCAGCGTTCGTTTCCTGCTATCGACACTTAGAAAGCACGGATCGGCGCCGTGTGTGGCTTGCTCATTCAGTAAGCGAAGGTTTTGTGTCCCGCGGTCGATCTCAAAGGCGCTGACAGCGCCGCCAGGTTTCCCGGCGTACTCACCCAATTCATTTACCGCGTAGAGATAACGTTTGCTGCGATCGATAGTGAGGAACGACGGATTGACAGATTTGATCGAGCTCGAACGATTGAGTGCACCGGTGTTCGGATCGAAACGATAAACGTAAATGCCTTCGCTTTTTCCCGATGTGTATGTGCCGACGTAAAGTACGCGGTCCTGATTGGACCATGCATGCGCACGAAAAGTGAATGCTCCGAGCAAACCAATGCCGCCAGCTTTCATAAACTGGCGGCGTGAAACCTTAGCAAGTGTCACCGGCGACTCCTCGAATCGTCTGAATTTAACAGCAGGCCGATGACTTCCTAGTCGAGTTTGTGACAAAAAGCAAGGCCCTGACTTTCGTCAGGGCCTTGTCCTTCAGTGTGTGTGCCCCCGTTTTGAATTACTTGCCACGATCAATCAACACATGATCCTGGCGCCTTTCGGCTAAAGCTTTCTCCAGCGACTTCTCACGCTTGGAGGTCTGAATTTCGCGTCCGGTGTTGCTGCCCGGAGTCCAAAACTCAGCCAGAAAATAAAGATCGTCGTACTTGTGGAACACGAGTCTGGTTTCTTCAACGGTATCGTTTGCACGAACCGGTCTAGTCAAGATCAGAGCCTTGCCGACATTGTCCTTGTGCTTGATCATGTACACCACATCAGAGTCTTTTCTGTTTTGCTGGATGACGTACTTGCCGGCCGGGAATGCTTTCTCACCGACGGTAAAATTAAAGGGTATATGTATGATGGTCTGTCGGTTCGATTGTCCCAGAGCAGATGAGAACGTCAAGAGTAACAGAAGACCAGATAATGCGATGAATTTCATGATGCGCTCCTTCAAGCACTGTATAAATATCGGCAAGCTCGATTGCTGCCTCAATCGAATAACGCGTGAAAGGAGTCGAAACTGGTCCACTTGTGAGGAAGTTTTTAACGCGGATTACACAGATTACTTGATCAATTTCCCGAGTTCGCGCCACGTAATGAGCTTGATCTGATTCTCCTGGAGGGCTTTACGGAAGGCGTCGCTGGTGAAGAATTCGAAGTCGCGTTGTCGCCACGAAGCACCCCAGTCGGGATGATTGACGGTTACGCCCTGCATCTCGGCGTCGTCGTGGGCAAGGTGAATGACAACTTCCGTCACACCCGGTTCGAGCTTCTTGAGCGCATCAATGTAGAATTTTGCCCAGTCTTGTGGCGCCACAGTCGGATTGATATCCAAAACCCGATCGATGTAAACGTCGTCAGGATTTAACGCCAACGACAAATAATCCGCTCGACCCGCCCACGCCTTCGCAACTCTCACCGGCAACTTCTGACTGCGCGCGACACGCAGGAACACTTCAAACAATGCTCTGTTCTGATAAAGCGTACCCATGTGAGAATCGAGATGCGTCGGCTGAATTCCGAGCGCACGAGCACGTTCGATTTGTGCAGTGATCTCGAGTTCGACCTGTTTCGGATCCGCTTTAGCAGCCGCTTCGCTTTCGGTTAGATAAAAGTAACCATCTTTGTCGAGGAGGGAAGCGACACGATCTTTAGGCGACACCGGACCCCAACGGAAAGAGGTCCATTCACTGGTGAGTGTCAAATGAAGTCCAAGATCCGCTTGCGGGTTCGCACGCGCGTACGCAGCGATCTCAGGAAGCCACGGACACGGGATCATGATGCTGCCCGAGTTGACCAGGCCCGTTTCGAAAGCTTTGATGGTGGCGACGTTTACCGAATGCGCTACGCCGAGATCGTCGGCGTGCACGATCAGGAGCTTTGCGTCGCGTGGGTAGCCGAGCCGTTCGGCGATCGTTTTTGTGGGTTCCTGACCACGAACTTGAACAACGGGAAGTAACGCAAACACGGCGACTGCGAGCATCAGTGTTCGTTTCATGGCGCTAGAGAATATCATCAGTCGAAAGATCGCGCCTCTTGTCCACCTTTTGGTGGAGACGATTACTTTGGTCGTGAGGTAAAATTAAGTCCGACACGCCCAGCTTCCAGAGATATTCAGTTCCGAAATTTCGATGAAACCGTTGAAAATCGGCATCACCGGCGTGCGAGGAATTGTCGGTGAGACCTTTACACCAGAACTGGCAGTCGATTTTGCCGAAAGTTTTGGGACCTACCTCGACCGCGGACGAATTCTTGTTTGTCGTGACACAAGACCGTCTGGTCCAATGATTCGAGCTGCGGTGCTGGCAGGACTCCTGGCGGTCGGTTGTGAAGTTGTCGATCTCGGAATTTGTCCCACACCAAGTATGCAGCTTGCCGTGAAGTGGCTCAAAGCCGACGGCGGCATTGCGATCACGGCCGGTCATAATCCATGGCAGTGGAACGCGCTGAAGTTTGTTCGTGGCGATGGACTCTATCTCAACTCCACTCAGGGAGAAGAGCTACTCGACATCTTTCACCAGGGCGAGTTTGCGAAGGCGGGTTGGGACACAATCCAGCAAGTGGTCCAGTCAGCCGATGCGATCGAAGAGCACGTCAGAGTGCTGAGTGAAAGTTTTGCTGTCGATGCGATCAGATCCAAAAAACTGACGGTCGCGGTTGATTGTTGTAACGGAGCCTGCTCGTTTCTGAGTCCTAAATGGTTGACTAGCTTGGGTTGCGAAGTGCTTGCTGTTAACGACAATCCGAACGCGCCGTTCCCGCATTCTCCTGAACCAAAACCCGAGACGATGGCCCAACTATGTGCTGTGGTTAAGGCCGGCCACGCGGCGGTTGGATTTGCGCATGATGCGGACGGCGAGCGTCTCGGTATTGTTACCGATCTTGGTGAGCCACTCTCCGAAGAGATGACGCTCGCGATCGCGGCTGATATTCGGCTGCGGAAGAAGACGGGTGCGGTCGTCACAAACGTTTCCACTTCCAGTGCCGTCGACATTATTGCCGCGCGTCATGGTGGCAGCGTGGTCCGTGTTCCTGTCGGACAGGCTTACATCTCCGAGGGTTTGATCGAACACCACGGAGTGCTCGGCGGTGAAGGCAGCGGCGGAATCACCGTTCCCGAAGTTCACTTAACGCACGACAGCGCGGCGGCAATCGGATTAATACTCGAATACATGGCTCAGACTGGCGAACGCATTTCGGATCTGGTTGTGCGGTTGCCAAGACTGACGACGCTGAAACACAACGTCACCGTCGCGCCTCATCGGTTGTATTCGGTGTTGCAGGAGTTTCGAGCGGTGATGGAGCAGGAAGGAATCGAGATTGATTCGACTGACGGGATCAAGATTGCGCTCCCTGAAGGCTGGGTTCACGTCCGTGCGTCGAACACGGAATCAATGATCCGAATCATCGTTGAGGCTCAAGAGCAGCGAGCTGCACGCGAGCTGCTTGATTGGGCACGCGATCGGATCAAGCGCTGAGTTTTATCCACAGATTACACAGATTTTAAGAAATGCGAGCGATACCGACTCTAAAGATCAGCATCTCGGGCGTGCGTGGCGTGGTGGGCCAATCGCTCACACCGAAACTTCTGACGCGCTTCGCCCAGGCGTTCGGCACGCACACCGGTTCGGGAACGATCGTCATCGGTCGCGATCCACGAACCTCGGGCGAGATGGTGAAGCACGCCGTCGTCGCGGGTCTGCTCTCAACCGGAAGCCGCGTGATCGACATCGGCGTATGCCCGGTGCCGACTGTCCAACTGCAAGTTCGCCAGCGTCGCGCGCAGGGCGGTATCGCCATTACTGCCAGTCATAATCCAGCCGAATGGAATGCGCTGAAGTTCATCGGCTCAAACGGACTATTTCTCGATTCAGGCCAGGCTCGTGAGTTACTCGACATCTACCATCAGGGTGAATACACAAAAGTCGGTGGCGCAGAGCTCAGGACAGTTGAAGCCGTCGAAGGCGCAACAGATCTCCACATCAAAGCAATTCTCGATGCGCTTGGACCATTGCCGCAAACGCAAAAGAAACTCCGCGTCGTGCTTGACTCATGCAACGGCGCCGGATCGATTGTTGGTCCAAAGTTGATCGAAGCGCTCGGCGCTGAAGTTATCCCAATCAACGTCACGCCCGATGGATCGTTTCCGCGTCCGGCTGAGCCCATTCCTGAAAACCTCGGCGATCTTTGTCGCGCTGTTAAAGAGCACAAAGCGGATGTCGGGTTTGCGCAGGACATGGATGCGGATCGACTGGCAATTGTTTCAGACCGCGGTGAGCCGATCGGTGAGGACTACACGCTCGTGCTCGCGATCCTTCATGTGCTCGGACGCGAGCCCGGGCCGGTAGTCGCAAATCTCTCGACGACTTCCGCGGTCGCCGATATCGCCAAACGATTCGATTGCCCGATATTTCTGACCAAAATCGGTGAGGTGAATGTTACCGATGCGATGCAACTGCAACACGCCGTGATTGGCGGCGAAGGGAATGGCGGCGTTATTTATCCGCGCATCAACTTCGCCCGCGACAGCCTGGTGGGTATCGCGCTCGTGCTACATCTGCTCGCTGAATCAGGTAAATCGATCACCGAACTACTCGACGATATTCCGCGCTACACGATCGTGAAGGAAAAGATGACGTGTCCTTCCGATCGAATTCCGGGAGTACTGCGCACGGTCCGCCACGAGTTCGCCGACTTTCCGTTGGACACGCGCGATGGTGTGAAAGTGATCATGCCTGACGCGTGGTTACTCGTGAGAGGCTCGAACACGGAGCCGATCATTCGCGTGGTTGCCGAAGCGAAGAGTGAAGATCGTGCCAAAGCGATTGTCGCCGACGTGATCAAGCGGCTTGGTTTCTAGCAGTTCGATTTAGAAAAGTCCCCAACTGAAAGGATTGTGAATGACTCGACTTGCCCTTCTGAGCGTTCTTATCATCTCCGCGCATGTAGCGGCCTTCTCCCAACAAGCCGCAAACGCCACTCTCAACGGAACTATTAGTGATCCGCTGGGAGCGGTGATCGCCGGCGCGAAGATCACCGCCACTCAAATCGCGACCGGCATCAAACGCGATACAGTTACCAATGATCACGGTCTATACGTGTTCTCGAACATGGCGCCCGGCGACTATGAGTTGAGAATCGAAGTAAAAGGGTTTGCGACCAAAGTCTCGAAAGCGGTACCGCTTAACGTCGGCCAGACTGTCACTTTCAATGCGAGTCTCGATGTTGCCGCGCAAACAGAGACAGTCGATGAGATTTCGTATAGCCCGTTACAGGTCGATAACACCAATTCAGTGATCGATGGCGTCATTCAGTCGCGCGAAGTTCAGAGTCTGCCGCTTAATGGTCGCAACTTTCTCGAACTGGCTTTGTTGATTCCAGGCAACAGTCCCGCGCCAAACTTCGATCCGACGAAGACAAACACTGTCGTCATTTCATCGGCTGGTCAACTCGGACGCGGCGGGAATGTGACGATCGATGGCGCCGACACTAACGACGATGTGGTCGGCGGATCGATTCAGAACATCTCACAGGACGCGATTCAGGAGTTTCAGATCGCGACGAATCGTTTCTCGGCACAGCTCGGCCGCTCGGGCTCTTCGGTGATCAACGTCATCACCAAGACGGGCAGCAACGAGTTTCATGGCTCAGGCTCGTTTTACTTTCGCGACAGCGGCTTGCAGGGATTGCCTGCGACCTTCGATCGCAATCTGAATCAGTCGCCACCCTTCGATCGCGAACAGTACTCGTTTACGCTTGGTGGCCCAATCAAGAAAGATCGTGCCTGGTTCTTCGGTTCATTCGAAGATCGGAATCAGGACGGTGTCGTGCTGGTAGGAACAAGAAACCTGGCCACGCGCTCGATCACGCGCGGTTTCGCTGATTCACCACTCGATGACTTTATGACTTCCAATCGCGTCGATTGGGCCTTGAACAACAAGGATCGACTCAACTTCCGTTACTCGTTTCAGAGAGAGAAGGGAATCGCTGCCAGCACTCTGGCTCGTTCCATTGGTTCGGCATCGCAGCGACAGTCTGGTGAGAACAAGTCAAACGTCCTGCTGGTAAACTACACTCGTCTTGTCTCTCCGACCGACGTCAATAGCTTCAACTTCAGCTTCAGCACGTTTCGCAACGACACGTTGCCGGTTACGCCTGGACCACAGCTCACTTTTCCGAGCATTCAGGACGGCGCTTCGTTTCGTGTGCCGCAACAGACCAAACAACGCCGCTTTCAGTTTAGCGACACCTACTCGATGGTTCGCGGCAATCACACGTTCTACATTGGCGGCGAGATTCAGCGAGTGGAGTCGGATCTCGATCTGAAGGTATTTCAAACTGGCCGCATCGAACTGATAGAAGACTTTCCGGACTTCGATCGCAACCTCGATGGCCATGTTGACGATAACGATCTGTTGTTTGCCGTCACGCTCCGCAGCGGCTTTCCCGATCGCTCGCTGCTGCTTCCCGATACGGACAGCACTTATTTCGCCGGTTTTATTCAGGACGACTGGCGTATCAACCGGCAATTCACGTTGAATCTGGGACTGCGTTACGAGCTCGATACTGACGTTAAAAACGTTAGTCGCGTCGACGAGTTGAATCCACTCATTCTTCCTTTCCTTCGCGGAACACGAAGCAGAGACAAAAACAATTTTGCGCCGCGTGTCGGTTTCAATTACTCAAACAAGGCCGGGACCATGAGCGTCCATGGCGGTTACGGCATTTATTACGACCGCGTGACTTTGGAAATTCAGACACTCGAGCGCGGACTCGACGGTCGCGCGCTTCCGGTTGAAGTACGCGCCGGCAACGTGTTCTTCATTCCGCCGCAGTTCTTGTTCGATCCCGTCAATGGTGTGTTTCCACCGCCGGCGCCGACGCTCGCACATCCGTTCACTGGCTTTGTCCTGCCGGGAGCTGGAGCGGGTGGCATCAACATCATCGACAACGATATGCAGAACCCGATGGTGCACCAGATGAACGTTGGGGTTCAGCGTGAACTTGGAAGCAACCTCGTGCTGCGCGCCGACTATGTGCGAAACATCGGCACGCATTTCATTATCGGTCGCGTGATAGGAACTGTGCCGTTGAATCCCGTCGTCGGTGGACCAGACATCGTGAAGAACCTCGAGTCGAGTGTCCGAACAAAATACGACGGGTTGTTGGTGAGTCTCGAGCGACGTTTTGCGAATAGATTCGAGTTCCGCGCATCGTACACGCTCTCGCGCTCGTCAAACTATGCCAACGACGATCAGATTCCGTTTTCAAACGGGCCAATCGACTCTAATGATCTGCGTCGTGAATACGGGCCAACGCCAAACGATCAGCGTCATCGATTTACTTTTTCCGGAGTGTTCCATCTGCCCGCGGACATACGAGTGTCGCCGATTCTGACGCTCGCTTCGACGGTACCAATCGACATTCTGTTGCCGGATGGCAGTTCGCGCGTTTGTGAGTTGCAGCGAAATGCGGGTGCGCGCCAGTTTAAGACGGGAGCGGAGCTGAATGCTGCGCTGACCCAGATCAACGCGGCCGGTGGTTCGTTATGTCCGAATGCCGATCCGAGCACCGGATTCAAACCGCGTGTGCTTGTTCCTTTGGTGCGCGACGATTTGAAATTTGGCGACAACTTCTCGTCGTTGGATTTGAGGGTGTCGAAAGTGTTTAAGATCGGAGAGCGCTGGACGATCGAGCCGATTGCCGAAGTGTTCAATCTCTTCAATGTGACGAACGTGCTTGGCGTCTCGAATGTTAACTATTCGGGATTTAGTAATGTGCTGGTGCGTGATAACAACGATCCGAGTAGTTCGGGATTCCTGCGGTCGTCGAGTTTTGGTGCGCCGGTGACGACGGCGGGTGGTGTTTTCGGATCTGGCGGACCACGTGCGTTTCAATTCGCCGCACGCGTCACTTTCTAAGATCTGTTAACCACAGATTACACGGATTGTGACTGAACTAAAGCGACAGATCGGGCTTTGGACCGCGACAGCACTGGTCGTCGGCGAAGTGATCGCTGTCGGGATTTTTCTAACCCCGGCGGGGATGGCGAAAGCGCTCGGCTCGCCGCTCTGGCTACTCGTCGTCTGGCTCACTCTGGGTGCGATGGCTCTTTGCGGCGCGCTCTGTTATGGCGAACTGTCAGCGAGATATCCCGAAGCGGGCGGCGGTTACGTTTTTCTGCGCGAAGCGTATGGTCCAGCCGTCGCATTCATGTACGGCTGGATGGCGTTCCTCGTCATGGACCCGGGATTGACTGCCGCACTCGCGACTGGACTCGCAACTTACGCCGGCTACATTCTCAAACTCTCGCCAACACAGATCAAAATCCTTGCCATCGTCACGATCATCCTCGTGGCGCTCATCAACATTCGTGGCGTCCGATTGGGAGCAGGATTCATTCGCACGATGGCGATTCTCAAAATCGGTTTGCTCGCCTTCATTTTTCTGTGGGGGATCGGCTTTCAACTCGGCGACTGGTCAAACTTTATCCCCTTTGTCGAGCGCCGTGCAGGTTCGGCGCCGCTCGTGGGTGCGCTTGCAGGTGGAATGGTCGGCGCATTCTTTTCTTTTGCCGGCTGGTGGGATCTCGGAAAACTTGCCGGTGAAGTAAAAAATCCTGAACGAGCGTTGCCAAAGGCGTTAACGTTCGGCGTGCTTGCCGTGATGCTCGTCTATATCCTGACGAGCTTCGCGTTTGTTTACCTCGTTCCGCTGGACCATGTTACTTCTGGCGAAACGTTTGCGGCCCAGGCCGGTGAAGTATTGTTCGGACGTGCTGGTGGGCTAATATTCTCGCTCATCGTTGTGGTGTCAGTGCTCGGCAGCGTAACTGCTGTGGTGATGGCGGCGCCGCGCGTCTATTTCGCGATGGCGCGTGATGGACTGTTTGTTCCCGCGGTCGCTGTGTTGCACAAGCGCTACGAAACTCCCGCGCGCGCAATCGTCTTGCAGGCAGTGCTTGCGTCGGTACTTGTCGTCGCGGGCAACTTTAACGAGATCGTTTCTTATTTTGTTTTCGTCGTAGTCCTGTTTATTGGACTCACTATTGTCGCGCAGTTTAAATTTCGTCGTGAAGACAGCGGCGGTCTGCGCTACCGGACTCCGCTCTATCCGTTGACACCGATCGTGTTTCTCGTGATGCTGATTGGTTTGCTCTTCCTGCTTGCGGGCAACAATCCAAAGCAGGCATTGCTCGGTGTCGTTGTGGTTGCGTTAGGCTTTCCGGTTTATATATTTATGTTTCGTGATAAGCGTTTAGCAGAAGGAAGGACTTCGGAATGACCTGGATTAAAACAGTGTCTGTTGATGAGAGTGAAGAGGTGCGCAAGGCGGTTGAGTCTCAGCGTGAATTGTATCCAATTGAATATGCGACGCCGGTGCATCCGACACCTGATGGCGAAACCGCCGGCATCGTTGCTTCTCACAGTTTGTTACCCAACACTTTATTCCACGCCTTTGCGACGTTTGGATCGCTGATGTCCCCGGATCTGCCGCTCGACAGACGACAGCACGAGATGATCACGACAGTGGTGTCCGTCACCAATCGGTGTCATTATTGAATCGAATCTCACGCAGAGTTTCTGCGTCGGGTTACACTGGACAAAGAGTTGGTAGACGCGCTCGAGGACGACTACCGCAAGGCGCCGATCACCGAGCAGGAGCGGGTGATGCTCGATTACGTGGTGCAGATAACGCGCGACGCGACGCGCATCTCACCCGCCGATCACGAGCGTCTTCGATCCGTCGGCTTCGACGACAAAGGGATTCTTCAAATCACGTTGATCGCGTCGTGGTTCAACTACATTAACCGCGTCGCGGACGCGCTGGGTGTTGGGAGGGGATAGTTATAGCCACGGATTTACACAGATTCACACGGATTTTTTCTTACCTGTGTTTATCTGTGTTCATCTGTGGCTCAGTTCATGCTCAAGACGACGATGTCGTCAAAGTCAAATCTAACCTCGTCAACATCGACGTCATCATCAAAGACAAAAAAGGCAAATTCGTCTTTGACCTCAAACCCGAAGACTTCGTCATCACAGAAAACGGTCAACCTCAGAAGGTTGAATTCTTCGACGCGCCACTTTCAAAGACTGAAAACACCACGCCAAATGTAACGGTCGTCGAAGCACCGACAACACCCACGCCGCCCGCAACTGCGCCGCGCAACTACATCTCACTTGTGCTCGACTCGCAAACAACTGACTTAACGAGCCTGAAGGGGGTACGCGAAGGCGCGATCAAGTTTGTGCGCGAGCAAATAACCAGCGGCGACGTCGTCGCCATACTCTCGGTGACGAACGGTCTCCGAATGCTTCAGCCGTTCACGCAAGACAAGACAAAGCTAATCTCTACGCTTGAGAATCTGGGCACGGGAGCAGATTCAAAGGGCTTCGAGAGCAGGGAGATCGCCGAGAACATCGCAAACCTGCGAGACGCTTTAAATGGTGCCGCACCTTCGACAGGGATCACTACAAACGCAGGCGGATCTGCTGCGGCCCAGGCCATGATCGCGCAAACCGTGTTAGCGCAGTTCATCAGGATGCGTACGGCGCTGAGTTTGCAAATGGCTCGTCCCGTGCTTGCGGCACTCGCCGCGTTAGCCGAAGGGCTCAGACCAATTCCCGGCAAAAAGACGCTCGTTCTGTTTTCAGGTGGGTTCGTCACGCCGGAGGTTCTCGACTGGCAAGTGCAAAGCACGATCGACATCGCAAATCGTGCCAACGTCGCCATCTACATCATCGATTCCGCCGGACTCAGAGCTGCCGCACCGGCGTCGGGGTCCCTCGTTCCGTCAGGGCCACTCACCGGTGCCGCATCGACCAACCAGGAACTAAGAATCAGAGGTGTTGGGGGCGAAACTGTTTTCGACAACGTGAGACAGGAAGGGCTGACGCGAGAGTACGATATTCTTTATCGTCTTTCTGGTGACACGGGCGGTAAGTTTCTTAAAGGCAACAACGACCTCAGCCAGAATCTCGAACGTATCAACCAGGAAATCCAGGCGCGATACACGCTTGCTTATCGCAGCAGCAATCAAAACTTCGACGGGACGTTTCGCAAAGTAAAGATCGAAGTGCGACGTCCTGATGTCCAGATTATTTCGCGTTCTGGTTATTACGCGATTCCGCCTGAAGAGATCGTTTTGTTGTCACCCGCCGATAAGAAGCTGCTCGTTGGGTTCAATGAGGCGCAGGCGAATCCAGGTTTGCCGCTCTTCGTCTCGCTCAGTGCGTTCAGAACTCGTCACGGTCTTTACACTGTGCCGCTCGCCATCGAAATCCCGCCGTCGGCAGTGAAATTCGATCGCAAAGGCGACAAGCAGTCGTTGCAGTTGGAAGTGCTCGGAGTTTTGAAAGCGACGCCGGATCGAATGCTTTCACGATTAGGCGGCAACTTCGACGTGAATCTATCGGCGACTGATTACAACCAGATTCTCAACAACAACATTTTCTACCGGCAGGATCTGCAACTTACGTCGGGCGACTACACGATCGATTTGATCGTGCGTGACAAGCAGTCGGGGAAAATTTCTGCGCGACGCGAACACCTCGAATTGCCTGAAGTTGATGCGGCGTTTGCGACTACGCCTGTGGTGTTGAGTCGTTACGTTGAACCGGCGAGTCAATTGCCGCCGGATCCGGCGGAGTTTCCCGACGTGTTTGTCTATCGGAAGCAGCTAGTCCGGCCGTCCGCTGCGCTACAGTTCAGGAAGAGCGACAACCTGATCATGTTTATGGCCGTGTACAATCCGGCAAACAGCGCCGAGACGGGTAAGCCCCTCGTTCGTGTCAGCGTGAGGTTGATGAAAGACGGGCAACCGGCGTCGAAGGTTTATGATTTTGTGTTGACTGATATTCAGGACCAGCCGGTGCCTCACCTGACGTTCGCGGAATACTTGCAGCTTGCGAGTCTTGCGCCCGGTCGTTATCAAGCAATGATTGAGACCAAAGACATGGTGACGCGGAAGTCGACGAAACAGGAAGCATCATTCGAGATCGTCCCTTAAAACGCAGTCCACAGATTACGCAGATTCTTTATAAACCATCTGTGTAATCTGTGGATGGACTTTCAAAATGCACATTTCTGAACTCGAAACACCCGCGGTCGTTGTTGACCTCGACGTGATGGAACGCAATTTGTCGCACGTGGCTGATTACTGTCGCGCGCATCATCTCTTACTGCGACCGCACATCAAGACGCACAAGATCCCCGAGCTCGCGAGGCGACAAATTGCGAGTGGTGCAACAGGAATCACAGTTGCAAAAATTGGCGAGGCTGAAGTGATGCTCAACGCTGGAATTGACGACATCCTGATCGCTTATCCGATTGTAGGTACAGATAAGACCGAGCGGCTCGCGCGCCTCGCTGAACGAGCGAAGGTCAGAGTCTCGATCGATTCGGAGGAAGCAGCGCGTGCGATCTCTGCGGCTGCCTCGAAACAGGGAACAACGATTGGAATTCTGGTGGAGATGGATGTCGGTTTCCATCGTTGCGGATTCAGCAATGAAAATGATTTGGTGGCGCTGGCGCAAAAGATTAGCGAGCTCCCTGCGGTCGAGTTCAAGGGCTTGATGTTTTTTCCGGGCCACTTCGGTGTTACACCTGAAGAGCGAGTCACATTGAGGGCTCAGGTAAACGAGTTTCTCGAGCGAACTATTACAGCTTTTGAACGTGCCGCAGTTCCGCTTGCTGTTGTGAGTGGTGGTTCGACCCCCACAGCGTATGAAGGCGGAGCTTTTTATGGTGTCAACGAAGTGCGGCCGGGGACGTACATCTTCAACGACCGAAATACCGTCGCAATTTCAGCAGCATCGTTGAGCGATTGTGCGCTGTCGGTGGTGGTGACGGTGGTGAGCACGGCAGTTAGTGGACATGCGGTTGTCGATGGCGGATCGAAGACGTTCTCTTACGATCGTTTCCAGGGCGGCGATGAGCGTGGCTATGGAATCGTCAGGGAAGATCCGGCCGCGGAAGTTGAGCGATTTTCCGAGGAGCATGGGCATTTGAAAATCGAGGGGTCTGAGCGGAGTTACCATGTTGGAGATCGCCTCAGCATCATTCCGAATCATGTTTGCACGACTGTCAACATGCACGATGAGATTTATGGCGTGAGAGGCGAGCAGGTTGAGGAAGTTTGGCGTGTGGCCGCGCGAGGGAAGGTACGATGAGAATCGGGCTGGTACTCATACTGCTGATCTTCTGCGCACTGATTTTCCCAACAGCTTCAATCTCACAAGCTGGCTACGATCTTGTGATTCTCAACGGTCGAGTAATCGATCCGGAAACGCGCACTGATGCGGTCCGCCATCTCGGCATCTCATACGGCACCATCAAAGCAATCAGCACCAACAAGCTTACCGGTCGCACTGTCATCGATGCTCGTGGTCTAGTTGTCTCACCCGGATTTATCGATCTTCACCAGCACGGCCAGGACGACGAGAACTATCGCTTCAAAGCGATGGATGGCGTCACCACAGCACTCGAGCTCGAAGTCGGCACGGGCGACATCGATGCATGGTACGCGCAGCGCGACCAGAAGACGCTGATCAACTACGGTGTGAGTGCCGGACATCTCGCCGCGCGCATGGCTGCGATGCACGAGCCCGTCACGTTTCTTCCTACCGGCGACGCCGCACGCCGCGCTGCGACCGACGCCGAGATCGGCGAGATGAAGCAGCGGTTGGAAGACGGTTTGAAGCGTGGCGCAGTCGCGGTTGGGTTCGGAATTCAATACACGCCCAATGCTTCACGTTGGGAAATCCTCGAGATGTTTCGTGTAGCGGCGAAGTATGGCGCCTCGTGTCACGTTCACATGCGACATGCGGGTGTGAAAGAACCGGGCAGCAGTATTCAGGCCCTCGAAGAAGTCATATCGGCGGCCGCAATTACCGGAGCGCCATTGCACGTTGTTCATATTCAGAGCACGGGTGGACCAGCAACGCCAAAGTTGTTGCAAATGATCGGTGAAGCGAAGTCGCGCGGACTCGACGTGACCACGGAATGCTATCCCTACATCGCCGGGATGACAGACATCAAGTCGGCGATCTTCGACGAAGGATGGCAGGAAGTTTTCAACATCGACTACAAGGATCTTCAGTGGGCCGCGACCGGAGAGCGGCTGACGAAAGAGAGTTTCGATCGTTATCGCAAGACGGGCGGCATGGTGGCGGTTTTCTCGATGACGGAAGAAGTGGTGAACACCGCCATTGCTAGTCCACTCACGATGATCGCGAGTGACGGCATTCTGGATAAAGGGAAGGGACACCCACGCACGGCAGGAACGTATTCGCGAGTGCTGGGCAATTATGTGCGAGAGAAAAAAGCGCTTACTCTTATGGACGCGCTAACCAAGATGACTCTCCAGCCCGCTCAGCGACTCGAACGACGTGTGCCGTCAATGAAGAACAAAGGCCGCATACGTATTGGAGCCGACGCAGATCTCACCATCTTCGATCCACAATCAATAATCGATCGCTCAACATTTCAGGATCCCGCGATCTACTCCGAAGGGATCAAATTTGTCTTCGTCAACGGTGTCCTAATAGTAAAGGACGGCCAACTCCAATCCGGTGTCACTCCAGGCCGCCCCATTCGCGCACCGCAAGAAAAGAAATAAGCCGCGGATGAACGCGGATTAACGCCGATCTGCGTTATCTGCGTGTATCCGCGGCTAAATTCACTCCGGTAAACTGATCGAATCGTCCACGATCATCTCCATCGTAACGCCCGCCAACCTCGCATAACGCAGCACAATCAACAGATCAGGTTCACGCGTTCCAAGCTCGAAATTCGACACTGCGGAGTAATGCACCTTCAGCTCAAGCGCCCTCGCCATTTCGCTTTGACTCATTTGCAGACGCTTCCTGATCGCCAACAATTTGTAGCTCAACTTCAACGGTTTGTTTCGACGCGAGCGTCCCATCAGGCCACGACTCCTGACGAAGATGCGCTCTTGAATTTATGTGTATTTTCACTTACACTGCGCGCCGACTCGGAGGATACCCGAAACGCCCGATCTAGTCGGGCGCTACTCACTACCGGGTTCGACCTCGCGCCTTAATCAACACTTGCTCCTTTTCATTTTGAGATAGTTTTCGGAGCGCATGCCCGGAGGCAAATTGTGGGTGTTGCCTGTGCGTTCCGCCGAGAGCGGTAGTTCGGCTTCAGAATCGTGCTGCCGCTCTCACCTAGGTACTTCCCACAAACTGTCACACGTATATGAGTATCGCCGGCATCAGCTTGGGCGAGGCTAGCTCATCTTCGTAAGGGCCGAGGTTAACGCGAGGATTTTCGCTTGGCAATATCTTTGCGCTGGGTCCTGCCCTCTGTGACCGCCGCACATACTACACGCAAACAGCCACAGATAAACACGGATTTTATGGAGAGGTCATCAGGAAATTCCTGTATGTATTTTCATGCTGTTAGTGTGTGTAATTACATATGCTTCACGTTGTAAGTGAGCACTACGCAGCCGTTCGATAACTGCTGACACTTCTGTAACTCGAGATCGATTTGACGCGACATCTCGTAGAAGATCGGAATGCCCGAACCGAGTAACACGGGATGAATGTTGAGCCCGATCTCATCGATCAGATCTGCTTCCAACAACGACTTCGCCAACACTCCACCACCAAGCACACAGATGTCTTTACCTTTTTCTTCCTTCAAGCGACGGACATAGTCCGCAGCATCTTCGGAGACGAACGTTAGTTTCTTGTTGCTCGGTTTCTTGATCGTTCGCGAGAAGACGTAAGTCTTGACACCTGGACCACTGCCGATACCACCACCGTTCTTCGTCGCGACTTCGTACGTTCGCCGGCCCATGATCACAGTGTCGATGTTCTTCCAGTAGTCTTTCATGATTTGTTGCACTTCCTTGCACCACATCAGCCAGTCGACAGTGTCGTCTTTACGAGCGAAGAAGTTGTCGAGGCTGTTGGCTCCACCAAACGTGACTTTGCGCATATTAAGTTCTCCTCAGAAATTGGACGCCGCCTTAGTGCGGTGCCTTGGCATTTACGTGCCGAAGCGCCAAGGCGGAATATGAAAGCCAGGGGCAAGCGCGAAGTGCGTCGCCCCTGGTTAACTAAAACCCGTTAGCCGGGGCCTGTTAGGGCCGAAATAAGCATCGTCGTATTTCGCCCTTCACAGGGCTCACTGAAACTCTTATTTCGTTACCAGGGGCGACGTCCCGACAGGGTCGGGACTTGCCCCTGGCTTTTATATTCCGCGCCTTTGGCGCTGCTGAAACACTTCTACGCGTGTTTTCATGACACCCTTTGTCATATTTGTAGGATAAAATTCCTCGCATGCGAGCGGACCGTTTACTCTCGATCGTGCTGCTGCTGCAGACACATCACCAGATGACTTCACGCGACCTTGCTGCGCGTCTCGAAGTCTCGGAGCGAACGATTCATCGCGACATGGACGCGTTGAGCGGCGCCGGCATTCCAGTCATTGCGGCGCGCGG
The DNA here is from genome assembly GCA_036401595.1 of Pyrinomonadaceae bacterium. GTDB lineage: Bacteria > Acidobacteriota > Blastocatellia > Pyrinomonadales > Pyrinomonadaceae > PSRF01. The sequence goes on from DASWUM010000083.1 coordinate 85,367, forward strand.
CTCGGGTGGTGGCTGGTCGTTGCTTGGTGAATACCGCACCACACTCACCGGACTCACCGAGACAGAAATTCAATCGCTATTCGTCACCAAGCCGGCAAAGCTACTCGCCGATCTGCATCTCGAAAAAGCTTCCGACGGTGCAATGCTGAAACTGTTAGCCTCGCTCCCAACCGCATTTCGCCAGGGAGCAGAGCGCGCACGACAACGCATCTACGTTGATGTGAGTGGCTGGACTCGACGCGAAGAAGCAGTGCCGCTGCTTCCAATTCTTCAGGAGGCACTCTGGCTGGAACGTAAACTCAACATCAAATACGAACGCGGTGAGAATTGCGCACCGGTAGAACGTATGCTTGGTCCCCTCGGATTAGTCGCGAAAGGAAGCGTTTGGTATCTCGTCGCATCTGTCGATGACACGGTGCGGAGTTATCGTGTCTCGCGAATTGCGGAGGCTGAAATTCTGAACGAGCCGGCGCCGATTCCATCCGACTTCAATCTCGCCGACTACTGGGAACAATCAGCATCGACATTCAAGGCGAGTGTGCCGAATTATCTCGCAACGTTCTGGGTCTCTCCGTCTGTGCTGTTGCGACTCCGATTTGCAGGACGCTTCGCGCGTGTCAATGAAACTGACGAACCTGATACGCGTGGTTGGAAAAAGGTCCACGTCGGTTTCGACGTTGAAGAAATGGCGTGCGAGTATGCGGTATCATTTGGTCCAAATCTCGAAGTCATCGAACCAGCCTCGCTACGCGAGAAGGTTTTGGCGATGACAAAGGTGACGCTGGACTTTTACGGAAGTCTTTCTGAGACTTGATTCGAATGACAAACAGTTCGCGAAGCTACTCCCTCCGCTGGGTCTACGTAATTGCCCTCGCTTACTTCTCATTACATCTGCTCACGTCAACGCGATACGGCTACTTTCGAGATGCACTGTATTATCTCGCTTGCTCGGAACAGCTCGCGTTTGGATACGTCGATCAACCGCCACTGATCGCGTTACTTGGTTGGATCGCACGTCACACACTCGGCACGTCACTACCGGCGCTACTTTTCTGGCCCGCACTTGCCGGCGCATTGCGAATCGTCCTCACGGCAGCGTTTGCACGGGAGCTCGGCGCCGGACGATTCGGCATCGTGTTGGCAGCCGCACTCGCAGCCACACCGGGCGTCTGGTGGGTAGTCGATCACCAGTTCGCCATGAATGGTCTCGAACCGTTGTTCTGGGGTGGACTCGCTTACACAATTCTTCGTCTCATCAACACCGGCAGTCCAAAACTCTGGCTCGCGTTTGGCGCGATCGCGGGTGTTGGACTACTGAACAAATACTCCATCGTCATCTTTGCAGGAGCGCTGCTTGCCGGACTTCTGTTAACGCGCCAACGCAAACTTCTCTTTACTTCCTGGACCATTGTTGGCGGCGCGATTGCACTTCTCATCTTCTTACCAAACTTGATCTGGAACGTTCAGCATCACTGGCCGTTTCTCGAGCTGATGCGGAACATTAGCGCCACGGGCAAAGATGTCATTCTTTCGCCCGGCAGGTATCTCTTGCAGCAGGTGTTGATGCTGAACCCGCTGAGTTTTCCATTCTGGTTTGGCGGCTTGTTGTTTTATTTCTTTTCGCGCGACGCAAAGAATTACCGCAACTTCGGTTGGGCGTTTGTGATCGCGATCCTTTTCTTCATGGTCACGCACGGAAAAGATTACTACTCGGCGCCGGCGTATGTGATGTTGTTTGCCGCGGGTGGCGTGGCGACAGAAGCGTTGCTATCTGCACGGCCGAAACTGCAAACCGTCTTGAAGCCCGCGTGTTTTATCTGGCTGGCGCTCGGTGTAATTCCGTTGTTGCCGCTCGTATTGCCAGTGTTGCCGATTGAGACGTTCCTTCGCTACCAGTCGCATCTGCCGTTCGACGTGCCAAAAACTGAGCGCAGTTTTGTTGGTGAGACGTTGCCGCAGTATTACGCCGATGAGTTTCCGTGGCCCGGGATGGTGGCCACCGTCGCGCGCGTCTACCACTCACTTACCCCTGACGAGCAGCAGCGGACCGCGATCTTTGGCAGCAACTACGGCCAGGCTGCGGCGATCGACTTCTTTGGACCACAATATGGATTGCCTAAAGCCATCAGTGGACATCAGAACTACTTTCTCTGGGGACCGCGTCAATACACCGGCGACATCGTGATCCTGTTGGGCTCCACCGAAAACGAAGCGCGCGAGCAATTCGAGTCAGTGACGGTTGCTGCGACGCTTGAAAACCCGTACGCATATCGTTACGAGAACCGCCCCGTGCTGTTGTGCAGAGGTCTGAAGTGGAATTTGCAAGAGGGTTGGTCAAAAGTGAAGAAGTGGCGTTAGTGGCGCCACCTTGGAGTGCGCCAACTTGTTGGCGCTTTAGTATCTGTACGAAAGCGGTGACAAGTCACCGCACTCCAAGGAGGCGCTCGAATTCAAACCGCATCACCCTCGATTTTTCGTGTAAAATCCTCCAATGAAAATCGACCGCCGCAACTTCCTGTTCGCGTCATCGGCCGCAGCGCTCGGCCACAAATATCTTCCATCCGTTTTCGGCAAATCGAGCCGTGTTGAGCCGGACGTGATTCCGTTCGAATCGAATCCTGCCGTCGCAAAACAGGTGACGGTTTACACCACGGCTGACAAGTCAAATCACAGATTAGCGCAAACCGATAGCGTGGCTTTCAAGACTGTCGGACAGCCGAAAGAAACTCAAATCTGTGTGTTTGTCGATCCCGGCCGGCAGTTTCAAACGTTTCTCGGCATCGGCGGCGCCTTGACTGACGCGTCCGCCGAAACGTTCGCTAAACTCCCAAAACAAAAACAACGCGAATTCATCGACGCGCATTTCGACGAACAGCGAGGCATCGGTTACAAACTCGCGCGCACGAATATTCACAGTTGTGACTTTTCGAGCGGCAGTTACACCTACGTCGATGAAGGCGATAAAGAACTCAAATCGTTCAGCGTTGCGGCCGACAAAAAATATCGCATTCCGTTCATCAAGGAATGCCTCGCAGCCACGAAAGGCCAGCTCAACATCTTCGCCAGTCCGTGGAGCCCGCCGGCGTTCATGAAAGACAACAACGACATTCTGCACGGCGGCAAACTTAAGCCCGAGTTTTATCAATCATGGGCCAATTACTACGCAAAGTTCATCAGGGCTTACCAGGCGGAAGGCGTGCCGATTTGGGGGCTCTCGATCCAGAACGAACCGATGGCGACGCAGAAATGGGAGTCGTGCATTTATTCCGCCGAGGAAGAGCGAGACTTCCTCAAGAATCATCTTGGACCAACGATGAGCCGTGCCGGTTTGGGTGACAAGAAGATCATCGCCTGGGATCACAATCGCGATCTGATCTATCAGCGAGTCAGCACGCTGCTTGCAGATCCGAAGGCGGCGAAATTTGTTTGGGGCATTGGTTTTCACTGGTACGAGCCGTGGAGTGGCGGCGATCCGATGTTTGACAATGTGCGCCTGGTCCACGAGATCTATCCGGACAAGCACCTGATCTTTACCGAGGGTTGTGTCGACTCATTCGATCCGAAGCGACTCGGCGAGTGGAAGTTTGGCGAGCAGTACGGGCGGTCGATGATTAACGACTTCAACAATGGCACGGTTGGTTGGACTGACTGGAATATTCTGCTCGACGAGCGGGGTGGTCCAAATCACGTCGAGAACTTCTGTTTCGCGCCGGTGCATGCGGACACGAAGACTGGCGAGCTGACTTACTTGAGCTCGTACTACTACATCGGACACTTCTCGAAGTTCATCAAGCCGGGTGCAAAGAGAATTGCGAGCTCGCCAAGTCGCAGTCAATTGCTATCGACGGCGTTTCTCAATCCCGACGGTAAAGCGGCCGTAGTGGTAATGAATCCAACGGACAAGCAGGCGTCGTACTGGTTGTGGGTAAGTGGCAATGCGGCGGAGGTGCACAGTCCCCCGCATTCAATTCAGACCCTCGTGTTCTGATGGTAGTTTTGGACAGGATTACAGGATTGTTCAAGATTGGATAAATCATGGACATAAAAGACATCAAGAATCTGATTGACTACACCGAGTGGGCCAACGACTTGGCCATGGATGCTGCGAGCAAACTACCTGACGAAGATCTGCTGCGTGATGTTGGCATTAGTCACCGGTCGATCTTTGGGACGCTCGTGCACATGGCGGGCGCTGAATGGATCTGGTTGGAGCGTTGGCACGGACGCTCGCCCGCAAAAGCCGAAGCCTGGTCGCTTTGGTCGCCCGAGTCGTGTGCGGACATAGCGACCCTCCGTGATCGTTGGACCAATCTCTGCAACACGCGAGCGCAGTTTGTTTCCGAGTTGGATGAAGAGCGACTTGCGGCGGATCTCTCATTCAAGCTGCTCAGTGGCGATCCGAGCTCGATGCCGTTGATTAGCCAGATGCAGCACGTCGTCAATCACGCGACCATGCATCGCGGTCAGATCGTAGGCATGATTCGTCAGCTCGGCGTCGATCCGCCGGCAACGGATCTTCTTTTTTACTTACGTCGTGAGATTTCTCCGAAGTAGGGCCACAGATAACGCGGATTGGGGACGGATTTAATTCTTAGCAGCGAAAGTAAGATATCGCTCCGCCGCATCGTTGAGCGCGAGTCTTTCCGCCTTCTTTAACGCACGCGACGCGTTAAATTCGATGCCTACTGAATTGATCCGTTTCCACGTGCCGGTTGCGACGCCGTCGATGAGGAAGGTTGGGCCAAGCACGCCCCATGCAGACAGCGAGGGTGCGACGGCGATTTGGCGATCCTTGTAGGCAACAAAATACTCGTCGAAAGCAGGCAAGAGGTGAACTGAATTTTTCGGCGCTTGCTTTGGCCGCGCAGACGGTGGAAACCAATAGATCTTTTCGTCCACAATAGCCTTCTCGAGTTCGGCGTCGAGCTGCGCAATACCACGTTTTGCATCCTCAGTCGATAAGCCCGACCACCAAACATAATCATGCAATGTTGCCGGTCCATGACTGGCGAAATAGCGACGTGTTAGTTCAGTCAAAGCCTCTTCGCGTTTGAGAGTGCTGGCGATCGGTACTCGTTCCTCCAGCAATGCGTACGTAGACTGTTTGCCGTCTCGAGGACCGCTGCAAACAATGCCGTCCAGCTCCGCGCGCAAAAGAATATGCCCTAACCGCACTCCGTCATTTGCATCAATGCCCGCGAGGTTCAACGTCGACTTCAAAGTCGACCGCGTGAGATGTTTCCCGCCCTGCAAAGCCTTCGTAATTATCTTGTTGGATCGTTTTAAGACAGCCTCATCGAGCTCAAACCTACGATAGTTTGGCCCACACCTCTGGTTGACGCGCGGCGCAGTTAGCTGAAGTAGCCAGCGAATATCCTCCGGCGCAACGAAGTGCCACGTCGGACGCATGATATGCGTGCGAACTATCTCTCCTTTATTAAAGGCGTCTTCGACGACAGCTTCCGTCGCCTTGCGCATTCTGAGCGCCAGTGCCCACTTCGCCGCCTTAAATTCCTGCGCCTGCACCGCCCCAAACCAGCGCACGACATCAGCAGCTTTATTAAACCCAGTCACCGACAGTTTCTGATTAACTAGTCGCGTAGCAACAACATCCGATCCGTTCATAAAATCCGTGTTCATCTGTGGCCAAGTTCGATTGCGGTGATTGTGCGTCGCAGCGGGATCTTAAACGCTCCTCTCTCTGCAACAAACTTCTGCCGTGGACCATACGCGCCCACACCTGCGACTTTCGCCGGTTGCTCCACACGAAGTCTAGCATTCGGAGTGAATACCGTTGCGGCCGAGAAACTGACGCGCACGACATTCGATCGTGTATTGATTGCCACGTGTTCAAATGTCCCCGCATCAAGCGTCAACCATAACCCAAGCGGCGCGATGTAAACACGCTGGCGAAACGAATCAAGCGGCTGCACGTTCACCCAATTCCCACTCACGCTCACATTTCCACCAAACGATTGCCAACCAAATTCCGAATGCTTGATTACGTAAGTCGCAGCATTGAAAGCATGCCCAAAAAAGTTTGGTCCATAGTCGCCGGTGTACGGATCCCACTTCAACGTCGACGGAAACGAGTGAAACGCGACTGAGGCAAAACCTTCCCGATCGATATTTGAGAGTGCCCCCATCGTGCCGCCGTAGCCCACACGCAGCAGATACTCATCGTCAGGATGCTCGCGGTATTGCGCCAGCACCGGAATCGCATTCAATCCCGAGCCGTAGTGATGTAGCTGTCGTTCGATCCTTCTGATCTTGCCGCCGTAGAGAAAATCCCAGTAGCGTCGCGCGTTGCCGTTATAACCCCAGTGAGGCAGCGTAGGCATGTAACCAAGAATCGAGTTCAGTGAGACGAGTGCTTTGTCGTCGTAACCAAAGTATTTACACCACGCATAAACTTCTTCCTGCCCGGTCGAATCCCACGCCATCTCGCTGCCAAATGGAAACGCTTCCTGCTTCCAGCGATCCGCGCGTTCCTTCATCAGGGTTTCGAGGACGTCCGCCTTTTCTTTCCACGCTTCATGTTTCAGATCGTCGAGGAGTGCGACGATGATGTCGCCTTCCATGAGACCGAGTTCAACATAGCCGACACGACGGCGCCCGTTTGCCTGTCTGCCAAACATGAACTTCGCCGTCTCAAACGCCTGGTCCAGATACCAATCCCATGTGTGGTTCGTGACCAACCCGGTGTGATTTCTTGCGAGCCGGTACATCGACCAGTAGGCGGCGATCACGTGCGGATAGTTGTAGCCGCGCCCGATAGACTCAGCATCTGCTTTCTTCCAGCTCGTCCAAGTGGTCCAATCGAGTGCGGGATCGTATCTATAATTCGGAAACTCCTGTGGCGCGTAGTAAAAAAGGCTCTTGCGCACTCCGTACTTGTTTGACCCGTCGTTGTATTGCAGACCGCCCCACAAAACGTGGTCGATGAACTGCTCAAACTTTGCGATCTCGTCTTTGCGTGGCTGGCCAAACTGTTTCATGGCCGCAGCGAGCCACGAGCCCGAACCGCCTTCGTCTCCGAGACCCGCGATCCAAACACGACTATCCTGCGTCACGATCTTGTTAGTCTCGCGATCGTAACTCATGACTGACGGGCTGCGGTGAAACGGATCGGACGGATCGTCGAACCATTGCTTCGTGAAAAGAAAGTTGCCGAGATCAGAAACGGCCCCAACCGATGGCTTGATTACGTAGTAGCTGATCGATTGTGTCGAACGATCGTCATACGTGATCGTGAGACGCGCACGGCCCCACGTCTTGCCGCGAATGCGAAAGGCCTGCCACGTTCCGGTGGGTTTGTCGTTCTTGATTTCAAGCGCGCCGACCGGATCGACGGCTACTTGCGTGACTTTCCGCTTGTGGTTCACGAAAAGACGACCGTCGATATCCATCGGCAATATGTAACCGGGAATACCGACCGCTACGGGCCGTTCGTTATTTGCGAGAGTGGTCTCGATCTTTCGGATTTCTCCGGCTAAGAGAAACTTGAGTGCGTAAGTCCTGGTTGCGCCGGGAGCAATCGTGGCCATCGTCGGCGGGTTCCACTGTTCGACGCCACGCCATTCGTCTTCTGCGTAAGCCTGCGTGTGAACCATCCATGCAAACGCGCCTTCGAATGTTTGGCTTGGCCGAGTCGGTTCGGTGAGCAGTTGATAGGCTTCGAAAGGCGTTTGTCCATCGGGCACAACGAGCAGTGACGGTCCGAGACCATTCAAGCGAGTCACTTGCAAGTATCCTGCGTCCTGACCGATGTAAGGATCGGAGAAGGAACACTTTTCGTGCGCTTCTTTTAGATCACGGCCCGTGATTATGTTGTTGAAGATCATCGGAATGCCGAGCGCGCCGAGTTGAACCGGCGTCGTGGTTTTGTTTTTGAGATCGAAGCGCAGGACGAGGCGGTCGTTCTCGACGAGCCAGGAACGAGTGATCTCCAAAGGAATGTCTGCGGGTAGAGTCGGTGAGAGGTCGGCGGTCGCCAGAGTTGGACCAGAGGCAGTCAGAGGTTTGACTGGCTGACGTGAGTCTGCTGTGTCGTACTTTTGCCACGGACCGGAGGTGCCGAGTCGCAGTCGGAGTGTTAGATCGCCGAGGTGGTGATAGCGATTCGCGGCGCGTTTTTCTAAACGATCGCCGGGTGTGAAGTCGAAACCGGGAGTGTTCTTCGGTTCGAGCGTGGCTACTGTTTGGGAGGATTTGAGCAGGCGCAGTCTGAAGTCGGGCGTATCGAAATCGAGATAGCCCTCTTCCATGAGAAGCTCGTTGCCCGCAAAAGCAGATTTCTCCCGCAACGGCGCCACGGCGCAAAGGAAAATGCAAATAAGGACAATCCATGCTTCTTTGCGGCTGGCGTTGCGCCGTTGCGCCGTTGCGGGAGAAACTTTCATCTTTCCTCGGCACGCACCATTCGAACTCCAAAGATCGTCGCCGTTTCATTCCCACCCGCAGCCTGAAACCGCACCGTCACTTTCTTCTTGTCTTTAACAAGCTCCGCTGGAATCTTGTAATCACGATCGTAAAACTGTCCCGTGGCACTGCCCGGCGGATAACGCTCGATCGTCGCGTCGCCGACTCGTTGTCCATCGACGAAGATTTCAAACGATCGCTTCGCGCGCTCTTCAGGGTTGTAAGTCAAAACCAGCGCCATCGTTTTAGCCGACTCGACCGGTAGATCGAATGAGAACCACTTCTTCGCTCGCCTTCCGGTGCGTCCCAGCACAGAATCGGGCGCCGTTTCCTCGCCCTGCTGATTAAACTGCTCTTCTTTCTCCGCATCTCCTGTTTGCACAAACGCCACTGTCGCTGCCTCGAGTCGTTCTCGCTTTGCCTTTTCTGCTGCGAGATCCTCTAACTTCCTGGCCCAACCGTCAGCGTCGTAAAGATCCCAGTAAACCGCGTAAGTGCGACGATGAAGCCGGTAGAAGGGAACAACCTCGACCTCACTCGCTTCTCCGTCAGTTTTGCGACCAACCCCGACCGAACGGAACACACCAAGATGATCCGGAACCGGCTGCAACCACTCACCCACCGCTTTCTCCGAAGTCACGAGCGAAGGAACTGGATCTCCAGGACCACCACCACGTCGCTCCGGCCCGAGATCGCCAGCCAGTACCAACGGTCCCCACATCAATGCAGCGCGATTCTTGTTGTCCGGCAAACCTTCGATGCGCAACGTTTTCGGCAACACGAGCGCAACGGTATCACCGGTTTTCCAAGTCCTCTTCAATTCCACATACGATCCTGGACCAGACACACTCGAAACAGTCTTACCATTCACCTTCACTTCAAAACCGTTCCCGGCCCAGGAAGGACGTCGCAACGCAAGCGTGAAACTCTTCGTCTTTTGCAAGGTGAACTTCACCCTTGCCGCATCGCCGTCGGGAAACGTCGTGTTCATGCTCACCGTCGCGCCTGCGCTTTTCCAGGTTGCAGTCGACGGCACATACAAGTTCACCCACAGACGATCGCCCGATTCGTAATAGATCCCATCGCCATGCAGACCATGACTCTCCATCCCGCTACCAACGCAGCAAGTGAAACTGCGAAACATGTCTTGGTATTCGTGACGCACTCCGCGACCAATCGGCACCATATAGCACGTGCGTCCATCCTCGGGATCGATTGAGGCGAGAATGTGATTGAACAACGCCTTTTCTTCAAACTCGGCGTACTTGATATCCGGATGGATCGCGAAGAGACGGCGCGTCATCTTCAGCATGTTGTAGACGTTGCACGTCTCATTCGTCCTGCCGTCCACACGCTCGGCCAATTGATCCGGGGGTCCAAAGTATTCATCCTTGCCGTGTCCACCAGTCGCATAGCTGTGATCGTTGACCACCGCGTCCCAGAAGAACTCGGCCGCTACGCCGTCTGACTTATCACCCGTGTAGATGTATTGCATCAACACTCCGAGCATCTTTGGCACTTGGGTGTTACCGTGCTGTCCGGCGAGCTTGTCTTCGCGACGCTTGAGCGGATCGAGAAACGCGTTGTGATCGAAACGTCGTGAGAGATTCAGCCAACGCTGGTCTCCCGTGTCGGCGTAGAGATCGGCGAGCACTTCATTCATGCCGCCAAACTCCGTGTTCAGCATCTGCTGAGTTTGTTCGGGAGTGAGCTTTGACATGATCGTCTCGGCCCAGGCTGCAAATTTAATCTCGAGATCCAACGCGGTGCGATTGCCGGTGAAGCGATATGCGTCACGCAGTCCGGCGTAAGTTTTGTGCAATGTGTACCACGGCGACCAGAGACCGTTCAGATCGAAGAATGTCGACTTGATATTGCCCTTGCTGACTTCCGCAAACTTTTCTCGAAGTCCTTCGACGGCCCCGAGATAGCCATCGCCGTTTTTGTCCTGAATTTCCTTCAACTCGTTGACGATGTAATCGGCTCGTTCTTTGAAACGCACGTCGCCGGTGGCGGCATACATCAACGACACACCGGAAAGATAATGCCCGGCGATGTGTCCCGTAAGATTTCTGCCGTCGCCATCCCAACCGGGATAGCCCGGCGCTTTTGCCTCAAGTCCTGCGCGCTTGCGGTAGTAGGCCAGCATCCGATCCGGTTCGAGTTTGAGAAGATACTCGGCGTTCAGATCCTGGGCTCGCTTCAAGGGACCACCAGTCAGGCGCACTGACGACAGAGGTATCGGCCGGGCCACATCCGGCACAGCGGGCTTGATCGCCTGGGCCTTTGCTGTGCTGGCCACAACGATGCACAGAAGGAGAGTGGCAAACTGGATCTTCATGTGGCTTAATCTTCTCATGAATAGAAGACTTCTGCTCGTCTGGTTGCTGCGACTTGCGGGCGCTACGGAAGTGCTCGCGTTCATCGCCGTGGTTATGCCGCGTTCGTGGATGGAAATTGCAAACACCTCGATCGGGCTTGGCCCGATGCCGGATGGACCACTGCTCATGTTCATGATTCGTCAGGCATCCTATACCTACGGCGTGCACGGGCTATCGCTGTGGCTGATCGCTTCAGACGTTGAGCGGTTTCGTTCGTTCGTGGTTTTTAACGGGATCGCGTTCTTGTTGGCCGCTCCAGTGTTTTTCCTGATCGATCTAACCTCGGGCATGCCGTGGTGGTGGGCGGTGAGCGACCCTGGTTCGTGTGGGCTCTTCGGCGCCGCCTTACTCTGGCTGAGCCGCCGCCGGCCTTGACGAGCAGTCTTGATCTAGAGTATCTTGATATCAAGATATTAGAGATTAAGGCAAATGAGCATGCGTAAAGAGCAGTCGTTGAAGGGTGGCAGTGGCGTTCACGTCTTTCTGGTGTTGTGGAAGGCGGCGCGAGCGGTTGAGACTTACGCCGAAAACAGTATTGCCGAGCTGGAGATGTGTGGCAGCGACTTCGCCGTTTTGGAAGCACTGTTGCACAAAGGACCGCTGCCGATTAACGAAATCGGCAAGAAAGTGCTGCTCACGAGTGGCTCGATCACGGTCGCAGTCGACCGGTTGGAGTCGAAAAAGTTAGTCGAGCGACGTTCATCCGGCACTGACCGGCGGGCGCGGATCGTACACCTGACAAAAGACGGCAAGGAGCTGATCACGCGCGTCTACGCCGATCACGCGTCGGACATGGAGCGACTCGCCGCCGCTTCGCTCAGTCGCGCCGAACGCGAAACGCTCATTCGCCTGTTGAAGAAAATTGGTTACGAGGCGGCGGCCCGCCACGAACAAGACGATAAGGAGAGTTGATTTCAATGGTTAGCGAAGTGCTTGCAAAAACCCGCACGGTTGCGGGTGTGGTGAACAGTATTGAAACTTTGGAAGGCGCGGGCTTTCTGGTCCGGCGACCTTTCCCGAAAGCACAGTTTTCAGAATTTGATCCATTCCTGCTGCTCGATGAGATGGGGCCGATGGAGCTTGGGCCAAATCAGGCGAAAGGCGCGCCGGATCATCCGCATCGTGGTTTTGAGACGGTGACTTACATGCTCTCAGGCGAGATGGAGCACAAGGATTCTCGCGGACATGCGGGACGCCTCACGCCGGGTGATGTGCAGTGGATGACTGCGGGCGCGGGTGTGGTCCACTCGGAAATGCCGAGCGCTGAGTTTGCGCGCCGCGGCGGACGAATGCATGGGTTTCAGCTTTGGGTGAACCTGCCAAAGCGTGACAAGATGATTACGCCGCGTTACCAGGAATTTCCCGGCGCGCAGATTCCGAAGGTTACTTCGACCGACGGTCTGGTGACAGTGAACGTGATCGCAGGCGAAGCAATGGGCCAGAAGGCAGTTATCGAAACGCGCACCCCGATCATTTACCTGCACTACAGCATCAAGCCGGGTGGCGTTGTGACACAAAAAGTTCCGGGCGACTTCAACACGTTTGCTTACGTTGTCGATGGGCGAGGTTTGTTCGGCGCCGAACGTGAACGAGGAGACGACGGTCAGATGGTGTTGTTCGCGCAGGATGGCGACGAAGTCAGGATCGAGAATCCGGCTGATGCGACTGCCACTCTCGACGTTCTCCTGATTGGCGGCGTACCGCTCAACGAGCCCGTAGCCCGCTATGGTCCATTCGTGATGAACACACGGGAAGAAATCATGCAGGCGATTGAAGATTACCAAAATGGCAAGATGGGCGAGATAGCCCATCGTTGATGAGTATTACGCTGGAGGAGAATTAGATGAGAATAGCAGCATTGATCGCACGTCTTCTGCTCGGACTGATCTTTGTGGTGTTCGGGCTGAACGGATTCTTGCAGTTTATTCCGATGGGGCCAATGCCGACCGGTCTCGCCGGACAGTTTATCGGCGCCCTCGCACTGTCACACTACTTTTGGGTGATAGCGGCGCTACAGATTGCCGGCGGAGCGTTGTTGCTGGTGAATCGTTACGTGCCGCTTGGTTTGGTGTTACTTGGACCAGTGATCGTGAACATCTTTTTGTATCACTTGTTCCTGAATCCGGTAGGAATGGGGATGGCGGTGCTGGTGATCGCGTTGTGGTTTATCGTGTTCTACGCTCACCGAGCAGCGTTCTCGGGGATCTTTTCAGCGCGCGCGTGAGTTTTACTGCGAAGCAGAAACGGTCACGACCGTCCCATTAAACGCCGCAGTTCCACAAAGAGCATCGATTGCCTGATTATCCGTCAGGTCGTTGATGCTCTGACCGGGATGCTGTTGGGCCACTTCCATTTTGTTTCCGGGCCGGTCGTGTCCCCATCCGTGTGGAATACTCACGACTCCCGGCATCATCTCTTCAGAAACTTCGATCGGGATCACGATCGATCCGACTCTCGATTCCACCTTAACGCTTTGTCCCGCGCTCAAATTCCGGCGAGCCGCATCTACCGGGTTCATGAGAATTGTGCAACGAGGAGTTGTCTCATCGTCTCGCAACAAGCGGCGCGCGTTGTGCATCCAGGAGTTGTTACTCCGCAAATGACGCCGGCCAATCAGTAACAGGTTGCCGTTCAACTCTGCCGGCGCGCTGTCGAGAAACTTTGCCTTCACGCGCTCCAGATCTCTGACAAGAAGCTCCGGCGCGAGCTCGATGCGTTTGTCTGGAGTGCACAGACGCTTTTGTAAACAGGGCGTCAGTGGACCAAGGTCGATTCCGTGTACTGCGTTTTTCACCTTTCGCAGCGTAAGACCTTTGGATAACGGATTGAAACGGGCGCCGTACGGTCCAAAACGCAAACCCAGATCGAGGATCCTTTCCGGTCCAAAGAATTTTCTGGTGAACTTCTTTTGCACGCCGCGGAGAATGCTGCCGACTTGCTTGTGTTCCATTCGCGTTTGCAGCTCGGCCAGGATCTGCCAATCGGCTCGGGTATCCGGAGCAGGATCGAATAAGGGGGGCGAGAACTTGGTCGTGTTTCGAACGGCGAGCAGGTGGAAGGCGATGTCGTAGTGACCCCGCTCCAACGATGATGTCGGAGGCAGGATGATGTGCGCGTGACGCGACGTCTCGTTTATATAGAGGTCGATCGACACCATGAACTCGAGACTCGCGAGTGCTCGATCTAACTCACGGCCGTTTGGTGTCGACAGCACCGGGTTGCCGGCGAGTGTCACGAGTGCTTTCACCTGTCCTTCGCCGGGCGTCAAGATTTCTTCTGCAAGCGCAGCGACCGGCAACTCTCCGGCAAACTCAGGCAGCTTTCGCACGCGGCTGTGCCAGCGACCAAAACTGCCACGCGGAGCAATCGACTCGGGCGCCGACAATGGATCGAATGCAGGCACGGTAAACATCGCACCGCCCGGTCGATCAAAATTACCGGTCACGATGTTCAGGACGTTGATCAACCACTGGCAAACTGCGCCGAACTCTTGCGTGCTGACGCCGATTCTTCCGTAACAAACGGCAGACTCAGCAGCCGCAAACTCCCTGGCGAGCGCGCGTATTTGATCCGACTCGATTCCAGTGATCGCAGCGACGCTTTCCGGTGGAAACTCTTTGACGAGTTCGCCGATCTTTGTGAGACCGTTCGGCGAAGAAGCTAACGAGCCAGGTCGCGTCAATCCTTCTTCGAAAACAACGTGAAGCAACGCGAGCAACAAGAGAACATCGGTACCGGGACGAATAAACAGATGCTGGTCGGCGAGCCGGGCTGTCTCATTTTGACGAGGGTCGATCAGGATCATTTTGCCGCCGCGGCGCTGCAGCTCCTGAAGCCGGCGGCCCATTCCCGGAGCGGTCATCATGCTGCCATTTGAGACCGCCGGGTTCGCACCAAGAACGAGGAAAAGTTTTGTCCGATCAATGTCTGGAATCGGAAGCAGGAGTTGATGGCCGAACATCAGGAACGACGCGACGTGATGCGCGAGCTGATCGACTGACGTAGCAGAAAATCGGTTTCGGGTACGCAGGCTGCGGATAAACCCCGGCGCGAAGAGAAGCGCGCCGTAGTTATGAACGTTGGGGTTGCCGAGGTAAGTGGCGATCGAATTCCGGCCGTACTTTAGGTTGATGCCTTTGAGGTTCTTTGCGACTTCGTCAAAGGCTTCGTCCCAACTAATGCGGCGCCAGCCGTTCGGAAGCCGGCGCACGGGATACCTCAGTCGATCTTTGTCGTAATGAATGTCCTGGAGAGCGACGGCTTTCGGGCAGATGTAGCCGCGGCTGAATGGATCATCTTTGTCACCGCGAATTGAGAGCTGCGGCCCGGCTTCGACCTTGATCTCGATACCACAGATCGCTTCGCAAAGATTGCACGCGCGATAATGCATTAACCGTATTAAGCCACAAAAAGGCACAAAAGGCACAAAAAGCACATAAAAATCCCGCCAGATCTTTTGTGCCTTCTGTGCCTTATGTGCTTTTTGTGGCCCTTTTGTGGCTAAAACTATTTCAGGGCTGACTGGACTGTGGCTTTCAGATCCTCGTAACTCTTTGCCGACACGCGACGGCCGTTGACGAATATTGTTGGCGTGCCGTTGATGCCCAGCTTCATTCCTTCTTCAAGATCGCGTTGCACTGACTCCGAGAACTTTCCGGAATCGAGCGCGCTGTCAAAGCGAGTTCGATCGAGCGCGAGTTCCGTAGCGTAACCTTTTAACTTATCAACCGTCAGCGCCGACTGATTGCGAAGCAGGATGTGGATGTACTCCCAATATTTTCCCTGTTCGCGTGCTGCTTCGGCGGCCTCGGCGGCCTTCAGCGCTTCCGTGTGCTGGCTCAGCGGAAAGTCGCGCGTGACCAGTCTCACTTTATCGCCAAACTCAGTCACCAGTCGCTCCAACGTCGGATGCATTGCAGCACAACTCGGACACTGGTAATCGGTGAACGCAACGATCGTTACCGGAGCGTTTGCATTACCAAGCGACGGCTGATCGCTCGTCGAGATCGAAAAGACAGGCGACTCAGGCGCGACAAGAAATGTTTTGATCGAAGCCGTCGCGCGCAGCTTGTCAACAAACGTACGTTCCGCCTGCCGCAATTCAATTTGTTCCAGGTACTGCTTGATCGCATCTTTTGTTTGTGCAAAGTCGCCGCTGACGCGATCTTTATTCTGGTCGTAGAAGAGTTGTGTTTGCTGATCTGTGACAGGCTTTGGTTTTACTTCCGTTTCGAGCAGTGCGGTTGTTGTAACTTTCCGCTTGGCCGCTTCCTGCGTCAGGAGTGTGTCGTTGATGGTGAGTTCGAGCTCATCCTTGCGTAACTTGTAGACTTGCTCCTGCACGTCGAAGATCAGCGGCAGAAGCGAACTCTCAACATCCGCCGAAGTTATCTTCTCCTCTTTGATCGTGGCGAAGACACGAGCGCGATCGGCGTCGTTAGCGGGCGGCGTGATCTCAGTCACAGTCACTTTAACTTCATTCGCTGCACGCAAACTGTCGGCAAACTTCTTCGCTTCCTGTTGCTGTCGTTGTTCGAACATGAACGTGGTGATGTCGTCGACGACTTCCGTAAACTCTTTATTAATGCGAGTCTTGTTTTGATCATAAAAGACCTGCGCTTCAGTTTGAGTCGGTCGCTTCACCTTGGCGATCACTTCCTGCTCGAGCAGTTTGACTGTGCTGACGCCGCGTTTCTTCGCTTCGAGAGCAAGTAGTTTCGAGTTAATCAACAGATCAAGCTCGCGTTTGCGTGCCTCAATTACTTGCGTCTGAAGTTGGCCCACCGAATCTCCGGTGGCCTTCTTAATGTCGCTGGTGGTGATCTTCACGCCATTTACGATCGCGAGTGTCTCAGGCAAAACTTGCGATTCGCAGGCGCAATCGGCGGGTTTTTGTGGCGTAGTTTGTATCGGCGGCGTTTGCGATTTGACTGCCGCAGTGAAGGCAAAACTCAAAAGTATAAGAGCGTACGTGGGTCTCAGCATTTCAATCTCCTTGCATTGTGGTATTATTCCCCGGTGCGCGATTAGGTTGTCGTTAGCTCGCTGTCGTTCAGCATCTGCAAGTGGTGTGCTACAGCAGCTTTCCAAGTTTCTTCCTCGCTAGCTTCATCGTTCGCGGGAAAATCCACACTATGCGCTAAAACATCTCTCTCGTGGGAAGAAAAAAGAGAGACACAATTCCTCTGGTAATGGCAGAATTTTCTCAATATGAAACATAGTGCACGCCGTTTGCAAGGGACTCTTGCAGACTTCAAGCAGGTTTTTCGGGTGTTGTAGTTAACAACCACATCTGAACCCAAACAATCGAGTTGATCCCCTTCTCCAGAAGGCTGCTGGGAGACAGCCTTTTTACCGGGAATCGCCCATGAGTGTCCTTTCAAGAGTACTGTCTAATGCACCTTACTACGGACGGGTGTCGTTTAGTAGATGGTCCAATCTACGACTGATAATTCTGTTCACAGTATTAACACTCACGCTGACAGGCATTGTAATCCTCGCCTGGGAGCAACTATTAAGACCATCTTATTTCGACTGGGTCGAGCGTAATTACCCTGGTCCTGAAAACGCAGAGTACCGTTACAAACTCGAGCAAAGAGTCGAGCATGTCTTCATCTCGATGACTGTCGACGTGATCGTCGTCAGCATTCTGCTCGGCATTGTAAATCGCAAACAGCAACGATTAATGATGGCTAATGAACAACTTGCGCACAGCGAAAAAATTGCGACACTCGGGAGAGTCGCGGCGCAGGTGGCCCATGAAGTCCGAAACCCGCTCGCCGGTTTGCTGCTTTATTCCGAGCACCTGAAAGGCAAACTCGACGGAAAAGTTTCGGCAGGCGATGCGCAACTAATCGATAAGATCATTGAGACCATCAATCATCTCACCGCCACTACCGAACAGATTCTTAATTACGCACGACCAGTGACACTCGCGTTGAAAACAGTGGACTTAAACGACGTCGCGCGCGATGCACTACAGCTTCTCAGCACTGAGATCTCGGCACACGATATCGAGACTGTACTGGAACTTGATTCTTCACCAGTTGCCGGGATGCTCGACGAAGCTTCGATTCGTGCCGCAACGCTCAACCTCATGCTGAATGCTGTTCAGGCTATGTCCAATGGCGGACAGTTGACGATTTCAACCGGACGCGACGGCAGGAAGATGTGGATGGCGATCGGAGATACCGGCGTCGGAATGAGTCCGGAACGGATCAAACAGATCTTCGAACCATTCAACACCACCAAGAGCCGCGGCCTCGGTCTCGGCATGCCTTACGCGCAGAAGGTCATTCAACAACATGGTGGTCGCATCGCAGTTGAGAGCCAGCAGGGAAAGGGAACTCAGGTCAAAATTGAATTACCTGCAAACGAGAGGAATTAATCGTGATTGCACGCACCCCGAAAAAGATTTTGGTAGTCGACGATGAGCCAAGCGTCACTGGATCATTATCGCTGATTCTCACCGAAGCAGGCTTTGAAGTGTTGACGGCTCCGAGCTTTGCGGAATCGACTACAATCCTCAAACAGATGCCGATTGATCTCGTCATCACCGACCTTCGTCTCGCCGATGCCTCGGGGATTGATTTGATCACACACGTAAAAAAAACCACGCCCGAAGTCGAAGTTATTCTGATGACAGGATATGGCTCACTCGATATCACCATCGAGGCCATCAAAGCGGGTGCATATTATTATCTTGAAAAGCCTTACACGCCCGATCGTCTTTTCACCCTCGTCGATCGTGCCTTACAACTCGCAGCGTTGCGACATGAAAACGAAGCGCTCAAGAAAACGCTTGCAGGCGACAGTGAAACGTTTGGAATGATTGGTCGCGATTCGAGGATGTGTCAGATCTTCGAAACGATCCGGACTGCGGCTCCGTCCGACGCTTCAGTGTTAATTGAGGGCGAGAGTGGTACTGGTAAAGAGTTGATAGCATCGGCTTTTCACACGCAGAGCCAGCGTGCGTCGGGTCCGTTTATTCGAATTAATTGCGCCGCGATTCCGCATGAGCTCATTGAATCCGAGTTGTTTGGATACAAGCGAGGTGCATTTACTGGAGCTGACCGCGACAAGCGCGGCCTGATCGAAGCAGCTAATAACGGCACACTGCTGCTCGATGAGATCGCGGAGATGCCGGCACACCTGCAAACGAAGCTGTTGCGAGTTTTACAGGAGCGAAAGTTGCGCCGGCTGGGTGATGAACGCGAGATTGATGTCAACTTCCGGCTTGTCTCGGCAACGAACCGCAACACCACGGCGCTGTTGGATGAAGGGCTGCTGCGCAAGGATTTGTACTTCCGCATCAGCACGATCAAACTCAAGGTACCGCCTTTGCGTGAGCGTCTTGACGACGTGCCGTTGCTCGCGAACCGTTTCCTGAAGCGTTTCAACGAACAGTATGGAAAGCGGATCCGAGATATAGCGCCTGAAACTGTAATGCGTTTGGTGCGATACGATTGGCCCGGGAATATTCGGCAGCTTGAGAGTGTAATAGAGCGTGCGGTGCTGTTTTGTTCAGGCGACGAGTTGCTGCCGAACTGTTTGCCGGAAGAATTTCAAACGCGCCTGACCAGCTCGAGCTTTGTGATTCCTCCATTACTACCGATGGAAGAGATTGAACGTGAAGCGATTATGCAAACTCTCGAACGCACCGCGGGCAACATCAAGAAGAGCGCTCAGATTCTTCGTTTCCCGCGACCTACGTTTTATCGAAAGCTCAAGAAACTTGGTATTAAAGTTGAACGACCTGCTTCGTCGATGGCAGCAAAGCCCTGATGAAGACGGAGATTTATGCCTACTCCCCCCATGGATAACAAACTACGTGTCCTGATCGTAGATGACGAACCGTCTGTAGGAGATGCGCTCAAGCTGGTGCTTGAGTCAAACGGTTACGAAGTGGTTCTTGTCACTAATGGGATGGACGGAATCGATCAGGTGCGACAGGGCCGATTTGGGTTTAGTGTCGTCGATCTCTTCTTAACGGACATCTCCGGCTTCCAGGTAATCACCGACATTCGCAAGCATCAACCGGAAATCCCAATCGTTCTCATTACCGCACACGGCAGCGAACAAGTTTTCGCCGAAGCGAAAAAACTCGGCGCCATCGGCGCGCTCGCGAAGCCATTTCCACCGGCAGACATCCTCAAACTAATCGACTCTCACGCGCATGGTCCAACCAATGATTCAGCGTGAAGCACGCTCTCACATTGATGTCTCACGCTGAGACATAGCCACGAAAAACCACAAGAAGCAGAAAAGAAAAGAAATTGCTCTTGCAGGATTTCTTTCTAAGCCTTTTGTGTTTCTTTGTGGCAAGTGGTTAGTGGGCACGGTCGTTGCAGAAGCGTCAGCACCCCCAAGCTCATCTGGAGGAAACTGATGAAGATTAATAACCCTATCTACCCCTGGAGGAAGTCCTCCACTCTAATCTTCCTCCTCGCTCTTGCGTGGTTGTCACTGACAGCTCACGCACAAACCCAAACTGCAGCAGCAGACCCGGTAGCCGGAGGAGATGCACTTGCGCTCCCATCGCCCACGCCCGCGTGCGCTCGCACGATCAAAGCCGACGTGGTCGCATTGGACCAGGTGATCATGTTCAACCGTTTGGGGACAGTTAACCCGAACGGAATGATCTACGCGCTTAGACAAGACGTCGTCGCGATCGATTCTGCAAAGGGAATCGTCGCCGGCAACGTCCGCTTACGCACAGACAAGAGACCGCGACCCATCGTGTTACGCATGAATAGCGGCGACTGTCTGCGCATTACTTTTACCAACCTTCTTTCTCCAACAGCTCTCAGCGATCAGCCGGCGACTCGTTCGGCCGGTATTCATGTGATCGGAATGGAGCTCGTCGGCAGCATGGCGTCTGACGGATCGAATGTCGGCACTAACGTACCAAGTCTAGTTAGTCCCGGTGGCTCGACTGTCTACACGTTCAGCGGTACCAGAGAAGGAAACAACTTGATGTACAGCACCGGCGCTACCACGAGCGGCGAAGGCGACGGCGGCACACTGGCCGAGGGTTTATTCGGCAGTGTTAACGTCGAACGAGCAGGCGCCGAGTGGTATCGCTCACAGGTAACCGCAGCGGATATGACCCTGGCGAAGACAGGGACAACTCCAGGCGGTCAGCCAATAATTAACTACGACGCTGTGTACCCGGTGGGTCACCCGCGTGCGGGTCAACCGATTTTGAAGATGCTCAATGTCGATACGATCGTTAATACCGACTTGAACGCCATCATCACCGGCCCCAACAAGGGACGTTTTCCAACCGGTACTTACCGCGCCAACGCAACCAACCCGGATCGTGACAAGCCGTTTCGCGAGTTCACCGTGATTTATCACGATGAAGTTCGCGACGTACAGGCATTTCCGCAATTCGAGGATCCGGTTCTGAGTCACACGCTGCACAGCGTGGAAGACAAGTTTGCGATCAATTACGGCATCGCCGGAGTTGGCGCAGAAATTCTGGCCAACCGACTTGGCGTTGGTCCGATGTTCAATTGTACAGAGTGCAAGTTTGAAGAGTTCTTCCTGTCATCGTGGGCCATCGGCGATCCCGCGCAAATCGTGGACGTCCCGGCCAACACGACGAACAGTTTGGGCAACTTGATCAAAGGTCGTAAGGCCACCAGGGTCTTGTATCCCGACGATCCTTCAAACGTACATCACAGCTATATCGGGGATCCCGTGAAGATGCGTGTTGTCCACGCGGGACCGAAAGAGCATCACATCCATCACTTGCATGCGCACCAGTGGCTGCAAACTCCAGACGACGACAACTCGACTTATCTCGATAGTCAGGCGCTTGGACCAGGTTTCGCATTCACGACTGAAATCTCGCACGGCGGCACCGGCAACCGAAATCAGACCGTCGGCGATTCAATTTTCCACTGTCACTTCTATCCGCACTTTGCACAGGGAATGTGGGAATTGTGGCGCGCACATGATGTATTTGAAGCAGGAACGGTATTGAACACCAACGGTATTCCCGTTGCCGGTTCACGTGCGTTGCCCGACGGTGAAATCACCGCCGGAACACCAACGCCCGCGATCGTTCCGATTCCAACCCTCGCGATGGCGCCGATGCCGACTGCATCTGTTCCGGGTTATCCGTTCTTCAGTCCGGCAGTGGCAGGACATCGTCCGCCGCATCCTCCGCTCGACACGATCGATGACGGCGGTTTGCCGAGACACATCATCACGGGCGGTACTTTCACCCACGTTGAAACTCGTCTCGACTTCAGTAAGGAGCTGGTCACCGCAGTTGCTCAGAGCATTGCTGAGACCGGCACCGCTTCTGAAATCGCCGCGATGCAGTATCACGAGATGCGTCTCCATCCGAGCTACAAGCCCGATGGAACCGCAGCAAACTTCGTAACCAACGGCCTGCCACGCAAACCAGGTGCTCCGTTTGCCGATCCCTGCATGGACGACAACGGAAATCCGACCGGCGTTGCACGCACTTACAAAGCAGCCGCATTTCAACTCGATCTGAAACTCAACAAGGCCGGCTGGCACTTCCCGCAGTCGCGCATTCTCTCGTTGTGGGCCGACGTGGCGGCAACAAAGGCGGGTACTAAACCACCGGAGCCGTTGTTCTTCCGCGCCAACACCAACGACTGCATCACCTTCTATCACACGAATCTCGTCCCCGGTAATTACGAACAGGACGACTTTCAGGTACGCACGCCGACCGACATCATCGGTCAGCACATTCACCTCGTGAAGTTTGACGTTACCTCGTCAGACGGCGCCGGAAATGGTTTCAACTACGAAGACGGAACCTTCAGTCCGGATGAAGTAATCGAACGCATCCGCGCGATTCGCAAACAGAATTCATGCACTGGCAAGGATTCAGGCGACATTCGCGACGGTACGTTCACCTGTCCGAAAGCAAAAGCACATCCGTTCTTCGGCACACTCGGCGCGCAGACCACCGTGCAGCGCTGGTACGCGGACAACACTCTGAACAACAACGGTGTAGACCGCACGCTACGCACAGTGTTCACGCACGATCACTTTGGACCATCAACACACCAGCAAGCTGGACTTTATGCCGGTCTCGTGCTCGAGCCGGAAGGCTCTGTCTGGAAGAATCCGGAGACGGGAGTCATCATGGGATCCCGCGCGACGGATGGTGGACCAACCAGTTGGCAGGCAGCCATTATCGAGAAGGATGCGAGTCTCAGTCACCGCGAGTTTCTGTTTGAGTTCGCCGACTACCAACTCGCTTATCAAGCAGGCGCGGGCGTCGACGCTAATGGCAAACCCATTGCCGACCCGCAAAACGTAATCAATCCGCCCATCACTAACGAGATCGGCTTGCCGTTCATCGTTGAGAATGGTCTGGTTTGTCCAGGTGGCGTTCCGGCTCCCTGTCCCGAAGCAATCTCGGCGGCAGATCCGGGAACCATGAGCGTTAACTACCGCAACGAGCCGGTGCCTTTACGCGTTCGCAACCCGAGTACTAACACTCAGGCGAGTGGCGCAGCCGGCGATCTTTCCAAGGTTTACAAGTCAAACATCACTCGATCCGATCCGCAGTTCAACGTGCAGCCTACGTTCTATCCGGCGTTGACTCAGGGCGTGCAACCGGGTGATCCATTCACACCGCTGCTGCGAGCTTATGAGAACGACAAGATTCAGATTCGTATCCTCGTCGGAGCGCACGAAGAAACACACAACATGACTATCAATGGTCACAAGTGGCTCCATCAACCCGGCACGCCACAGGATCCTTTGGCAGTCAACAACTCCGGCTATCGCAATTCGCAAATCGCCGGTATCTCCGAACATTTTGAAATGCTGACTGGTAAGGAATCGATCATGGGCAGCCGTCCATTCATCGATTACCTCTATCAGAACAGCGCGTCAGTCGATGGGCAGTGGAACGGAGTCTGGGGACTGCTCAGAATCTACAACGGTCGAGCTGGAGTAAAGAACGACCTGGTAACACTACCCAATAACCTGGAAGGCGCTGCGCCGTTGTCGTCAAACGATGATTCGTTCCCGACCGACGCAAATCGTCCGACGGGTGTCACTGACTACAAAGACACGACGGATGCTTCGGTAACTGCCGATACGAGTCCGACGACCGATACGAAGTACATGTCGCCGGATATGCAAGCGGAGCAGACTGCAGGTGGTGCCCAGGCTCAGGGATTTGCTTTGCCTGGTAGCACTATCGTGATGTCGAACCCGACTGACTTCAGCACGGGCAAGTCCATCGCAACCAGCGTCTGTCCGTTCAACGCTCCGCGACGAACGATCAACGTGACGGCTGTAGGTGCTGCGGCGCTTCCGGGCGGCAAGCTGGTCTACAACAGTCGCGCCGGCATGGGCGGTGCGCTTAATGATCCAACTGCGATCATGTATTTCCGCAGTGAAGACATTGATTCGTTAGGTAAGGTGAAGGCAGGGGTTCCGATTGAGCCGCTCGTCGTTCGTGCAAACGCCGGCGAATGTATCAACTTCAACCTCTTTAACAAACTGCCGAAAGTGATGACGGATCTGGACGGCTTCAACACGATGCCGAACATCCTTTACCACTTCAACGCGAATCAGGTTAAGCCTTCGAATCAGGTTGGTCTGCACCCGCAACTGCTCGCTTACAACGTAGTGAACAGCGACGGTAAGAACGTCGGTTTCAATCCGAACCAGACAGTTGGACCAAGCGGTGTAGCGCGGTACACGTGGTACGCCGGCGACGTCGTAATCAATGGTTTCCAGCGTATTGCTACACCGATTGAATTCGGCGCGACCAATTTGATCTCATCCGATCCGATCAAGCACAGCAACAAGGGCGCGATCGGCTCGCTCATCGTCGAACCACAGGGATCGAGCTGGATTGAAGATACAACTTCACGAGCACAGGCCACCATCACCAGAACGGATGGCTCGTCGTTCCGCGAGTTTGTCGTTCAGTTCCAGACCGACATCAACATGCGCTATGCCGACGGCAGCCCGGTGCCAAACCTTGGTGGACCAACCGGCGCGGAAGACGCTGAAGACTCTGCTCAGAAAGCGATCAACTACCGCACTGAACCACTTTGGAAACGCATGGGATACGCGCCGGAGACTACATTCGAAAACACTCGTAACTTCGACTTCACCAACTCGCTGACTAACGCACTCGTTGGTGGCGATCCGCAAACGCCGGTATTTACGGCGCGAGCTGGTCAGGAAGTCAGGTTCCGAATCCTGAACGCGAATGGACACATGCGCAACAACCTGTTCAACCTGCACGGTCATTTCTGGCAGGATGAACCTTTCACCAACAACTCAAAATCGATTGGCAACAATCCATTATCAGAGTTCAAAGGTGTCGTTTACGGCATTGGACCGTCCTCGCATTACGAAGTGATTCCGGTAAATCGTGCGGGTGGGGCCCGAAGAGTGGCGGGTGACTACTTGTATCGAACGCAGGAGTCATTTCAGTTCGATGGCGGTATCTGGGGCATCTTCCGGGTAACACCGTAAGACCTCCAGGCCTCGCGGTTGGGTTTCAACCGCAAAGACGGGTGCAGCCTGTTGGGGGACAGGCTGCACTCGACCTTCAATTCTTAATCATGTGAATCATGAAATCCTGTGAAGTAAGTTTCACATGATTCCATGATTGGCAGGATTAACAGGAGAAAGCATCATGATTCGACGTTTAACTTTTCTCATCACAATCTTCTTACTCATTCTTTCAAGTGCCGCCGCCTCGTTCGCCCAGCAACCCGCGCAGCCACAGTCACAGAAATTGGTGGAGCAGGGAATTGCGATCGAGTTCGCCGCTGAGCCGCAGTCGTCCGGTGCGAAACTAAAAGCCGGCGAGGACGTCAACATCAAGTTCAAAGTCACTGACACGAACACCGGCACTCCGGTCAAAGGTCTGAATCTCTCGGCGTGGATCAGTCTTGGCGCGGGAGACAAGCTGGCAGACGCAACGCAGTGTCGCGAGAAGATTCAGTCGTATCTCACCGGCAGCATGCGCGCGCGTCCCGATGTCGATTTGAATTCCTATTACATCCTCGCGTTGAACAAGAGCCCCGACATCTCCGTCATCGATCCACTGCTTGGATTCGGCGGCAGCAAGCTCCTGACGCTCGTGATGATGAAGAGCCCCGGCGAAGACTGGGTCATGACCAAAGATCGCGAAAAGCTTTTCGTGACGCTGCCGCTCGTGAATCAGGTTGCAGTTATCGACACGCGTAGCTGGAAAGTCGTGAGCTACGTCGACACCGGCATTAAACCGACAAGCATCGCGTTGCAGGCAGACCAGAAGTATGTGTGGGTTGGTAACAACGGCGAACAGGGCAAAGAGAGCGGAGTCACCGTCATCGACGCGGGCACGTTGAAAGTCGCAGCGCAGATCTCGACCGGCATGGGACAACACGAGATTGTCGTCAGCAGCGACAACAGGCACGCGTTTATCTCGAATCGCGAGAGTGGCAGTGTTTCGGTGATCGATGTTGCCAAGCTGGTGAAAGTGAAAGACGTCAACGTCGGGTCAGATCTCGTTTCGCTCGCGTCGTCTGAGTTGAGTAAGGCGATCTATGCGGTGAATGAAACCGATGGATCGATTGCGGTGATCGATAGCAAAGGCGACGTGCTGACGCGGATAAAAACAAATCCCGGCGCTCGCTCGATTCGTTTCGCGCCCGGCGGACGGTATGGATTCGTCGTCAACACAAAGGCAAACACAGTCAGCATATTCGACACGGCTTCGAATCGTGTGTTGCACGAAGTGAAAGTCGGCAAAGCGCCGGACCAGGTGATCTTCACCGACACGTTTGCATTTGTGAGATCGCTGGAGTCTGAAACCGTTGAAATGATTCGTCTCGCGACAATCGGCACCGAGATCGACGTTACTGAGTTTCCGGGTGGGCAGGGTGCTCCTGTTGATGGTTCGACGCCGGTGCGAGCCGATGCACTTGTGCGTGCGCCGGAAGGAAATGCGGTCATCGTAGCTAATCCGGTCGATCGAGTGATCTATTACTACTCCGAAGGCATGGCCGCGCCGATGGGCAACTTCCAGAATTATCGTCGCGAGCCACTCGCGGTCGCGATCGTCGATCGCAGTTTGCAGGAGACGGCGCCGGGCGTTTATTCAACCACGGTGAAACTGCCGGCCAGCGGCCGTTACGACGTTGCGTTTCTGACAGATTCGCCTCGCATTGCTCATTGTTTCGAAACAACAGCCGATACAAATCCACTGCTCAAAGAAGAGCGACCCGTTGCGTTGCGTATCGAGCACTCGGCGAAGGGGAGTGAGTTGCCGGTCGGTCGCAACTTCCCGTTGCGTTTCAAACTCATCGATACGAAGACGAACAAAACAAAAGACGACTTGAAAGATGTGCGCGTGCTGACGTTTCTTGCGCCGGGCACGTGGCAACGTCGTGACTTTGCGAAGTCGCTTGGCAACGGAAATTACGAAGTCGATCTGAATGTGCCGGAGACGGGTGTGTACATGGTCTTCGTTGAATCGACTTCGATGGGCGTGCGCTTTCAGGACCTGCCGTACCTGACGCTGCACGCAGAGGAGAAAAACAAATGAAGAAGCTACTAGTTCTCCTAATTCTGATCGTTCCGACCGTTCAAACACCAGCAGCAGGCGCAAATTTGGAGTGCGGCGGCCTGGCGCCGCTTTGGTCCCGATCTCTAATCAACGATGACAAAGCGGCGCCAGGCCGCCGCACTCCAAATAGCGAAACTTATAGTTGCCCGATGCATCCGGAGGTGAAGTCGTCGAAGCGTGGCAAGTGTCCGAAGTGCAAAATGGACCTCGTCAAGCAAACTGCTCCGGCGGCGGCGACCAACTCCGAACCTGAGATCATTACTCCGGCCAGCTCAAGCAAAACACCGAAAATTCCGGATGTAGAAGTGTTAGACCAGGACGGCAACGTACGCCATTTCTATACCGACCTGATCAAAGGCAAAACTGTCGCCATCAATTTCATCTTTACAAACTGCACGACGATCTGTCCGCCGCTCGGCGCCACGTTTGCTCGCGTGCAGAAAGAACTGGGATTCAAGGTCGGCAGCGACGTGCATTTCATCTCCGTGAGTGTCGATCCGTTGACCGACACGCCAGAGCGTTTGAAAGCATGGGGCGCGAAGTTCAAAGCCGGTGCGGGTTGGACCTTTGTCACCGGCAACAAACCGGAGATCGATCGGCTCCTGCTCGCTCTCGGCGCCTCGGCCGCTCGTCGCGAAGATCACACGCCTTCGGTAATCGTCGGCAACGACGCGAAAGATGTGTGGACACGCACGTATGGTCTCGCCAAGTCGTCCCAGATGGTCACGCTGATCGAGAACGTCATGGCAGGCAAGCTTGACGAGTCGATCGCGAAGGAGTCAAACCAGCCATGAAATCACTCTTACTACTTTGCTTGTTTCTTTGCTTCGCGGCGACGTCCGCTGCCGGCCAACAAGCCCTCGCACCTTCAGCCGCTGAAAAATATTTCTCCGACGTCGAGCTGATCGACCAGGACGGTCAGAAGCTGCGTTTCTACAGCGACGTGCTCAAGAACAAAGTCGTCATCATCAACGCATTCTTCAGCACCTGCACGAGCGTTTGCCCGCCGATGAATCGCAACCTCGAGAAGATCCAGGACGCACTCGGCGATCGCCTGGGCAAGGACGCGTTTCTCGTTTCGATCACTGTCGATCCTGAAACTGACACGCCGACGCGACTGAAAGAATACAGCCGGCGATTTCACGCCAAGCCGGGATGGACCTTTCTAACTGGCAAGAAGGAAAACGTCGACTGGGCGCTTTACAAGTTGGGCCAGTACGTCGAGACAAAAGGCGACCACAGCACAATCATCATCATCGGCAACGAGCCCAAAGGACTGTGGAAGAAAGCTCTCGGTCTCGCGAAGGCGGACGAACTGCTCCGCATAGTTGAGGACGTCATCAATGATAAGTAAAGCAAAAAAGAGCCACAAAAAGGCACACAAGTCTCAAAATATTTATTCAGACTCGCTTGCTGTTTATTTCGTTCATATGTGTCTGTTGTGCTTTTTGGGGGCTGTGTTTTCCGTTGTGGCCCAAGCACAATCGAGCTTTCGTCCCTTAACCATGGAAGAGAAACGCGGCAAGGCTTTGTATCTTCGTGGCGAGAGTGCGTCGGGTAAGGAGATCACGGCGCTCTTGAACGATCTCGATGTGCCTGCCTCGACACTTACCTGTGCCGGTTGTCATGGAGCTCGTGGTGAAGGTAAGACTGAAGGCGGCGTGACGGCGGGAAATCTCGTCTGGTCGAATCTAACAAAATCTTACGGTCACACTCACGACAACGGCCGCAAACATGACGCCTTTACGGAAACTTCATTCATTCGCGCTCTGACTGCAGGTGTCGATCCAGCGGGCACAAAGTTCGCCGTTGCCATGCCCCTCTATCGCATGCCGCAGCAGGACATGTCGGATCTGCTGGCGTACCTTAAGCGAATCGATACCGATCTCGATCCCGGCGTGTCCGAGGACAAGATCGTGATCGGCACTCTCTTGCCGGAGAAGACTGCGCTCACTGGCCTGGCCCAATCGATGGAAGACGTCCTCCAGGCCTACTTCGCGGAGGTCAATAATCGTGGCGGAATTTTCAACCGCAAGATCGAGCTGCGCGTGCTGAACGGAAATGCAGGCGCGACGGTCACAAACATGAAGCAGTTGATCGACGATAAAGGCGTGTTTGCGATCGTCAGTGGCCTGACCGCGGGCGCGGAGAATGGCGTTGCAGAACTGAGTCGCGATCGCGAAGTGCCCTTTATTGGTCCATCGACGCTGCTTCCCGATCGCGCGTCACCGCTCAATCGTTACATCTTTTACTTGTTGCCTGGTCTCAAGGAACAAGCGCGCAGTCTGGTCAATTTTGCTGCAAAGAAGAGCAACTTGCAAAAAGCTCAGGTCGCGATCGTTTCGCCTGATTCTGAGTTCAGCAAAGGGATTGCGGCAAGTGTCGAAGAACAGGAGAAGAAACTCGGCTGGAGCTCGAAAACGTTTATCTATTACGCCCACGACACGTTCAAGTCGAGCGAGACGGTCGCCGATCTGAAAGGCAAAGGTGTCGATACGGTTTTCATGCTCGGCTCGGCGGATGAAGCGGCGGCGTTTTTCAAAGCGGCCGGCGCGATTGGTTGGACGCCGACTGTTTATTTGCTTGGCACGTTGGTGGGGCGTAGCGCGCCTGATCTCGTGCCGTTGGGAATGAAAGATCGTGTGTACTTTGCGTTTCCGACAGTTCCCTCTGATGTCACTCCTGCGGGCGTTGCGGAATACAGCAGTTTGCTTCAGCGAAACAAGCTGAGTTCAACGCATGCCGCAGCCCAGGCATCGGCGATCGCCGCCGCGAAGATACTGGTCTACGCACTCGAACGTTGTGGCAAGGATCTCACTCGCGAACAGCTAATCACGACGCTCGAAGGTCTCTACGAATTCGACACGGGTCTAATGCCGAAGATCACCTTTGGTCCCAATCGACGCATCGGCGCCCTCGGAGCGTACGTTGTGACGATCGATCCCGAGAAGAAACTGTTTCCCGCGAGTGTTGAGTGGGTACCGTCGGAGTAGCCCAAATTCAAACTCTCAATGAAACACGATCCCAACGCCGATCCGGAAATTGTGCTGCGTGCTGTCAAACAATCTCGTCGGATTGTAGTCGAACTGGACCACCCTCACATCAATTCGATCGTTCGCACGAATGTCGAGTCCACCGCCAAACGCTCCGGCAAAGCCTGTCTCGCTAACAGTTCGATTTGCGCAGGGGCTGGGAACGATTGCGACGCAGAAAATCTGATTGAAGGTGAGTTCATTGCGTGTGTGCGCAGCACCGATGAGCGCGTGGGCGAACGGCTTCAACGTTGATTCCGAAGCGTTGTCTTTGATTTGAACTCCTCCGAGAAAATTGAATAGACGTGAGTTGAGATCTACCCTCGCGCCGGAAACATTGTCGACCGCAAGGCTCGTGTTCTTGAAGTGTCCGGAAACGTCCGCCTTCAGTCCAAAATAACGCGAGAAATTTCCAGTGGCTGAAGCTTCGAATCCGTTGAAGCCCTCACGCTCGTCGATGATATCGCGGAGCGAAGGATCGTTGTCGCCGATGCCGGTATCGACGCGGTTGTGCGAAAAGCCACCAAAGAACTCGAATTTCTTGTAATCACTGGATTGTGCGGCGGCGATTGACGCGCACGCTACGATGGTTGTGAGAATCAGCATTGTCCTAAACACGGGTATTTCCTCCTGCATGGTTTTTAGTTTTGACTCGGGACGCGGGAGAGCTGAAGTTTCAACTCCTCAGAGGATATTTCGTTCCTTTGGGTTGCTTTTGTGTTTTTTGTGCCTTTTTGTGGCTAACTGCTTTTTATTGTGGCGCGCCGAGGAAGGAAGCGAGGCGAAGGAGATCGGCGAAGACACCCGCGGCAGTCACCTCCGGACCCGCGCCCGGTCCTCTGACGATCATCGGTTGAGTGTTGTAGCGCTTAGTCTGGAAACTCACGATGTTGTCGCTGCCCTTGAGACTCGCGAACGGATGATCGAGCGGGTATGTGCGGAGTCCGGCGGACATACTGCCGTCGTGATTAATCACGCCCACATAGCGCAACACGTGACCGTTTGCACGAGCGGAGTTGAGCCGATCGGCGATCGTCTGATCTTCCTGCACCATGCTTTCCACTTCAACCGCGTCCAACTCGACTTGAAGACCCATCTCACGAGCAAGAATGATTAGCTTCCGCGCCACGTCGACGCCGGAAAGGTCGAGACGCGGATCGGGTTCAGTTAATCCAAGTGCATGAGCCTCGCGCACGATCTCCGAGAAACTGCGTGACCCATCAAACGAGTTGAGGATGTACGAAAGCGTACCCGAAAGTACGCCCTCGATCTTGATAATCTGATCTCCTGTTTCGATGAGACCGCGAAGCGTGTGGATTATCGGCAGTCCGGCGCCGACGTTTGTTTCGTAAAGAAAGTACCGCTGATGTTTGCGCGCTGCGTTGCGCAAGTTAACGTAAGCCGCAAGCGGGCCGGAGTTGCTCTGCTTATTGGGCGTGATGATGTTGATCCCGCGCGACACCCAACTCTCATAATGCTTCGGAAGATCGCCGCTCGCAGTTGCGTCGATGATCACTGCGTGTGGCAAGTGAGCGGCCTGCACATGATCGACAAACTGTTCGATGTCTGCTTCAGACGAACTTGCGTTTAACTCATCGCGCCAGCCATCGAGAAGAATTCGACGGTCATGAAGGATCATCTTGCGGCTATTCATGATGCCCCGCACTCTCAGATCGATACCTCGTTCAGTGCGCAACTCCCGCACGCGCGCGGTGAGCTGATCCAGAAACGTTCCGCCGATTAAGCCTGCGCCGATCACGCCAATCGAAAGCGTTTGACTCGAGAGATAAAACGCGGAGTGCAACGCTCGCAATGCCTTGGTCGCTTCGTGCTGTTCGATAACGGCCGAGATGTTACGTTCCGACGACCCCTGGGCAATTGCACGTACGTTCACTCCTGCCTTGCCGAGCGCGCTGAAGAACTGTCCGGCCATGCCCAGTTTTTCAATCATGCCCTCGCCGACCATCGCCACAATGCAGCAATCGTCTCTCAAATCGACAGTTTGAATTTCTCCGCGCTGCAACTCGGCGTAGAACGTCTGCTCGATTGTCTTCTTCGCAAGCTCAGCCTGTGCACGAGGCACGGCGAAACAGATCGAGTGTTCCGAGCTCGCCTGAGAAATCATCACGATCGAAACGCCGACAGCCCGCAGTGCACCAAAGAGCTTGTGGGCCACACCCGGAATACCAATCATGCCCGTGCCTTCGACGTTTATCAGCGCCATGTCTTCGACCGCCGCAAAACCCTTGATTGGCAGATCTGACGGCGATGACGTGGAAATCCTTGTCCCGGGAGCTTCCGGCTTAAAGCTGTTTTTGATCCAGACGGTAATGCTCTTCGCAATTGCCGGCGCCATCGTGTTCGGATGGATCACCTTGGCTCCGAAGTATGCAAGCTCCGCGGCTTCCTGGTATGACAACTCAGGTATCACGATCGCGTCCGGAACGCGACGCGGGTCGGCGCTGTACACTCCATCGACGTCAGTCCAGATCGTCACCGAGGCGGCGCCGAGCAACGCCGCGAATATCGACGCGGACAGATCACTTCCGTTTCGCTTCAGAGTTGTCGCTGAACCGTCGTGAGTAGCGGCGACGTAGCCGGTGATCACGACGAAGTCTTTATCGCCGTGTTCGGCAACCCACTCGTTCATCTTTTCCTGCGAAAGCCGCCAGTCGATCGTGACGGTGTTACTTTCGGGTTCGACGACAAGAACTTTGCGCG
Source organism: Pyrinomonadaceae bacterium (assembly GCA_036401595.1). GTDB lineage: Bacteria > Acidobacteriota > Blastocatellia > Pyrinomonadales > Pyrinomonadaceae > PSRF01. The sequence goes on from DASWUM010000083.1 coordinate 118,501, forward strand.
CATCGAGCCACGTCGAGGAGTGTCCGTTCGCTGCGAGAAACGCGTGAAGCAGTTGGGCCGACCACAACTCGCCGTGACCGGCAACGAATTCCATGATGCGTTCGGAAGGTATGCGCGTGATCCAAACACCGCGTAATACTTCCTCGATCGCTTTGAAATCGGAGACGATTGTTTCGCGAAGTGCGGCGGTCTGCTCAGGCGTGAGCGACAACTGCGCGATAGTATCGAGATGCTTGTTCTGGAGCTCTCGAAGTTTGGCGGGGTATGACTCGTTGCGACTGGCAGCAAACTCAACGGCTTGAATGAGACCATTCGTCACGCCGCTCATGGCAGATACGACAACCGCCACGCGTTCGTCAGACGCGTGCTTGAGCACGAGCTCTGCGGCAGCGCGATAGCGATCCGCGTCTGCCACACTCGTGCCACCAAACTTGTGAGTAATCCATTTGCGAGTCATCATGACAGACTACCAGATGAATTAAATAACTCAGAACGTACTGTAGGGGCGACCCTCCGTGGCCGCCCTTCGTGTAGATCATATTCACAAAAATGCCGAGACTGTCGACTTCTTGAATCCGTGTAGTCAAACCAAGGGCGGCCACGGAGGGCCGCCCCTACAGTACGTTCGATGATCGTGTATAAAATGGTCTATATGACAATTAAAACTTTTTCACTGACGCTCATAATTCTCATTGCCGCTATCACGACACAGGCCGCTGACGTGGTCCAAACCGCAAACGGCTCTGTTGAGGGACGCGGTGTACAACCTTCCGGTGTTCGGATCTTCAGAGGCATTCCGTTCGCCCAACCGCCGACAGGCGATTTGCGCTGGCGTGAGCCGCAACCAGCGAAAAATTGGAAGGGCGTCAGACAAGCTGTCGACTTTGGTCCACGCTGCATGCAGGCGCGCATCTTCGACGACATGATCTTCCGCTCGAATGGCGTTAGCGAAGACTGTCTGTACTTGAACGTTTGGACTCCGGCGAAATCGAATCGCGAGCGGCTCCCCGTGCTTGTTTACTTCTACGGCGGCGGCTTCGTGAGTGGTGACGGATCGGAGCCGCGCTACGACGGCGAGAGCATGGCGGCAAAGGGCATCGTCGTTGTGACTGTCAATTACCGGCTCGGAGTGTTTGGATTTATGGCCCATCCGGAGTTGACGAAAGAGTCGACGCACGGTGCTTCTGGCAACTACGGATTCCTCGACCAGAACGCAGCGTTGCAATGGGTGCAAACCAACATCGCGAATTTCGGCGGCGATCCAAAGGGGGTCACGATTGCCGGTGAGTCGGCCGGATCGATCTCTGTTAGCGCGCACATGGCTTCGCCGTTGTCGAAGAATCTCATTGCCGGTGCGATTGGTGAAAGTGGTGCGATAACAGGAACACTCTCCGCGGTGCCGCGTGCGAAAGCGGAAGAGCAGGGAAGTAAATTTGGCGCCGGCCTCGGCGCCCTAACGATCGCTGCGATGCGGGCGATTTCGTCGCAGCAGATTCTTGATGCGGCGAGTGCTGGTGGTTGGGCCAGTATTGGCCGCTTTCCGCTCACGATCGATGGATATTTTCTAACCGACGAGCCGGTGACGATCTTCGCTTCGGGCAAACAAGCGCGTGTGCCGCTGCTGGTTGGGTGGAATTCTGAAGAGGTCGGTTTTGGCGCTCTACTTGGGCCAGCGAAGCCGACGCTCGAGAATTACAAGAATACTCTGGGCAAGCTCTACTCGATGCGAGCGGATGAGGTGTTCAGGCTCTATCCGGCGACCAATAACGAAGAGGTCATGCAGGCCGCGACTGACCTGGCCAGTGATCGATTCATTAGTTACAGCACGTGGAAGTGGGCCGATATGCATGCGAAGACCGGCGGTGCATCTGTCTATCGCTACCTTTATGCACGCCCACGACCGGCGATGAAGACAGGGAATGCACCACCGGCGCGTGGTGCGGCTCACTCCGCGGAGATTGAATACGCGCTTGGGAATCTCGGCTTGAACGATGTCTATGCGTGGACTCCTGACGATCACAAGGTCTCGACGGTGATGCAGAATTATTTTGCGAACTTCATCAAGAAGGGTAATCCGAATGGCGCCGGTTTGCCTGAGTGGCCGGTTATCACCGCGGGGCAATTCATGAAATTGGACGTCAATTCGAGTGCACAAGCGGATACTACCCGCGCCAGATATCTCTTTCTCGATCAACTCCCGCGGTAGTCTAACCACAGATTACACAGATTTTTTCATTGACTTAATTTCCTCGTGCGTGGTATTAGTTCGCGCCGCGAATTAAATAGCGGCTCAACCGGCAATGTCAGTGCGAAGAATCGATCTGTCAAACTTTCAGGTCGCGACGAGCGAGACTGCGAGAGACATCAATCGCCGTATCGTTCTCAACCTGATACGAACGCACCAGCCAATTTCTCGGGCTGACCTGGCGCGCCAATCCGGCCTGCAACGAAGCACCGTCTCAGTCATCGCGGAACAGCTAATCCAGGAACGCTGGATTACGGAAGGCGCAAACGGCCACACACTGCGCGGCCGCCGCCCGGTATTCCTGCACCTGAACAAAGAGCGCGTCGGTATCATCGGCATCAACGTTCGCCCGATCACGACCACTCTCGCACTCGCCGATCTCGACGCCAATTTCCTGGCCCAGGATTCACTCGCAACACCACAGGATCCAAAAGAGTTCGTCGCCGAATTGGTTCCACGCGTCCGGAAACTCATGACCGCGCGACCGGAGCTGACCTGCGAAGGCATCGGCGTGAGTCTGCCCGGTCGCGTCGATCTAGAGACCAAGAAACTCGTCTTTGCTCCCAACCTCGGCTGGAAAGATTTCGATCTCAAAACGCCACTGGAAAAAGCCACGAAGCTACCCGTAGAACTGGAAAATGCTGCAAATTCCTGTGCACTTTCCGAGATTTGCTTCGGTCGACGAGCTGAAGGTTTGCGGAATCTGGTGGTCGTGACCGTGTCGGAAGGTATCGGCTGCGGCCTGATACTCAATCACCAACTGGTTCAGGGTTCAACCGGCACTGCCGGAGAGTTTGGACACGCGGCGATTGTTCCGGATGGACTCGAGTGTAGTTGCGGAAACCGCGGTTGCTGGGAAATGTATGCGTCCAACACAGCCGCCGTTCGCACCTACACAAATTCCATTGCACCCGCGCGCCGCAGCAAGCGCCAAACAGACGAAACGACGATTACTTTCGAACATCTTTTGCGACTTGCCGAGCAGGGCGATGCCAAAGCCGCCGAAGCTCTGGACGACATGGCAAAGTATCTAGGTCGTGGAATCGCTCCGCTGGTCGCCGGCCTCGCGCCCGATATGATCGTCATCGTCGGCGAGGTGACACGCGCCTGGTCGCGGGTTGGTCCAATCATCAAGGAAACAGTCAGGCAACATTCATTCACACGCGCAGAGACTCAATTGGTCCCCAGCGATCCGATTACTCAGCCACGCTTGCGGGGAACGATAGCACTCGTTTTGTTGAAGCACTTCGGCGCTCCTTCGATCGTCTGAGCGCTTTAATGTGTATTTTGTTGTGGCCTCGAACTAAATGGCTAAAATGCCAATCTTCATCAAAGGAGATACGTCGATGTTTACCTTTGCCAGACCACTCACTTCCAAATCGCACCGGTTTCTGTTTTTAACTTTGCTCTGCGTGCTTTTGTTCGCCACCGTAGCGGTGGCGCAAGTCCTGTACGGCTCGCTCGTTGGTAATGTCACGGATCCAAACGGAGCAGCCGTTTCAGGCGCGAAGGTCGAAGTTACTAACCTGGCTACTGGCGGCGTATCAAGTGTCATGACCGACGATCGTGGCGGTTACTCGCTAAACGATCTACAAGTCGGCGTTTACAAAGTGACCATTTCCCGAGCGTCTTTCAAAACGACGATCAGGGAAGACGTTCGCATCGAGGCGAACAAAACTTTTCGTTTCGATGCTGCCCTGGAGGTCGGCGGCGTCGAGGAAACGGTTGTCGTCACGGCCACTCAGGAAGCCACGCTGCAAACTGATCGCGGTGACGTGAACGTTACGCAAACAGCTCGACAGATTAATGACCTGCCACTTTTCGGCAGCATCGGTCGAAACTACCAGAGTTTGATGTATTTGATACCAGGCACCACGAGAGGCACCGGAGGCTTCTTCATCAACGGCTCGGGCACTGAGGATAACTCCGCCGCGGGTAATCCACAGCGGTCCATGTCGTTCAACGTCAACGGCGTTTCGCGTTTGCAGAACAATACGAAGATTGATGGCTCGAGCGTCATTTACCCCTGGTTGCCGGGTAACACGGTCTACGTTCCACCGGCCGAAGCCATTCAGGAAGTAAATATCGTTACCAACGCCTTCGACGCCGAGCAGGGGCTCGCGGGTGGCGCCGCAGTCAACGTGAGCATTAAGACGGGCGGCAATGATTTCCACGGCGTCGGTTGGGGTTACGACACAAACAGCCGGTTCAGGTCACGCACCTTTTTCCAACCGGTAAACCAGCCAAAGAATCCGAAGAACATACTGGCGCAATTCGGTTACGCGTTCAGTGGCCCTATTATCCTGCCGCACTTTGGCGAAGGCGGCCCAAAGATCTGGAGCGGGAAGAATAAGCTGTTTTTCTTCACTGACCTGGAGCGCACGACCCAACGAAACGCGGCGGGCGGGACTTTCAGTGTTGCGGGCGCCAACCTGCGTCCTGATGCCAATGGCAACGTCAACTTCACTGGCACTGGCATCACAGTGTTCGACCCATTGTCGAACCCTGACCCAAGATTGCGCACGCCGTTCCCCAACAACACAATTCCGGCAAACCGCATTGACATCGCGTCACTGGAAATTTTGAAACGTTTACCGCTGCCAAATGTGCCAGGCATCCAAAACAATTTTGCCGCAACTGGCATCGGTTCGTTCAATCGAACAAACATCGACAACAAGATCAACTTCGTTTCCGACAACTTCAGTTTATGGGGACGATACAGTCGTTCGCCTACGATCATCATTGACCCGCCGATATTCGGAGAAGTCAGTGGTCCTGCTTTGAACGGTGGTCAATTAGGCACGGCTCCCGGTTTGATCAATGTGTTCGGGCTTGGCGCCAGCTACACGTTTACCCCGACCCTCATTTTGGATGGAAACGTCGGTTACACAAGACAGAGATTAGGTGCTGAAGGATTCGATATCGTCTCGAACTTTGGCTTGGATGTCTTAAAGATCCCGGGCACGAATGGCCCCGATCGTCTTCAAGGCGGAGTCCCCTCGTTTCAGATTGGCGCGGGGTGGACCAATATCGGCAACGACAACACTGGGAACCCGTTTCTATTTCGCGATAATCAGTACGTGGGTGCTGTGAACCTTTCCTGGCTCAAAGGCGCTCACTCGTTCCGCTTCGGCGGCGACTACCTAAACGCGCAGCTCAATCACTTTCAACCACAGGGCGGATCATTCCAGACCGTGCGAGGCACTTTCGGCTTCAGCGGGAACGCAACGGCTTTGCAAGGCTGCCCTGCAACTGCGACCGTTGCACAATGTGAAGCTCTGGGCTTTACCCGTAATCCCGCGGCGGCAAACCGTTTCAATAACTGGGCGGACTTTCTGCTTGGCCTGCCGACCTCTGCAGGTAAAGTTGACCAGCTTCGCAATCCGAACTCGGTTTATTGGAAACAGTACGCAGGTTATGCTCGCGACCATTGGCAGATTACACGCGACCTTACGTTCATTTATGGGGTGCGCTGGGAGAGGTTTACCACTCCGCGAAAAGACAACACCGGCATCAACCGTTTCGATCCTGCAACCGGTAAAGTCGTCACCGGCGGATTGAGCGGTCTTGATATTAATGGAGGCGCAGTGTCAGGTGTGAATCTGTTCCTGCCGCGTTTGGGAATTGCTTACCGCGCCAACGACAAGACCGTGTTTCGCGGCGGCTACGGACAATCCTCTGATCCTCGGCCTTTCCAGGACGTCAGAAATGCTTATCCGATCGCTAATATCTGGTCGATGCCTGCAATCACTTTCAACGGCGTTAGTAACTCGTTCATCCCCGTTACTACGCTGCGGCAGGGGTTAATTAATACGAGCCCTGCCCCGGATCTGAATCAGGGAATTCTGCCTTTGCCGGCGAATACGGGTACCACGACTTTTCCGATTGATGAACCGCGCAAGAGGATTCACTCCTTTAACGCCTTTATCGAACGACAACTGCCTTGGAAGTTCGTCTCTCAGGTTGGTTACGTCGGCACGCGGGTTATCGGACAGATGGGCTTTATCAATATCAACGCTGGTCCGCCGGGAGGAGGGAACGCAGGCCGGCCGCTGGCGATCAAATTTGGTTTGGTGGGAGATATCAACTCGATCCAACCGTATGGCGACACAACCTATGATTCCCTGCAGGCGTTATTCACCAGAAGGTGGGGCAGCTCGCTCTTTGGAACCGCTTACACCTGGTCCAAGACGATCAACTTTGCGGATAACGATGGAGGTCCGAGAATCCAATACCTGCCGGAGAAACAACGGAATCGTGGTCCAGCCAGCTATGATCGGACGCACAACCTGCAAATGTACGGCGTCTATGACCTGCCGTTTGGCAAAGGCGAGCGGTGGGCCAGGGACGGCTGGAGCAGCAAGGTACTCGGCGGTTTTCAGGTGAGCGGTGTGATGAGTATTATGAGCGGCATACCGTTTTACGTAATTCAGGGCAACGCTCCAGGTTTACTGGCAGGAGGCAGCGCCCAGATACCGAATCAATTAATTCCTGATATCGCCATTCTGGGCGGAATAGGAATTTCCTCGCAGGTTGGTTCATCGGCGGGGCCATACTTTACGAATACGGTGCAGGGTAAAACCATACAGGGAGTATCATGCAGCTCAAACTGCGCCTGGGCGGATGAAACCGGCGCCCGCTTCGGAAGTGTGGGTCGAAACAATTTGCGTGGTCCAGGATTCTTCGAGACGGACTTGAGTATCTTCCGAACGTTCTCTATTTCGGAAAAGGTGAAGTTCCAATTCCGTGCCGAGGCGTTGAATGCGACGAACCACGCGAACTTCGCGAACCCCACCAGTGACACCAACAGCGGTAACTTCGGATTTATCACCGGGCTTTATGGCCCCAACCAGTCGCGCCAGTGGCGTTTTGGAATGCGACTTAACTTCTGACGTGCATGACGATTAAAAAAACCTATCCACAGATTACGCAGATTGTTTTATTCGTTCTGTGTAATCTGTGGATAACGGCTTCGGCTGTTGCTCAGACGGATCGCTGGATTGATTATGCCCCCGTTGACTACGACATTCTTCCCAACGTCACTTATGCAAAAGCAAACAACATAGAACTGAAACTTGATCTTTATCTCCCCAGAGACAGAACGCGTCCGCACCCGACCTTGATTCTCTTTCATGGTGGTGGTTGGGTTGATGGACAGAAGGAACGTAATGTTCTTTACCTGCTTCCGTATCTGGAGTTGGGTTGGGCTGTTGTCAATGTTGAGTATCGAACTGGGCACCAGTCGCCCGCGCCCGCTGCGGTTGAAGACACTCGTTGCGCGCTACGCTGGATAACCGGCCACGCGCGTGAGTATTCACTCGATGCGTCGAAGTTTGTTTTGACAGGCACGTCTGCGGGCGGGCATCTCGCTTTGATCACGGGTATGTTGCCGGCAAACAATGTGTTCGATCGTCAGTGTGTAGTTGACGGTGGTGCACGTTGGAATACGGCGACGGTTCCGGAGTTGAAAGTTGCAGCGATCGTTAACTGGTTCGGCATCGGCGACGTTGCCGATATTGTTGAAGGTCCGAACGCGAAGAACTACGCGCGCGAGTGGTTTGGGAGTATGAGCAATCCCGAACAGCTTGCGAAGCAACTTTCGCCTGTCAACTACGTGCGCGCGGGTTTGCCGGCGATCATTACGATACATGGCGAGAACGACGACGTTGCGCCGTACAACCATGCGGTTCGTTTGCATGCGATGCTCGATAAGGCGGGCGTCCCGAATCAACTGGTGACGATTCGTGGTCGCAAGCACGGCGGCTTCAATCGTCAAGAAATGATCGACAGTTACGCCAAAATTCGCGAATTTCTTCGTAAGAATGGCCTACTTTAAGCCACAACAAAGCACACAGAAATACCTGACAAAAGCATTTGCGCTTTTTGTCTTTTTTTGTGGCATTACCTGTGTGAAAGCCGACGATGGGTATCGGTTGTGGTTGAGATATGAACGACTGCCGGAACAGTCGCTGAATACGTATCGTGAGCGAATCAAGTCGATTGCTGTTCAAGGTCAGTCTGCGACGTTCGATGCGATTCGGCGTGAGCTGAGTGTTGGTTGTGCGGGATTGTTGGGAACTCCGATCGTTGTTGGTGACCGTGCCGGCGCCTCGGTTGTTGTCGGATTACCGCAGACGTCACCTCTCATTCGCACGCTTCGTTGGACAGCGGATCTGAAGCGACTTGGACCAGAAGGTTATCGCATTCGCACGGTCAGGGAGCGCAATCGAACTGTCGTCGTTATTGCTTCGTCCACAGATGTAGGAGCGCTGTACGGCGCATTTCACTTTCTCCGTTTACTGCAAACCGAAACGCGAATCAACGATCTGTTCATCGATCAGAAACCTGATCTGAAACTGCGCATTCTCGACCACTGGGACAATCTCGACGGCAGCATCGAACGTGGCTACGCCGGCAAGTCACTCTGGAATTGGGCCGAACTACCAAATCACATTGACCCAAGACTGATCGACTATGCGCGCGCGAACGCTTCGATTGGCATCAACGGCGCGGCCCTCAATAACGTCAACGCCAACGCGCAGATTCTTACTCCCGAATACCTCGCGAAGGTCGCTGCGATTGCAAACGTCTTCCGCCCTTACGGGATTCGCGTCTATCTCTCCGCGCGTTTCTCCGCCCCGATCGAGATCGGAAAACTAGCGACTGCCGATCCACTCGATCCAACAGTTAGCAAGTGGTGGAAAACGAAGACTGACGAGATCTACAGACTGATTCCTGATTTCGGCGGCTTTCTCGTTAAGGCAAACAGCGAAGGACAGCCTGGGCCAAGAACATACAACCGCACGCACGCCGACGGCGCTAACATGCTGGCAGCGGCGGTCGCGCCGCATAAAGGCATCGTCATTTGGCGAGCGTTTGTTTACGACAACAAACCAGGTTACGACCGCGCCGGCGCCGCTTATGAAAACCTCCAGCCATTTGACGGGAAGTTTGCTCCGAATGTGCTGCTGCAAGTGAAGAATGGACCAATTGACTTTCAGCCGCGCGAGCCGTTTCATCCGCTCTTCGGTGCGATGCCGAAAACGCAGATGATGCCTGAGTTTCAGATCACTCAGGAGTATCTCGGCTTCTCAAATCATCTCGTGTTTCTCGCCTCAATGTGGCGCGAGTTTCTCAGCGCTGACACATTCACCGCGGGACGTGGTTCGCGCGTGGCGCAGGTTGTGGATGGAACATTGTATCGCCAGCGTTTGACGGGAATCGCGGGAGTAGCCAACACGGGTTCGGATCGGAATTGGACCGGCTACGACATGTTGCAGGCAAACTGGTACGCCTTTGGCCGGCTCGCTTGGAGTGTCTATTCTTCGCCTGAACAGATCGCAGGTGAATGGATCAGGATGACGCTGACACACGATTCCAACGCAGTCAGCAAGATCACGAAAATGATGCTCGGTTCGCACGAAGCGGTCGTCGACTACATGACCCCGCTCGGCCTGCACCATTTATTCTGGGGCGGACATCATTATGGACCAGCGCCATGGTGGGACACGGAAAAGCGCGACGATTGGAACCCGGTTTACTATCACAAAGCGGATGCGTTTGGGATTGGTTTCGATCGGACGAAGAGTGGCAGCAACACGGTGAGCCAATATCATTTTCCACTGCGCGAAGAGTTTTCTGATATCGATCGTTGTCCGGAGGAGTTCTTGCTTTGGTTTCATCACGTCTCGTGGGACCACAAGATGAAGTCGGGCCGGACGCTATGGGACGAGCTCGCGTTGCACTATCAACGCGGTGTCGATTGGGTGAGAGAGACGCGAGCAGATTGGGCCACCCTCGCGGGCAAGATTGATGAGGAGCGATACACTGCGATCAGCAAGAAGCTCGCGATACAGGAGCGCGATGCGGTCTGGTGGCGTGACGCGTGTTTGCTTTACTTCCAGACGTTTTCAAAAAAACCTTTGCCCGAAGGTGTAGAAAAGCCTGCGCATACATTGGCTGAGTACAAGGCGAAGGCGCTCGAGTGGTGAAGGTTTTAGCCGCGGATTAGACGGATGAAGATCGCGGATTTACGAGCCACGACTGTTACTGTTCCGCTTGAGGCGCCGTTGCGTCATGCAAACGGGTGTCACTGGGGCAGGTTTGTGCGAACGATCGTGGAGGTTGAGACCGACGAGGGGCTGATCGGATTGGGTGAGATGGGTGGTGGTGGCGAGTCGGCGGAGGCAGCTTTTCGCGGGCTCAAGTCGTATTTGGTGGGACGCGATCCAGCGCGACTGGAAGAGCTGAGATTTCTGATCTCGAATCCGACTGCGTCGCTCTACAACAATCGCACACAGATCCTGGCCGCGATCGAGTTTGCGTGTCTGGATATTCTCGGGCAGAAGTGGGGTGTTCCGGTTTCAGAGATTCTCGGTGGGCGTTTACGTGAAAGCGTTCCGTTCGCGTCGTACCTCTTCTTCCGTTATCCGCAGTCTGGGAAGGGCGAAGTTCGCACCGTCGAACAACTCGTTGAGTTTGCAGTGGAGTTGAAGAAACGTTATGGCTTCACGTCGCACAAACTGAAAGGCGGAGTGTTTCCGCCTGAATTCGAGCTCAAATGTTATCGCGCACTGGCGGAAGCGCTCGAAGGCGATCGGTTTCGTTTCGATCCAAACGGCGTCTGGTCTACCGAGACTGCGATCTGGTTTGGACAGCAGATCGAAGACATCCGAAACGACTATCTCGAAGATCCGGTGTTTGGCATGAACGGAATGCGACGTGTGCGCGAGAAGGTTCGCATGCCGCTCGCGACCAACACCGTCGTTGTAAACTTCGAGCAGCTCGCAGCGAATATTCTAAACACGGCGGTTGACGTTGTGTTGCTGGACACGACATTTTGGGGCGGCATTCGCGCGTGTGTGAAAGCGGCGGGAGTTTGCGAAACGTTTCAACTGGGCGTGGCGGTGCATTCTTCGGGCGAGCTCGGAATTCAGCTCGCGACGATGCTTCATCTGGGCGCAGTGATTCCCAACCTGTCGTTCGCGGCTGACGCTCATTATCATCACTTAACAGATGACATCATTGAAGGTGGTAAGCTGAAGTACGACAACGGTGCGATTGCCGTACCGGCTTCACCTGGACTGGGTGTTAAGCTGGATCGCGATAAAGTTGCCGAGTATCGTGATTTGTATCAGCGGCTTGGGTCGTACCCCTACGATCAGGATCCGCTGCGGCCGGGTTGGACGCCGACGATCCCAAACGATCGTTGGGCCGATCCGCTTGATGCGAGAGCCCCCGAGATTCATCCACAGATTACGCAGATTCCATAAAAATAATCTGTGTAATCTGTGGATAAAAAAGACTGAGAAAGAACATATGGTCACGTCAACCGAAAGTCGCACGAAGTTTGCTGACCTGCTCACGGATTCGGAAGAATTGCGTGCGCGCGTCGAAATCGTTGTGAACTCAATGCCGGTGATGGATGTGCACACCCATCTGTTTCCGTCGCAGTTTAATGAACTGTGTCTTTATGGCATCGATGAGCTGCTGACTTATCACTACCTGACTGCGGAAACACTTCGCTCCGCGCGAATTTCTCACGATCATTTCTGGGCGCTGTCGAAAACAGATCAGGCAGACCTGGTTTGGCAGACACTCTTTGTGGAAAACTCTCCGGCGTCGGAAGCGGCGCGTGGCATCGTGACGGTGCTCGATGCTTTTGGTCTCGACACGCGTGCCGAGAACCTGAGTGAGGCGCGCGCGTTCTTCAATTCACGGCGACTCGGCGAACACATCGATCGCGTTTTCGACATCGCGCAGGTGAGCGGTGTCGTGATGACGAACGATCCGTTTGACGATGTAGAAGGCGAGATCTGGAAAAGTGATCTTAATGCGGATCCTCGCTTTAAGTCGGCGTTGCGATTGGACCGTCTGCTGAATGTGAAGCAAGTTACGGAGACCATTCCGAGCCTGCGAAAATTTCTCGACCAGTGGATCGAGCGGATGAATCCGGTTTACATGGGCGTGTCGCTGCCGGCGGATTTCAAGTTTCCTGCTGACGACACACGCGACAGGTTGTTGCGTGAAGTCGTGATGCCGACTGCGCAGGAGCACGGGCTGGCGATCACTCTCATGACTGGTGTACGTCGACGCGTCAATCCAAAGTTGCGCGAGGCGGGGGATGGTGTCGGCAAAGCTGATGTGACTGCGGTCGAGCGACTGTGTGCGATGTTTCCTGACGTTAAGTTTTTAGCGACGTTTCTTTCACGTGAGAACCAGCACGAGTTGTGTGTGGCGGCACGAAAGTTCAACAACCTGATGCCGTTTGGTTGCTGGTGGTTCTTGAACAATCCATCGATCGTTTCGGAGATCACGCGCGAGCGACTCGAGCTGCTGGGCACGAGTTTCATCCCGCAACACTCGGATGCACGAGTGCTCGAACAATTGATCTACAAGTGGAAACACTCGCGCACAGAGATCGCGAACGCGCTTGCCGATTCGTACGAGCGGCTATTGAGTAGTGGACGTGCGGTTACCGCGCAGGAGATCGAGCGCGATGTGACTCGGCTGTTCTCAGGAAATTTCGAAAAGTGGGTCGGATGAACTGATCGGCATCTTATCTGCGTTCATCCGCGGCTAAAAATAAAATGAAAAAATCGCGAATCATTGGACTCACGATCAGCGTCACGCTCATCGTTTCAGCATTTTGCCTGCCCGTGGCGCACACACAAGACGGCGGCAGGCCCGATTACAAGAACCCGAACCTTCCTGTCGAACGCCGCGTCAACGATCTTTTGTCGCGCATGACGTTGGAAGAAAAGATCGCGCAGTTAACCTGTCTATGGGGAAATCGACCGCAAGTAAATCCGCAAACCGATTTCGCCACCGATCGCGGTGACTTCTCGCCTGCGAAAGCCGCGGAAGTAATGAAGCACGGCATCGGCCAGATCGCGCGGCAACGAGAACGCAAAGGACCACGCGAAGGAGCGACGTTTGCCAACGCGCTTCAGAAATGGCTGGTCGAAAACACCCGGCTCGGCATTCCCGCGATTTTTCACGACGAGATACTTCATGGCCACATGGCCAAGGGCAGCACGAGTTTTCCGCAACCGATCGCACTCGCGACGACGTGGGATCCGGAGTTCGTCACCAAAGTCTTCACCGCCGGTGCGATGGAGACACGCGCGCGTGGTAGTCAACTCGTGCTTGGTCCAAACCTCGATCTCGCACGCGATGCGCGTTGGGGCCGAACTGAGGAAACGTACGGCGAAGATCCGTATCTGACTTCGCGCATGGCCGTCGCGATCGTCAAAGCGTTGCAGGGACCAGGACCCGGCATCGACGGGAATCACGTAATGGCGACGGCGAAACACTTCGCAGCGCACGGCCAGCCTGAGAGCGGCACCAACATCGCGCCGGTCAACTTCTCCGAACGAACATTGCGTGAATATTTCCTGCCGAGCTTTAAGGCTGCCGTAACCGAGGCGAAGATCGGCGCCGTCATGCCGTCGTACAACGAGATCGACGGGATGCCTTCGCATGCGAATAAGTGGTTACTGCAAAAACTACTGCGCGAGGAATGGGGCTTTGATGGTCTCGTGGTTTCTGATTACTACGCGATTCCGCAAATGATGGAACTCCACCATCTCGCCGGCGACAAGTTGACGACTGCAAAGCTCGCGATTGAAGCCGGCGTCGATACAGAGCTTCCCGATCCCGATTCGTACCCGACGCTTTTGCAACTCGTGAAAGACGGTCAAGTGTCGGAGGCAATGATCGATCGAGCGGTGGCGCGAAATCTACGTGCGAAGTTTCTGCTCGGCTTATTTGAGAATCCTTACGTTGACGTTGAACGCACGGTGCGAATCACGAACTCGGCGGAACACCGGGCGCTCGCGGCGGAAGCTGCGCGGCGATCGATTACGCTTTTGAAGAACGAGAACAACGTGTTGCCGTTGAATGCGAGTGCGTTGCGGTCGATCGCGGTGATTGGTCCAAATGCGGCGCAGGTTCATCTCGGCGGCTACAGCGACGATCCGATGCGCGGCGTTAGTGTGCTGCAGGGAATAAAGGACAAAGTCGGCGGACGTGTCAAAGTCAACTATGCCGAAGGCTGCAAGATCACGAAAGAAGGCGGAAATTGGTTCGCGGATAGCGCCCAGCTTAGCGATCCGGCAGAGGACAACAAGTTGATTGCCGAAGCTGTGCAGGTTGCGAAGAGTTCCGACGTCGCATTGCTCGTGCTCGGAGGCAATGAGGATACAAACAAGGAAGGCTGGGCCGACAATCATCTCGGCGATCGCGATAGCCTTGATCTGGTTGGACGACAGAATGATCTGGTTAAAGCGGTTCTCGAGACCGGCAAGCCGATGATTGTGCTGTTGATTAACAGCGGTCCACTCTCGATCAACTACATTGCCGCAAATGTGCCCGCGATACTCGAAGGATTTTATCTAGGACAGGAAACGGGCATTGGCGTCGCGGATGTTCTCTTCGGCGATTACAACCCGGGTGGCAAGCTCACGATTAGTTTCCCGCGCTCAGTGGGCCAGCTTCCGCTTTACTACAACCGCAAGCCGACCGCACGCAGGGGTTATCTCTTCGCCAACAGGGAACCGTTGTTTCCGTTTGGCTTTGGTCTGAGCTACACGACGTTCGCTTATTCCAATCTGAAAGTTAATCCGGCACGCATCGGCGCCGCGGACGAGACGAAAGTCAGCGTCACCGTAACCAACACTGGAAAGCGCGCCGGTGACGAAATCGTGCAGCTCTACATTCGCGATCTCGTGAGTTCAGTGACGCGCCCGATAATGGAGCTCAAAGACTTCAAGCGCATTTCACTCGCGGCGGGCGAGAGCAAGACGGTTGAGTTTGTGATCACGCCTGACAAACTCTCATTTCTCGACGTGAATATGAAAAGCGTCGTCGAGCCGGGATGGTTCGACATCATGGTTGGAACGAGTTCAGCAAAGTATGAAACGGTTAAACTCGAAGTTAAGTAGGCCACAAAGAGCCACTAACATTCTCGTGTTTTTGTGCTGCTTCGTGATCTGCTTTTCAGTCGCGGCGCAAGAAAGAACTTTGAAGGACGTTTTTAAGAACGACTTCAAAATCGGAGCGGCGCTGAACCGCCGCCAGATCTTTGAGCAAGATACTCGCGGCGCACAGATCGTCACAACCCACTTCAACAGCATCACGCCGGAAAACATTCTTAAGTGGGCGTTGGTTCATCCCGAACTAGATCGTTATGACTTTGCCGCCGCGGATCGGTTTGTCGAGTTTGGCGAGAAGCGCGGGATGTTTATCGTCGGCCACACGCTTGTCTGGCACAACCAAACACCGCGTTGGGTCTTTGAAGACGGAAAGGGAAATCCCGCGGATCGCGAAACACTCCTGAAGCGAATGCGCGATCACATCTTCACCGTTGTTGGTCGTTACAAAGGAAGAATCAAAGGTTGGGACGTCGTCAACGAAGCCTTGAATCAGGACGGCACTATGCGCCAATCGCCGTGGTACAAGATCATTGGCGAAGATTATCTGGTCCAGGCGTTCAAGTTTGCACACGAAGCTGATCCAAGCGCTGAGCTCTATTACAACGACTACGATCTGGAACTGCCGGCGAAGCGTGCAGGCGGCGTTGAGTTGATCAAGAAGCTAAAAGCCGCGGGCGTTCCGATCTCCGGCGTCGGACTGCAAAACCACAATCAACTCGAATGGCCCTCGGTCGCCGATGAGGACGCGACAATCGCCGCGTTTTCCGCATTGGGCATGAGAATTCAAATCACCGAGCTTGATGTTGACGTGTTGCCGCGCACAACGAAAATCGGAGCCGATTACGCCGTCGACGATCCGGTCACGCCGCAATTAAATCCTTACGTCGATCGTTTACCGGACGCAAAGCAGCTCGCGCTGGCGAAGCGTTATGCCGAATTGTTTCAGGTTTATCTCAAACATCGCGACGCTATCGAGCGTGTAACCTTCTGGGGCGTTGCCGACGGAGATTCGTGGCTCAACAACTGGCCCATGAAAGGCCGCACGAATTATCCACTCCTGTTCGATCGTTTCGGCAGAGGCAAGCCGGCGTTAGCCGCAGTCATCAACACTGCCGGCAACGATTTGAAATTGCCGGCAGATTTAACCGCCGAACAGGACCATCGCAGGCTATTAGGACTCCTTGGCATCGCGTCGCTCCGGCCTGGCGTTAATGGCAACGATCCAAACGCGCCAAACGCCGCGAACTACGACGAAGCAAAAGCGAATCCCTATCCGCAACTTCCCGATCCGCTGTTACTGAAGAATGGCAAGCGCGTGACCACGGCAAAGATGTGGTGGGACCAGCGGCGACCGGAAATCGTCGCAGACTTCGATCGCGAGATGTACGGCAGAGTCCCGAACAACGTGCCGCGTGTTGAATGGGAAGTAGTCGAGACGAAAGAGGAAGTGAAGTACGACACTCCTGTCGTCTCAAAAAAAATCATTGGCCACGTTAACAACTCCGCTTATCCACTCGTCAATGTAGATATTCAGTTATCACTGACAACTCCGGTGAAGGCGACGGGGCCCGTTCCGGTCATGATGGAACTGAGTTTCGTGTTTCCGCCTGGATTTCGTCCGCCGGCGCAGCCTGCGCCCCCAGCGTCATCGTCGCCACCAGATCCGCCGTGGCAACAGCAGGTGCTGAGTAGAGGTTGGGGATACGCGAGTCTGATTCCAACGAGTGTCCAGCCGGACAATGGCGCCGGGTTAACGTTGGGCATCATCGGTCTGACAAACAAAGGCCAGCCGCGCGGGCTCGACGATTGGGGCGCGTTGCGTGCGTGGGCATGGGGAGCGAGTCGCGCGCTCGATTATTTTGAGAGTGACAAGACTGTCGATGCAAAACGCGTCGGACTCGAAGGCCATTCGCGTTACGGTAAAGCCGTGCTGGTTGCGATGGCATACGATCCGCGTTTCGCAGTCGCGTATGTCAGTTCATCTGGAGCAGCCGGCGCAAAGCTTCATCGACGAAACTGGGGCGAACTCGTTGAGAACATCGCATCGTCCGGTGAGTATCATTGGATGGCCGGCAACTATCTCAAGTATGCGGGGCCGCTTAACTGGAACGATTTGCCGGTGGATGCGCACGAATTGATCGCACTCTGCGCGCCACGTCCGGTGTTCATCGGTGCCGGCGACAAAGGCGACTATTGGGTCGATGCGAGGGGAATGTTCATGGCGGCTGCCGCTGCCGGTCCGGTGTACAAACTTTTAGGCAAAGAAGATCTCGGCGTGAGCGAGTTTCCGGCGATCGAAACTACTTTGATCGACGGCGACGTCGCTTATCGCCAGCACCGTGGCGGGCACACGACAGCGCCGAACTGGCCCACCTTCCTGAATTTCGCGAGCCGTTACCTTGAGCCGCAAAAAGGAATGAAAAACTCAAAGAAGAGGGATACATGGTAAGCAATAACTTTCAACCGAAACCGGAACACAAGTTTACTTTTGGCCTATGGACTGTTGGGAATCGCGGGCGCGATCCGTTTGGCGATGCGACGCGCGCGACTGTGAGTCCGGTGACGATCGTAAAACGTTTGAGTGAGCTGGGTGCTTACGGCGTGAATTTGCACGACAACGATCTGGTGCCGATCGATGCGACTCCGGCTGAACGAGATCGCATCGTCGGCGAGTTCAAGAAGGCACTGGACGACACCGGCATGAAGGTGCCGATGGCGACGACGAACCTCTTTTACGATCCGGTTTTCAAGGATGGTGCGTTTACTTCAAGCGATCCGCGCGTGCGCATGTATGCGTTGCAGAAGACGATGCGATCGATGGACCTCGGCGCGGAGCTGGGCGCGCACATTTATGTTTTTTGGGGTGGACGTGAAGGCGCGGAAGTCGATGCGGCAAAAGATCCGCGCGAGGCGCTGAAATGGAATCGTGAGGCGCTCAACTTTCTCTGCGAGTACTCGATCGATCAGGGGTACGACTTCCGTTTCGCTTTGGAAGCAAAACCCAACGAGCCGCGTGGGGACATTTATCTGCCGACAACGGGCGCGATGCTTGGATTCATCGCGACACTCGATCATGCGGAGATGGTTGGTGTCAATCCTGAAGTCGGGCACGAGCAGATGTCTGGACTCAACTTCTATCACGTCGTGGCACAGGCGATTGAAGCGGGCAAACTCTTTCATATCGATCTCAACGATCAGAAGGGTCCACGCTTCGATCAGGATCTGAGATTCGGATCGGAGTCGATCAAGAATTTGTTCTTTTTGGTGCGGTTGCTGGAGGCTGCGTACGATGGGCCACGACACTTCGATGCGCACTCGTATCGGAGTGAAGACGAGGAAGGTGTGTGGACGTTTGCGGCCGGATGCATGCGAAATTATCTGATACTCAAGGAAAAGGCACGGCAGTTTGATGAGGATCAGGAGATTAAGGCGCTGCTCGCTGAGATAAACAACGGTGCTGGTTCGGTGGAACCGCTTGGCCGTTACAGCACTGAGAACGGAAAGCGCGTGAAGGAGATGCCGCTCGATCGCGTTGAGTTAGCGCGCAAGAGTTTGCCGTACGAGCGGTTGGACCAGTTGACGGTTGATATCCTCTTCGGCGTGCGCTGACCATGGAAAAGAAGTCTCGCGCAACGGCGCAAAGGCGCAAAGAAAAACACAAAGGCTTTCTTACATTCTTCCTTTGCGCCTTTGCGCCTTTGCGCGAGAAACATTCATACCTGACGGTCGTCTTAGTAGGACTGATCATATTCGGCCTGCCCTCGTCTCACGCGCAGACCCAACCTCCTTACAAAAACCCCAACCTCCCAATCGAAGCCCGCGTCAATGATCTCGTCTCGCGGATGACGCTCGAAGAAAAAGTCCTGCAAATGCAGAACGGCGCGCCGGCCATCGAACGACTCGGCGTTCCCGCATACGACTGGTGGAACGAAGCGCTGCACGGTGTCGCGCGCGCGGGTTACGCCACCGTCTTCCCGCAGGCGATCGGTCTCGCCGCTACCTGGGACACCACGTTGATGCACGACGTCGCCGACGTCATCTCAACCGAAGCGCGCGCGAAGCATCACGAGTTCATCCGTAACAATCAACACGCTCGCTACCAAGGGCTCACTTTCTGGAGTCCAAACATCAACATCTTCCGCGATCCACGCTGGGGACGCGGCCAGGAGACGTACGGTGAAGATCCATACCTGACCGCAAGACTTGGTGTTCAGTTCGTCAAGGGACTACAAGGTAATGACCCTCGCTACTTCAAGGTGATCGCTACCCCAAAACATTACGCCGTGCACAGTGGTCCGGAACCGGAACGTCACAGCTTCGACGCGAAAGCTTACGAACGAGATCTGCGCGAGACGTATCTGCCCGCATTTCACGACACGATCGTCGAGGCCAAAGCCTATTCGATCATGTGCGCGTACAACCGCACGAATGGCGAACCATGTTGCGCCAATAAGAATTTGATGGTCGACATACTGCGTGGCGAGTGGGGCTTCAATGGCTACGTCGTCTCTGATTGTGGCGCCGTCAGAGACATTTGGGAGTATCACAAGTTCGTCAAGACTGAAGCTGAATCGTCGGCGCTCGCAGTGCGCGCCGGGACTGATCTGACGTGTGGCAATGAGTATGTGAAGCTGCTCGAGGCAGTGCAGAAAGGATTGATCACCGAAGCTGAGATCGATACGTCGGTGAAACGTCTGATGACGGCGCGATTCCGGCTCGGCATGTTTGATCCGCCCGAGATGGTCCCATACGCGCGCATTCCGTTTTCGCAAAACGACAGCGCCGAACATCATCAGCTTGCGCTGAAGACTGCGCGCGAGTCGATGGTGCTGTTGAAGAATGCCAATCGCACGCTCCCGTTGAAGAAGGATCTGAAGAGTATCGCCGTGATTGGACCAAACGCCGATGCGCCTGAAGTGTTGTGGGGAAATTATTATGGTTATCCATCACGCTTGATCACGCCGCTGGCCGGAATCCGAAATGCAGTCTCGCCGAATACGAAAGTCACTTACGCGCTCGGTTCGACGCTCGCCGGCGAATCGGTAGTGACTGTGCCGTCGTCTGTTTTGTCGGTTGATGGAAAACCAGGACTCAAGGCTGAGTATTTCAACAATCAGGAACTGCGCGGGGACCCTGCGACTGTGCGCACGGATGAGCGCATTGATTTCAACTGGGGACGCTTCAAACCCACGCCGCAGTTGAACGAAAACAGTTTTTCTGTTCGCTGGATCGGCAAACTCACGCCGGTCGAGTCGGGAACGTACACGCTTGGATTCACGGCGGACGATGGGGCGCGGCTTTACCTTGACGGCAAACTTCTGGTTGATGCGTGGGCCTTGAATCCAACGAAGACGTTGACGAAGGAGGTCACGCTCGAAGCTGGGCGCAATTACGACTTGAGGATGGAGTATTTCCAAACCAATCGGGAGGCGGTGGCGAAGCTTGTCTGGTCTTATCCGCGGCTCGAGCAGCGGCTGATCGATGAAGCGGTGACGGCGGTGCGAGCGGCAGACGCGAGCGTGCTAGTGCTCGGCATCTCGGCGGGACTTGAAGGCGAAGAGATGACCGTAAAGGTCGACGGCTTTCGTGGTGGCGATCGAACCGATCTCAATTTGCCGAAGACACAAGAAGCATTGTTGAGGGCTGTAGTTGCGACTGGAAAACCTGTGGTGGTGGTGTTGCTCAGCGGCAGTGCGCTTGCTGTGAATTGGGCCAACGATAATGTGCCGGCGATCTTGCAGGCATGGTATCCGGGTGGTGAAGGTGGAACTGCAGTCGCCGACGTTTTATTTGGCGATTACAACCCGGCGGGTCGGTTGCCGGTGACGTTCTACAAATCGGTGGACCAGTTGCCCGCGTTCACGGATTACAGCATGCAGGGACGGACGTATCGTTACTTCAAAGGCGAGCCGCTGTACAGGTTCGGGTTTGGGTTGAGCTACACGAGTTTTGCGTACAGCAATCTGCGGTTTGATGCGAAAGCGGTGAAGGCCGGTCAGCCGATGAAGGTGATGGTTGATGTGAAGAATGTTGGCGACAGGGCAGGGGATGAGGTGGTGCAGTTGTATCTCACCGATGTCGCTGCGTCGGCGCCTGTGGCTATTCGTTCGCTGGTTGGTTTCGATCGCATTTCGTTGCGACCCGGCGAGAAGCAAAGCGTGACGTTCACCATCTCACCGCGGCAGATGTCGTTGATCGATGACGGCGGCAAACGCGTGATCGAGCCGGGTGAATTCCTCGTCAGTGCCGGTGGCGGCCAGCCAGGCTCCGCATCAGTAGTGACCGGCAAATTCTCAGTCACCGGCACAAGTCTCGAACTCCCCGATCGATAATTGCTCAGTCATGATCGAACGTACTGTAGGGGCGGCCCTCCGTGGCCGCC
>DASWUM010000084.1:0-85649 GCA_036401595.1 Pyrinomonadaceae bacterium
GCGCGTGTCGTTGCCAAGTTGATCCTCATCGGGCAGGAAGTTGCGACCGAGTTGTGCCTGCACACGGAGCGTCGGGAAAAGATTCGCGGAAACAGCAGCGCCACGCAGACGCTCCGGCTGATCGACACCAGTGAGGTTAAAACCTTCAATCGAATAAGCTGCAATTTGATCGAAAGCCTGGCACTGTTGCTGGAAGTCTCTGAGCTCGAGCGCCGAGGCCTCGATCTCTTCGAGTCCGGCCTTGTGCAAATTCCCCCAGACCACCATCAGTTGCTCCGACTGCGGATAAGGCAGCGGACGCAACACCACCGCATTGACGACACTGAAGATCGCGCTATTCACGCCGATTCCGAGCGCCAACGTCAACAGCGCAATTACCGTCAACCCCGGACTCTTCCACAGAATCCTCAAGGCATAACGAACATCTTGAACCAACATATTCTTATGTGCGCCTTCGCTTTTGGTGGCCCTATTCGTATCGCAGTGCGACGAGCGGATCGACCTTCGTCGCTCTACGCGCAGGAATGTAGCAAGCCAGCAACGCCACGAGCGCGAGCAACACCGGCACCGCGACAAACGTCAACGGATCCGACGCCTTCACGCCAAACAACATCGAGCTCATCAACCGCGTCAATGCAAACGCACTCGCCAGTCCGATCGCCACGCCAACAAGCGTCAATCCCATCCCCTTCTTCAACACCAGAAACAGTATGTCGCGCGGAGTTGCACCCAACGCTTGTCGCACGCCAATCTCGTTTGTGTGCTGTGTGACGAAGTACGCGAGCACACCGTAAATCCCAAGCGACGCCAGCAACAATGCCAGCACTGCAAATCCAGCCAGCATGATCATTCCCATGCGCCGTTGCGCAGCTTCAGTGCCGAGCACTTCCTCCATCGTCGCAACGTTCGACACCGGCTGATCCGGATCGACCTCGCGAATGATCTGACGTACTGCCCCGACCAGACTCGACGGGTCGCCGTTGGTACGAATCGCGAGATCACGTGGCATGAACCACGGATGATCCACTTGTTGGTACGGCAGATACATCTCAGCCTTCACCGGCTCATCGAGTCCCATCTGTCGCAGGTCCGCAGCAATTCCGACGATTTGAATCCACGGAAGGTCCGTCTCGTCAGGACCACCGAGCTTGAAGCGACGGCCCAGCGGATTCTCACCCGGCCAATATTGTCGCGCCATCGTTTCATTGATCACCGCGACATTCATTGATTGCGCATTGTCGCGATTGTCGAGATAGCGGCCCTGTCGCAGCGCAATATTCATTGTCTTCAGGTAGTCAGCACTTACTTGTCGATGAATCGCGTCGTACGACATGCCCGGAATCGGATTCTTGGTCCCTTCCGGATAGAAGCCACTCGACCCGCCCTTCCACGAAAGCGGCACGGAAGTGCTGTAACCCACAGACACAACACCCGGCAGATGCTCAACGCGTTGCAGCACCTGCTGGTAATAGTTGTCGCGCACTTGCGGTTCTTTGTATTTCTCGCGCGGCAGGATCGTGCGCATCGTCAGAACCTTGTCCGGTTCAAGCACTGAATACTGCCGGAAGAGTTGAAACAAGGTTTGGATCAGCAGACCCGCGCCGACGAGGAGAACGATTGAAAGCGCTACTTCGAAAACGATCAGCGTGCTGCGCAAACGACCGCTGGCCGTCGCGCGCGTGCTGCTCTGCTTCAACGCGTCGTTCAGATCAAACTTCGCCGCCTGAAGCGCGGGCACAAGTCCAAAGACGACTCCCGTAACGATCGAGATCGCAAGCGTGAAGAGGAGTATGCGCGTGTCGAGGTTAAGACTCGTAGCGGCAGCCATCTGTTCCGGAATTAGTCCCTGGAGGAAACTAAAGCTCGCATACGCCAGAAGAGATCCCAGCACGCCGGCAACCGTCGCCAGCAACAAACTTTCAGTGAGCAATTGCCTGACGACGCGAACGCGCCCCGCACCCAGCGCCATGCGCAAAGCGATCTCACGACGACGACCGACTGCACGCGCCAGCAGGAGTCCGGCGACGTTAGCACACGCAATCAGCAACACAAATGCGACCGCTACCAACAACACTGTCAGCGAGCTGCGCGAATCGCCAACGAGCTGATCGCGCAGCGGCACCACAACTGCACCGAGTTTGCCGTCGAACGTCTCGTTGGGATGGTCCGTCGCAATCCGTCGCATCACGCCGGTCATGTCTGCCTGCGCTTGCGAGAGCACCACACCCGGCTTCAAGCGCGCGATAACCTGTAAATAATGTCCGCCGCGATTCGCCATCTCCTCCTGGTCCAACGCCATCGGCACCCACAAGCGCACGTCGTTCTCGAGAAACTGGAAACCCGCCGGCATCACACCGACGACCGTGTGCTTCTCTCCATTGAGCAGAATCTCGCGATTGACGATGTTGCGATCGCCGCCGTAACGACTCTGCCAGAGGCTGTAGCTCAGCATCGCAACTTTGTTACCGCCGGGACGATCTTCTTCGGGAAGAAAACTGCGGCCTAGCAACGGTTGCACGCCGAAAAGCGGAAAGAAGTTTGCACTGACTGAATTTGCCTGAATGCGCTCCGGCTCGCCGTCGCCAATGAGGTTGAAACTGGCAGTTGCAGCGGCAGCCATGTCTGCAAACGACTGGTTCTGGTTTTTCCAATCGATGTAGTTCGCCGGTGCAGGCGTGTTGTTCGGAAAGCCGGCGAAGCTGGCCTCTTCCCAAACGACCATTAACTGTTCCGGATCGCGAAACTGAAGCGGTCGCAACAGCACCGCGTTAACGACGCTGAAGATCGCCGTGTTAGCGCCAATGCCCAGCGCGAGAGTGATGAGAGCAATAACTGTAAATCCGGGTCTCTTTAACAGACCACGAACACCATAGCGAATGTCTTTAAGTAAAGTTTCCATAAACTACTAACACCACGAGCGAGGAAAACCTATCCACAGATTTCACAGATTGAATCTGCGTAATCTGTGGACCTATCTCAACGCTTCGAGTGGATCGATCTTCGCGGCCCTGCGTGCCGGTACGAGACACGCGATTAGCACCACTAACGCCAACACGGCACCCACCGCTACAAACGTCACGACGTCAATCGGCTTCACTCCAAACAGCAACGTCGTCATATAACGCGTCACCGCAACTGCACCCGCACTTCCGATACCGATCCCAATCAGCGCCAGCAACATCGCGCGTTTCAGAACCAGCTTCAGCACGTCGACAATCTGCGCGCCGAGCGCCATACGCACACCAATCTCGTGCGTTCTCTGCGTGACGTAGTACGACGTGACACCATAAATCCCGAGCATCGCGAGCAACATCGCCGCACCGGCAAGAACACTCAACAACAACATCGGAACTCGTCGCGGCGCTGCCGATGTGAAGACAACGTCGTTCATCGTTTTGAGGTTGTAATTCGGTACGGCTTTATCAACCGAACGGATGGCTTCGCGCACTGATCCTGCCAGCGCAGTCGGCTCACCACTCGTTCGCACAACCAGCGACAGACTGCCCCACGTCGGATCCTGCGCGTACGGAACGTACATCTGTTCTCCCGGTTCTTCGTCGAGCGATTGCCTGGTATTGCCTACGACGCCGACGACTTCGCGCGGAAATTTTTCATCACGCCAGATCGAGAAGTGCTTGCCGATGGGGCTTTCCCCCGGAAACAACTCGCGCGCCAATTTTTCATTGATGATCACGACCTTGGTGCTCTGTGAATTGTCCTGATCGGTAAAGAAACGCCCGGCTTTCAAAGGAATCTGAAGTGCCTGAAAGTAATCGGGTGTGATCGCAAGATGCTGTGCGTTCGTTTGCTCCTCGGGCGTCATGGGCCGGCCTTCACGAATCAGTCCGCGCCAAACATTAAACGTGTCGCCACCCAACGGCAGGCTTAGTATGACGCCGGCAGACTGCACCCCGGGCGTTGCTTTAACCTGATCGACAAGCTGCTTGAAAATCTGTGCGCGCGGTTCGCCCTGTGCATATTTGCCTGGCGGTGAAGTCAGACGCATCACCAGAACGTTATCCGGATTGAAGCCGGGATTAATTTCCCGCAGGTGCATGAAGCTCTTGATCAGCAATCCAGCGCCGGCGAGCAGAATGAACGAGATAGCGATTTCTGAAACAATCAAGAAACTACCGACGCGATTGCGTCCACCTGTTTCGGATCCGCGTTGACCGTTGTCTTTGAGTTCCTCGTTGAGGTTGGGCCGCGAGGTCTGTAATGCCGGTACGAGACCAAACAACAGACCCGCCAGGACAGTTACGGTGAGAGTGAAACCAAACACACGCAGATCGATTCCGACTTCGTCGATACGTGGTGTATTCGGCGGCGTGATGGCAATAAGCAATTTGATCAACCAGACACTCAGCGCGAGACCGGCGATACCACTCACCACCGAAAGTAAAACACTCTCCGTAAGCAGTTGCCGCACGACGCGCAAACGACTCGCGCCCAGCGCAGTGCGAACAGCAATCTCCTTTTGCCGGGTAGCGGCGCGTGCCAGCAGCAGATTCGCGACGTTTGCACAAGCAATCAACAACACAAAACCGACCGCGCTCAACAGGACAATCAGCGACGTCTTTAACTCACCCACGAGGCTCTCACGTAACTCGGTGAGCCGAACGCCCCAACCACTGTTTGTCTCCGAATAGTTCTGCGACAGTCGCTGGCTGATGGTGTCCATCTCGCTCTGCGCTTGCGACAGCGAAGCACCCGGCTTCAATCGCGACACGACGGAAACGTATCGGTTGTCACGAGGCTCTTCGGTTGGTTTTAACTGAAACGCTGCCCAGACTTCGGCGTCATTTGGATAATTGAAACCGGCCGGCATGACTCCCACGATCGTCGCCGGCTTACCGTTCATCATGATCTTTCGGCCGACGACGTCTGACGTTCCGCCGAAACGTCGCTGCCACAACGCATGGCTGATCACGACCGCAGCCTCGGCGCCTTCCTTCATGTCATCCGCTTGTATCGTGCGGCCACTGATCGGATTCGTTTTGAAGAGCGGAAAGAAGTCCGTCGTTACAGCCGTGGCTCGCACGCGCTCAGTTTCGTCGCCGATATTGAGGAACACGCCGCCGGAAACAAACCCTGCGATCTGTTCGAACGACTGGCTCTGCGTCTGCCAGTCGACGATGTCGGGAACGGACATGTTGCTCTCAGTAATCCCCTGCCGCGGATTAACTCCCTGGAAACGTACAATCCGTTCCGGTTCCGGGAAGTTCAGTGGGCGCAATAACACTGAATTCACCACCGTGAACATCGCCGTCGTCGCACCAATGCCGAGCGCGAGCGTGGAAATGGCGATGAACAGGAACCCCGGGCGTTTAAGAAAACTGCGAACGCCGTAGCGCAGGTCTTTAATCAGTGTTTCCATCCGTGTTCACTCGTTTCTGAGTGCAGTTAACGGTTCGACCTTGGTTGCCCGTCGTGCGGGTACATAACACGCAACCAGAGCCACGCCGATCAGCAACAACGACACAAAACCAAATGTCAGTGGATCCGTTGCGCTCACGCCATAAAGCACACTCGTGATCGCGCGGGTCGCGAGAAAAGCGCCAAACAGTCCCAGCACGGCGCCGATGATCGTCAGCTTCAGTCCGTGACCAAGCACGAGTCGCAGCACGTCGCTCAACTGCGCCCCCAGCGCGAGTCGCACGCCGATCTCATGTGTACGCTGCGCGACGGCGTACGACGTGATTCCGTAAACACCGATCGCCGCCAGCATCAAAGCCACGAGTCCAAACACTCCGAGCACGGTTGCCGCGACTTTCGCCGGGAACAACGCGAACTTCATGTGCTCTGTGAATGTCTTGACGTCGTAGAGCGGCAGATTTGGATCGAGCGACTGCACCTGGCTGCGAACTGGTCCAATCAGTCCTTCGGGATTTCCTTTGGCGCGGACTACCAGAATGCCGCTCGATTGGTAGTCCTGAGTCATCGGTGTCCAGACAAAAGAGCGGGGATCTTCAGCGATGTTGAAATACTTGCCGGGTTGCGCAACGCCGACGATGCGAATGAAGGGACCACTGGCATCGTGGAAGCTGAAGCGCTTGCCGACCGCTTCCGCAGGATTTTGCAGCTCGGGTAGCATGCGCCGAACGAATGTCTCGTTGACGACCGCAACCTGTTCGGACTTCTCCTGATCCTGTTCGTTAAACTCCCGGCCCTGCAGAATCGCCGTACCCATGGTCTTGAAGTAGCCTGGTCCAGCACTGCCATTCATCGAGAGTGGCACATTTTCACCGCGCTCGGCCGGCTTGCCTTCAATGAATATATTGCGACTGTTGAAGTTAAGACTGAGAGGGATGTAACTCGTCACTGCGGCCGATTCAACACCGGGCAACGATTGCACCCGTTCCGCCAATTGATGGTAGAACTGCTGAGCACGTGCTTCGTCATAACCCTGCAAACCGAGGTCGAAAGACATCGTGAGTGCGTTTTGTGTCTCGAAGCCCGGGTGCATCGTCTGCAATTGCTGCAACGTCCGGATAACGAGTCCCGCTGCGATCAGGACCATGAGCGAGATCGAGATCTGTGCCACTACGAGCACGCTGCGCAGTCGTGTTTTGACGGCGCCACCCTGTGCCGCGGTATCTTTCAACGCGCGAAGGAGACCCGGCCGGGTTGACTGTAATGCCGGTGCTAATCCAAACACTGCGCCTGCCGTTATCGAAACGACGAGTGAAAACAGGAGCACGCGCCAATCAATATCAACGTCGAGTGCGATCGGGAAATCGATAGGCGGTTTGAGTGCCAACAGCACCTTGACGATCCAAAGCGCAAGCAACAAACCGGCGACGCCTCCTGCGAATGAGAGCAAAATACTTTCAGTAAGTAGTTGGCGAATTAGTCGTAAACGGTTTGCACCCATCGCGAGACGGATCGCGATCTCTTTGCGTCGATCGGTGGCTCGTGCGAGCATCAGACCGGCGAGATTTGTACACGTGACGAGCAGCACCAAACCGACTGCGGCCATCATGACCCAGGTAAAACTGACGACTGCGCCACGAAACTCGGGCAGGATAAATCCCGGCGGTCCAATCTTGATCGACTGTCCCTCGTTGCTATCAGGAAACTCCCTGGCGAGTTGCTGGCTCAATAGATTGAGTGAGGCTTCGGCCTGGCGCGCATTGACACCGCTTTTGAGTCGTCCGATAGCAAAGAAGTTTTTCGTGTTGCGATCGTCGATCCAGTCTGCTCCGGGCTCGGCCCATCCCATCATCGAAGCCGGCAGCCACATTTCGGGCGAGTAAACAAACTCGGTGCCTTTGAATCCTTGCGGCGCGATTCCGATCACTTTGAACTGGTGATTGTTGATGAGTACGTCTTTGCCGACGAGACTCGCATCACCGCCGAAGCGTCGCTGCCAGCAGTCGTAACTGACAACGATGACCGGGTGCGAGAGTTTCGTCTTGTCTTCTTCGGGAAGAAACGTACGACCTTGAATGGCCTTCACGTTGAGCACGTCGAAATAATTTCCCGAAACTTCATAACCCCAGATGCGTTCGTTGACACCGCCACGACTCAGGCTCAACGGCACAAAGCGATAGACGAGCAGGCCGGAAAGCGTTTCGTTGCGATCGCGAAAGTCCTTGTAGTTCGGATACGAGAACGCCGACATCGAATCGTCTTTGCCGCGTATCGCGACGGAAACGATTTCGCCCGGACGTTCGACGGGCAACGAACGCAACAGCACCGTGTTGACGAGGCTGAAGATCGCCGTGTTAGCGCCAATTCCAAGCGCCAACGTGATCACCGCGATCGCGACAAATCCCGGTCGCTTGATCAAACCTCTAACCGCGTAGCGAATGTCTTTGATTAGTGAATCCATACTCAAAAACCTATCGACAGATTACACAGATAATCTGCGTAATCTGTGGACTGCCTTTCATTCGTTTCTCAGTGCTATCAGTGGCTCGACTTTCGTCGCCCTGCGCGCCGGCAGAAACGACGCCAACAGTGCCACCAAACCGAGCCCCACACACACGACAACAAACGTCGCAACGTCAGTCGGAGCGACACCAAACAACAAACTCTTCATCAATCGCGTCAATGCAAACGCTCCTATAGCTCCAAGCGTGATGCCGGCAAGCGCGAGCCACAAAGCGTTTCGCATGACGAGTCCGAAAATATTTCCGATGCCGGCTCCCAACGCCATCCGGATCCCTATTTCGTGTGTCCGTTGCGCAACCACGTATGACATCACGCCATAAATGCCAACTGCCGCGAGCACTAACGCAAGAGTCGCAAATGCAGCGAGCACAAACATCGTGAAACGTTGCGTACGAACTGAGTCGATCATTACGTCTTGCATCGTGGCCGCTTCCATCGGCACCTGCTCCGAGTCAAGTCGCTGCACGACCTGTCGCACTGTGCCGAGCATCTCGCCAGGCTCGCCGGATGTGCGCGCAACGAGTGACATGAACGAAGCTGAATACTGCGCGTGCGGAAGGTAGACGGCACTCGCGCTCGGCTTGTCTAAGCCGTAATGTTTGACGTCGCCGACCACGCCGACCACAGTTCGCCACGGCGCATCCTCACGACCTGGATTGAACGGCAGCTTGATTCTCTTCCCGATTGGATCCTGATTCGGCCAGAAGCGCGCTGCCAATCCTTCGCTGACCAGGAGTGTGAGCGGCGCGCGTTCGTCATCCTGCGTTGTTATTTCGCGTCCCTGCCGGAGTGGAATATTGAGTGCCTGAAGATAGCCAGGCGTCATGATGTAGCGGTCCACCATCGGCTCGTGGCCCGGTGGTGCTGGTTGGGATTCGACCTCGATCGACGTGCTATCAAAACCACCTGCTACCGGCAACGGCGTAATCGCGCCGGCAGATACAACACCGGGAAGCGACTGAACTCGCGTAGTGAGCTCGCGATAAAACTCGACGCGTTTCTGAGGTGTCGAATAGCGCAGAGCAGGTAGACCAAGATCCATCTTCAACGAATGCGCGTATTCAAAGCCTGGATCGACTCTTAGCAAATGACCGACCGTTCGAATCAACAAGCCGGCACATATCAGCAGCATCAGTGCGAACGCGATCTCCGAGACGACGAGAGCACTGCGCAACCGCGCCCGTCGCGTTCCGCCACTTGAAGTCCTGCCATCAGCCTTCAAAGCCTCAGTCAAGTCAGTGCGTGAACTCTGCCACGCTGGACCAAGTCCAAAAAGCAGTGCCGTCAACAACGACAACCCGAAAGTAAACCCGAGCGCGGGCACACTTAACTCAACTGTTTGTAGTTGCGGAATCGTTTTGCTGCCTAACACTTTGATCACTTCAACGCCCCACACGGCAAGCAACAATCCGATCGCCGTACCCAGGAGAGCGAGTAATCCACTCTCAGTAAGGGCCTGACGCAGCAATCTCCAACGCGAGGCGCCCAGCGCGGTGCGAATAGTCATCTCGCCCGTGCGTTGCGTCGCACGCGTGAGGAGCAGACTGGCGACGTTTGCACATGCGATTAACAACACGAACGCAACCGCACCGAGTAATACCCACAGTGTTCTTTTCAAATCGCGAACTGTGTCCTGATGCAATCCAACCAGGTGCACACCCCAGTTCGTGTTTGACTCAGGATGTTGTGCCTCGAGTCGTTGTGCGATTACGTTCAGTTCGGATTGCGCCTGTTGTATTGTCACGCCATCCCTGAGTCGACCAATCGACCTCAGGTGCCGAGCGGATCGCTCGCTCTCGCTGGCCTCTTCCGCAATTGGTCGATAAAGAAGCGCCGGTTTGTTCAGTAGAGTTGCCGGGAGTGAACGAAAACCCGCAGGCATGACGCCGACGATTGTGTGAGGACGTAAGTTGAGCAGGATGGTCTTACCAACCGCGTTCGGGTCTGCGTTCAACTGTCGCTGCCACAACTCATAACTCAACACGACTACCTGATCTTTGCCGTCATGCTGCTCTTCAGGCAGAAAAGCGCGACCGAGAAACGGCTGCGTGCCCATCACGTTGAAGAAATCATCGCCGACGAGCGCCGCGTTAATGCGGGCCGGATCTCCCGTTCCCGAGATGAGCGGAGTCCAACTAGTGAACGTGGTAATGCTTTCAAAAACTGATTGACCCGCACGAAAGTCAGCGACGTCTGTGTGTGACACCTGGCTGCGCGAGTCCCCTTCCGTGCGATCGTCGCCCCAAAGCAGGACCATGCGATCGGCGTGCGGAAAGGGTGGAGACTTGAGCAGCACCGAGTAGACGACACTGAAGATCGCGGTGTTAGCGCCGATACCGAGCGCGAGGGTGAGAACAGCCACCAACGTAAAGCCGGGACGTTTGAGCAAGCTTCTGAGGGCGTAGCGGATGTCTTTGATTAGTGAATCCATATTAAAACCTTTCCACAGATTGCACAGATCTTTTCTGTGTAATCTGTGGATGACCTTTCATTCGTACCTTAGCGCGACGAGTGGATCAACCTTCGTCGCACGCCGCGCCGGCAGATAGCACGCCACGAGGGCGACAGCGACGAGCAGCGTCGGTACGAGCACAAACGTGGTCACGTCGTAACCGCTGATTCCAATCAACAGCGCCGACAAAACCTGCGCGAGTGCGAGCGCAAGCACCAATCCGATCCCAACGCCGACCGCAGCCAGCCGCATTCCCTGTCGCGTGATCATCTTCATCACGTCACTGCGA
The DNA here is from genome assembly GCA_036401595.1 of Pyrinomonadaceae bacterium. Taxonomy (GTDB): domain Bacteria; phylum Acidobacteriota; class Blastocatellia; order Pyrinomonadales; family Pyrinomonadaceae; genus PSRF01. The sequence goes on from DASWUM010000084.1 coordinate 10,638, forward strand.
TTGGCGCCGAGCGCCATGCGAATGCCAACCTCACGCGTTCGTTGCGACACCACATACGCCATCACGCTGTAAAGTCCAACGGCGCTCAGCAGAATCGCCACCACGCCAAACGCGAGTGAAAAAGTGGCTGCCATATTTGGCGCCCAAAGCGCGTACGTCTTGTGCTGGTCCATCGTCTTGACTGCAAACAGCGGCACGCGGCGATCTACGCCCGCAACCTCGCCGCGAATCGCACCGACAAGAGAAATCGGATCGACATTCGGACGCATCACGAGCGCCATCGTCGTCGGACGTCTCTGATCCATCGACGAGTAATAAAACGGTTTCGGATCTTCAGCGAGGTTGCGGTATTTACCAGTCTTAACAACGCCAACAACCTCCAACGGATCCTTACCATCAGTACCGATGAAGATCTTCTTGCCGACCGCGCTTTCGCCCGGCCAAAGCATCTCGACCATTCGTTGATTGACGACGATCACACGTTTCGTTTTGGTCGTGTCTCGCTCGTCAAAATCGCGGCCATCGACGAGTGGGATCTGCATCGTGCGGAAGTAGCCGGGACTAACGATCGTGTTCATGATGTTTCGTCCGGCACTGCCGCGTTCGAGAACCTCACCCTCTTTGAGAATCGGACCGCTGGAATTTGAACTGTCGCCGAGCGGGAGGGTTCGGACGTATGAAGCGGCGTCAACGCCGGGCACGTGCGACACGCGATCGAGTACCTGTTTGTAGAAATTTCGGCTCTGTTCTTCTTCGTAACCGACGAGCGTCGGACTCAGCGAAACAATCAAGCCCTTGTTATTGTCGAAACCCGGATCCATCGTCTGCGCTTTGCGAAAGCTCTTGATGAAGAGCCCGCCGCAAATCAGCACCACGAGCGATAACGCCACCTGGGCCACCACCAAAACGTTTCGCAAACCGTACGCTCTTCTCTTCCCGCGACGCGCGAGTTCCGGATCGCCTTTCAACACCGGCACGACGTCGGGATTTGACGAATGCCACGCCGGCGCGAGCCCGAACACGAGACCGGTGGCGAGCGAAATCACGAGTGTGAACACAAGCGCGCGAGAATCGATCGCGAAGAAGTTGTCGACGATCTTGTATTCGAGTATCGGAACAAACGCTTGCATCAAGTCTGTCACCCAAAATGCGAGCAACAGTCCGAGTCCGCCGCCAACTATCGAAAGCAGCAAGCTCTCGGTGAGAAGCTGCCGCACGAGACGAAAACGGCTGGCGCCAAGCGCGAGACGAATTCCAATCTCTTTGCGTCGCGCTGCCGCGCGGGCGAGCATCAGGTTCGCAACGTTCGCACACGCGATCAGCAGAATTAAGCCGACGATCGCCATCGCAATCGCGCCGGCACTCTTGAACACCGTGCCCATCTCTTCAAAACGACCGTCAACCTCGGTGAGCACCTTTGCCTGTGTGCTCGAGGCGCGATTGTCGGGATAAGCCTGATTTAGTCGAGTCGCAATGGCAGCCATCTCCGCAGACGCCTGTGAGATTGAGACGCCGGGTTTGAGGCGCCCGACGATATTCATCCAATGCGATCCACGTTCCCTGAGGATCTCAGGATTGCGTCGCAGATCTTCCGCCATCGACATCGGCGTCCAGAAGTCGAGCGCGAGCGCAAACTTCGTCCCGACAAAATACTCGGGCGTGACACCAATCACTTGATACTCGCGGTTATTGAGCCGGACGGTCTTGCCGACGACGTTCGGATCGGAGGCCAGACGTCGCTGCCAAAAGCTGTGGCTCAACACGACAACCGCATTCCCGCCGACATTCTTGTCTTCCTCGGGCAGAAACGTTCGTCCGAGAGTCGGCTTCACTTCGAGGACGTCGAAGTAGTTCGCGGAAACAACTTGTCCCAGATCACGTCGTTCTGGTTTTCAGCGTTGATCGCGGCCTGAATCATGTCTTCGGCAGCGAGGCCGGTATATGAAGTGCTCTGATCGCGGTAGTCGACGAAGTCGGGATACGAGAACTCATCGGTCACGCCGCGGTCTTCAGCAATCTCCATCGGACGGACCAGATTGTTCGGATTGGGTACCGAAAGCGGTCGCATCAGAAACGCACTCACACCACTGAAGATCGCCGTATTCGCGCCAATCCCCAGCGCCAACGTACAGATCGCAACCAACGTCACACCCAGGTTCTTCGTCAGCATCCGAACGCCATAGCGAATGTCTTTAATCAGATTTTCCATAATCAGATCCGTTCTAATCCGGTTCGAAATCCGCCCAATCCGCGTTACCCTATCTGTTTATTCTTAAGCAGCGCAGACAAAACACGCCCGCGTTCGTAATCCGACTTGATCGTCTCCACCGCCTTCAGAAACGCACTCTTCAAGCGCGCATCGCCTGTGTAAACATTCGACACCTCAACCAGCAGCGACGCCTTCTCGTAATCCGACGACATCTCAGTCGCCGAGTCGAGCAAAAGTCGCAGCACTTCTTCACTCTGATTCCGCGTTTTGGCGAGTTCACTCAACACGCCGTGTCGCTCGTAATCAGAAGAAATAGATTTAGTTGACGACGCAACCAACACGAGCGAGGCGCTACTGAGCGACTCCTGCTTCAAGAGTTTCTTCAGTACGCGACTGTGTTCGTAATCGGAACCGATAGTTGCGATCGCATCGAAGTACGCCTGGATTGCAACATCTCTGCCCGTAAGTATCGGCCCAGTAGCAATCAACAATTGTGCTTGTTCGTAATCGGAAGAGATGTCGCGGGCCACCCGGTGCAGCACGTCGCGCATCGCGGTGGTGTCGAGATTTGCCTGTTTGAGGAGCTGTTCGAAGTAAATCCGTTTGGCATAGTCGCCTGTAATCTGATCGATCTCGGCGAGCACACCCGCGACACCGCGTTGCGCCAGAATTGTTTTCACTCGCTTCTCTGCATCGATGCCTCCCTGGCGGACGGCGTCGAGAACTAACTTCGCGAGCCAGACTCTAGCGTTGTCATCGAGCGGACGGGCGGTGCCGTTCAGGTAAAATGAACGCGTGATTTGTCCCGCGCCATCTCGTCTGACTTCGTAGCGACGCGATTCCCCTCGATGGACCTCTTCGACAATGACCCATCCGCCGTCGGAGACGGAGGTGATGTCTGTGTAGTTATCAGAGAATTCGGCCTTACCACGAATTTCCAAGCGCCGTTTCTCTCCGCCGTCCTGTTGTATCCAGGTCGTGGTGCCTTGGTTTTCATCGCGGCTCTTCTGAGCCTGAAGTCCCGGCACCGGCGATGAAATGAGCAGGGCCATGAACGAGGCGAGCAGCCAGAAGACTCGCGCTTTGAGTGAATGTTTGAGCAACTTCATTTTCATCTCCTCTGTGAGCCATCGCAGGCTTGCACGTTGATGCTGACATGCAAGCGGCGGCCTATGAGGCCGGGTCCGTAGTTGATGCCGAAGTCACGGCGATCGAGTTCGGCGGTGGCACTGTAATAGACAAACTCTTCGCCATTCGGCGAACGGCTGCGGTCCATTTCATTGACGACGAGGGCAACGGGCACGGTTTTGTCTCTGATCCGTAGATCGCCATTGAGTTCCAGAGAATCGCGATCGCGTCCACGCCGAACGCTCGTGCTCTTGAATTCAATCTCGGGAAACTTCTCGACGTCGAAAAAATCCTGCGCCAACAAGTGTGCGTCGCGTCGTTTGTTGCCGGTGTCAACGCTGTCAACGCTGATCGTCGCGCTGACAGACGAGCGACTGATGTCACTTTCATCGAGAACGATCTGGCCTTCGAGATCGCGAAATCTTCCCTTCACCTTGAACCACAGGTTTCGGATCTCGAATTCGACAGTCGTGTATCCCGGATCAAAATGCCAAATCATTTTTGTATCTGGGCGCCAAATTTACTCGTACCGAAGCGCCTTCAACGGATCGACTTTCGTCGCCCGTCGCGCCGGCACGTAACACGCAAACAACGTCACTAAAAACAGTCCCACTGAAACGATCACAAACGTCGCCGTATCGGTCGCTGTCACATCAAACAACAACGTCGCAATCAGTCTGGTCAGTGCAAACGAAGCGACCAATCCCACGACGACTCCCGCGGCTCCGAGCAGTATTCCCTTCCGCACCATGAGCCTCAGCACGTCGAGGCGTTGCGCGCCGAGCGCCATGCGCACGCCGATCTCGTGCGTGCGCTGCAACACGGAGTACGACATCACGCCGTAAATTCCGACCGCAGCCATCACGAGTGCGAGAAACGAAAACACCGTCAACAGCCAGGCGCTGAATCGCGCACGCGCGACCGAAGTCTCGAGCAAAGTCTCCATCGTGCTGATTTCGCCGATCGGCTGTTGTGGATCGAGACCGTGAATCACGTTGCGCGCGGCAGGCCCAACTGCGCCCGCATCGCCGCGCGTGCGCAACATCAAAGTCATCCCGGGATAGACCAGTTCGGGATGAGGCCAATAAGCAACCGGCTCGACCGGAACATCGAGTCCGAGATGCTTATGATCCGCAACGACACCGATAATCTCGCTCGGCTCGTTGTTTTCTTTCATGTAGATCGTGAGTCGATGTCCGAGCGGGTTCTGTCCGCCGAGATTTTTCTGCACGAAGGATTCGTTGACGACCACGACGTGCCGCATCTCGGTCGCTTCCTGTGCGGTGTAAAGACGTCCGAGCTTGAGCGGGATCTGCATCGCGTCGAAATAGTTCGCGTCAGTGACGCAGACACCGGTCTTCAATTCCCGATCGGGTGGCAACTGCTGGCCGTCAATATCGACGGTCGTACCGGCATACAGGCCGGTGAACGGAGGCGTGTTGATTGCGCCCACAGCCTCAACGCCGGGAATCGCTTTCATCTGTTCGTTTGCTTGTTTGAAGAACGCGATGCGTTTCTGATCGGTGTCGTACTTGCCCATCGGCAGACTCACCCGCACGGTCAGCAGATTGTCGGCGTTGAATCCGGCATCGACGGCTTGTAGCCGCTTCAGACTCTTAACCAGCAGACCCGCGCCGACCAACAACACGAGCGCAAGAGCCACCTGGGTCACGACGAACAAACTGCGCACGCGATTGCTGCCCGAGCTGCCGCCGACGTTCTTGCCGCCTTCTTTGAGTGAGTTGTGCAGATTGAAGCGCGTCGCGTCGAGTGCGGGAATGAGTCCAAACACGATACCGGTGATAAGCGATAGCCCGAGCGTGAATCCGAGCACAGGGAGACTGACGCCGACACGATTGAGATCGATCAGCGCCGGCGGACTCAAAGCAACAAGCGCCTTAGTTCCCCACCACGCCACGAGCACGCCGAGAGTGCCGCCGACGAGCGAGAGCAGTACGCTTTCAGTTAACAACTGGCGTGCGATACGCCAGCGGTTCGCGCCGAGTCCGGCACGAACTGCGATCTCTTTCCTGCGCGAGCTCGCGCGGGCGAGCAACAAATTTGCGACGTTCGCGCACGCGATCAAAAGCACAAACCCAACTGCCCCCAGCAGAATCAACAATGGTCGGCGAATCTCACCGGTGAGTTGTGTGCGGAGCGGAACAACGTTGACGCCCCAGTTCGTGTTGAACTCCGGATACTGCTGTGCGAGACGAACGCCAATCGTGTCCATCTCGCGTTGTGCCTGGTCTTTCGAGACACCAGGCTTGAGCCGCGCAACGGCAGAAGCAAACCGGCCGCGACGGCGGCGCATGTCGTTCGAGATCTGCCACGGCAGCCAGATGTCGGCGGGTTTGGACGCTTGTGTTCCTTTTTGAATGTGCCAGCCGAAACCTGCCGGCATGACGCCGATGATCGTGGTGGGCAGTTCGTTGAGAGTGATCTGGCGGCCGACAATCTGACGATCGCCGCCGAATCGTCGCTGCCACAGACCGTGGCTAATCACGGCGACACGCGGTTGTCCGTCATTTCCGTCGTCATTCGCAAACGTGCGACCAAGCACCGGACCAGCTCCCAGCACCGAGAACATGTTCGTAGTCGCGTATTCCCCCGGCACTTCTTCCGGTTCACCGTCGCTGGTGAGATTCATGCTGCGATCGAAGAAGACGGCCATATCACTGAACACCTGGTTCTGTTCTTTCCAGTCAGTGAAGTTGCCGAGATTGATCACATTTTGATCGGTGCGACCGCCCTGTCTCTTTTCCCACACGAGTACAAGTCGCTCAGCATCGGCATACGGGAACGTTCGCAGCAACACCGCATTGACCACACTAAAGATCGCCGTATTCGCGCCGATCCCGAGCGTGAGCGCCACGAGGGCCACGATCGTCATGGTCGGGCTCTTAAAAAGCATCCGTATTCCGAAACGAATGTCAGTCAATAGTGTGTTCATCTGTGTAATCCGTGGTTACTCCTACTCGCAGCGCAATGCGTCCATGGGATCCACTTTCGTGGCGCGCAATGCCGGGATGTAGCACGCCAACAACGCGACGATCGCCAACACCACCGACACGGCCGCAAACGTAAACGGATCCTTCGCCGTTACTCCAAACAACAAACTCGAAATCACGCGTGTCAACGCATACGCTCCAGCCAATCCAATCGCCAGCCCCAACAGAATCAACACCGAACCTTGCTTGACGATCATCAGCAACACGTCGCGTGACTGTGCGCCCAGCGCCATCCTGATGCCAATCTCATTCGTCCGTTGCGCGACCGAATAACTCATCACGCCGTACAACCCAACAATCGTCAGCACTAGCGCAACACCGGCAAAGATCGAAAGCAACGTCGTGCTGAAACGCGGCGCCGCCACCGATGCCGACAGGTATTCCTCCATAGACTTCACGCCAAACAGCGGCACGTCCTGGTCCATCGCCGCCACTACCTTCGTCGCCGCCGAAATCAGACCACGCGGCTCGCCAGCAGTCTTAACCACTGCCACCATCTGACTGAACGGCACCTGTGTTTGCGGCACGTAATACGCTGGTTTCGATTCCGTGCTTAGATTGCGGTTTCTGACGTCGCCGACCACGCCCACGATCTCGCGCATTACAGAATCTTCGTTTTCGTAACTGGAAATACCGGGTTTAATACGTTTTCCGATGGGGTCTTCGTTCGGAAAATGCTGTCGCGCGAAGCTCTCAGTGACGAGAATTACCGGCGTTGAGCCGTGTTTATCGCGATCGTCGAAGTCACGACCTTTGATAATCGGAATCCCCATCGTTTTGAAGTAACCAACACCGGTGGTGAAGAAGTCAGCGGAAGGCTCATCCTTCGGCGCGACTGGCCGCCCTTCGACCTCAAAAGAGATACTGAAGCGATCGCTACTCAACGGCAGCGGGAAGATTGCACTGGACGATTGCACGCCCGGTGTAGATTCAAGCCGCTGCTTCAAGTCGATGAAAAACTGGCCCTGGTCGCCACTCTTGTATTTGACTTCAGGCAGAGTCACGATGAAGGTAAGGACGTTCTCCGGTTGTAGACCGCTGTTAACATTTCGCAGACGCCAGAGACTCTGGATCAGCAAGGCGGCGCCGGTTAACAACAACACTGCGAATCCGAGTTCGATTACAACGAGTGCCTTGCGAATAATATTCGCGAGGCTGCCGGCACTCGTGCCACGCGCGCCTTCCTTGAGCGACTCAACCAGCTCTGTTTTCGAAGAATGAAACGCAGGCGCGAGTCCGAAGATCAGGCCGGTTAATAGCGAAACGCCGAGTGTGAAGCCGAGTACGCGCCAGTCGATGCCAACGTGGACCGCACGCGGAATGTCTTCCTTCCCAAGGGCGACCAATAGATCGGACCACCACACGGCGAGCAGCAACCCGACACCTCCGCCCACGAGTGAAAGCAGCACGCTCTCAGTCAACAACTGACGAACGACGCGTGTGCGACTCGCACCGAGTGCCGCGCGAATCGCCATCTCTTTGCTACGGCTCGTCGCTCGCGCCAATAAAAGGTTCGCAACGTTCGCGCAGGCAATCAGCAGCACACACGCAACCGCGAAAAGCAGTATCAGCAACGCCGGACGAATGTCGCCGACGAGTGCTTTCAGTGCGGAATCAACCCGCAGGCTCTTGTGCGTGTTTGTGTCCGGATACTGTTGTTCGAGGCGAGCGCCAATGGCAGTCAATTCCGCCTGTGCTTTTTCTTCAGTGACGCCGGGTTTAAGACGAGCGATGACGCTCAGGAAGTGTGCCCCGCGCTGTCCGGTTACGGGTTCAGAGCCGGAGGCATCACCCGCGATCGTGGTCCATAATTCCACCGGATCGTTCTGAATCGGAAACTCGAACGACGGCGGCATCACGCCGATCACAGTGAACTTAATTCCATCGAGCGTGATGGCCTGATTCAAGATGGACGTGTCGCCATTGAACCGCTTTTGAAAAAGCCCGTGACTGAGAATCACGACCCGGCCGGTCTGGTTAGGCTTATCTTCATCGGGAAGAAAAACGCGGCCGTGTAGCGGTTGCACGCCAAGCAGCGGAAACAGCTCCGCAGTAACAACAGCGCCTTGCAGTCGCGCTGGTTCGCCGCGACCGGTCATGATGTAGTCGCCGCTGCGATACGTGGAGATGTGTTCAAAGACAGTGTTCTGCGAACGCAGGTCGAAGAAGTTTGGATACGAATGCGACCCGCGTACCTGGCCACGCTGCGTGTCAGTCTCAAACACCGCGACGAGTGAATCTGAGTCCGGAAACGGCAAAGGACGCAGCAATACTGCATTCACAACGCTGAAAATTGCGGTGTTGGCGCCGATTCCGAGCGCGAGTGCGATAGTGGCGACGATGCTGATGCTCGGCGACTTGAGCAGCATGCGCAGTCCAAAGCGAATGTCTTGGAGTAAAGTGTTCATAGTTCTGATCCGTAAAAAAATCCGTGTTTATCCGTGGCCTATTCTTCTCTTAACGCAGTCATCGGATCGACGCGTGCTGCACGTCGAGCCGGTAAGTAACCCGCAACAGCCGCAACTGTCGCGAGCAAAAACGTAGCGAGCGCGATCGTCAGCGGATCGTTTGGCTTCAACTCGTACAACAACGACTCCGCCGTCTTCGTAAGCGCCAACGACGCCAGCACACCAACCACGAGTCCAATCGCAACCAGCAACAGCGCTTCACGCAACACGAGCCAGAGCACACTGTAGTTACGCGCGCCGAGCGCCATTCGAATTCCGATCTCATTCGTCCGACGCGCGACGCCGTAAGACATCACGCCGTACAATCCGACACACGCCAGCAACAACGCGAGCAGTCCAAAGAACGACGCGAGTCGCGCCACGAGCGTCTGTTGCGTAAGAGATCGATTGATCAGATCCGCAAGAGGTATGACGTCGTCGACCGGCAGATTGCGATTGATCCCTTTGATTGTTTGCCTGATCTGCGGCACGACCACACTCGGCGGTCCGGAGAAACGCACTACCAGATTGCTAATCGCATCCGGACGCTGTCGATGCGGGTAGAACGCCATCGGTGCAAACTTCTCTTGCAGGCTGCCAACTTTGGTGTCCTTAACCACGCCGATGACTTCGATTGCTTCGGTAGATTCAGGACCATCAATCCCAAATCGTTTACCAACAGGCGAACCCGTTGGAAAAAACTTTCGCACCATCGCCTCATTTACGAGTGCAACCTTCTGCGAGTCCTTCGTGTCCTGCGGTCCGAACGTTCTTCCCTCCAGCACGGGAATGCCCATCGCCGCGAAAAAGTCTTTGCCGACGATGTTGTTACGAAGGCTGCGGCTCTGTCCTTCATTAATTCCGTCTTCTCGGGTGTAAGCAGCACTCGACCACTGGCCCTGATGGAAAATGAAGAAAGCAAATGAGACGGCCTGCACATTCGGGATCGCGCGAACCTTGTCTTCGACTTCACTCAGCAGCGCCGCCAATCTCGGGTCATCTTCAGCCTTGAAGCCGGTGGCTGAAGTGTCCACTTGAAACAGCATCGCGTTTTCCTGGTTGAAGCCGGTAGGAATGCTTTGCAGATTTATCAAGGTGCGTACAAACAATCCGGCGCCGACGAGCAGCAACAACGAGAGCGCGACTTGCGCGACCACGAACGCTTTGCCAAGTGGATTCTTGAGCGGACTGATAGTCGTGCTCTTGCCGCCTTTGAGCGAAGTGTTCGGTTCTATTCGAGAAGCGCGGAGGGCCGGAGCAATCCCGAAGACGAACGCGCAGAGTCCTGACACGCCGATGGTGAACCCGAGCACGCGCCAGTTGGGCGCGACGGATAGAGGCAGCGCCTCTGGTCCATCCGAGGCCATCATCAACAGCAGCCGTGTTCCCCACCATGCAAACGCGACTCCGACAATGGCGCCAAGAGACACCAGCAACGCGCTTTCGGTGAATAACTGTCGGATCAGGCGCAAACGTCCAGCGCCGACCGCCATACGCAACGCAAATTCTTTCGTGCGCGCAGCGCCATGGGCCAACAGCAGGTTCGCCACGTTCGCACTCGCGATCAACAACACCAGCGCCACTACGCCCATCAAGATTTTCAACGACTTTGAGAACTGTTCGCGTAACGACGACAGGCCGCGATTGAGCGAAGTCAGCTCGATCCTCGCGTTTTCCATGTCTTTCAATCGCTGCGCGCTTGGCTGCGAACCCGCGCGCGTCTGTAGCGCTTGCTTGAACATGAGATTGATTGCGGCAGTGGCTTGTTCTGCACTCACGCCGTTCTGCAAACGGCCGATGAGGTTGAGCGATTGGAACTCGTCGTTCTCTCGTTCGCCCCAGTGCGCCGGCGGCATCTGCTTTTCCATCGCGAGCGGCACCCAGAGATCCGGTGCCGCACCAACCGTTGTGCCGAAAAATTCTTTGGGGGCAACGCCGACGATCGTGTAGGCAGTATCGTCAATCGTGATCGTTTTACCGATCGCTGACGGATCGCCGCCGAGTCGTTGCTGCCACCACGCGTAACTCACGACGGCGACCGGATGACCGCCTGCATTCTGATCGTCACTCTCGTTCAGGACACGACCGAGGCCAGCATTCACTCCGAGCACGGGAAAGTAACTGCCCGAGACGAGTTGCACCTGAATCTGCTCGATGTCGCCGGTAGTTCCGTTTGCATTGACGAAACCATGCACGTCCCAGGGAATGCTCAAAAGACTTCCAACACTCGAAAACAGATCGGTGCGTTGCTGGACCTTGCGATAAAACGGATACGAGAAGAGGTCCCAACTCTCATCAGGGAAGCCATCAGTGGCGCCCTGATTCTTGCCGTTTCCGAAAAGAACGAGTTGATTCGGTTCTTTCACCGGCAAAGTTTTGAGCATCACCGCGTCCAGCAGACTGAAGATGGCCGTGTTCGCGCCAATTCCCAGCGCGAGCGAAAGCACCGCGACAAGCGTGAAGCCCGGTTTCTTAAGCAGGATGCGTAGTCCGTAACGGATGTCTTGAAACATGGTTCAATCCCGATCTATCCACAGATTACGCAGATTGAATCTGTGTAATCTGTGAACGGCTTTTACTCGTATCTGAGCGCGACCATTGGATCGACTTTCGTTGCGCGGCGAGCGGGGATGTAGCACGCCAGCAGCGCCACGACGATCAATCCAGCCGACACACCGGCAAGTGTCGCGATACTGTTTGGCGTGACACCAAACAGCAACGAACTAATCAAACGTGAAAAACCAAACGATGCGGCGAGGCCAATCACCACGCCAACACCAACCAGAATCACTCCTCTAATCATGATCAACCGGAACACGTCGCGCCGCTGCGCGCCCAGCGCGACACGAATCCCAATCTCACGCGTGCGACGCGCGACTGAAAACGTCAACACACCGTAAAGCCCGAGCGCCGTAAGCAACGTCGCCAGCGCGCCAAAAGCAACCGTGAGCCACGTGACCATTCGTTCCTGCACGAGCGACTCGTCGATCTCGGTCGAGAGCGACTTGACGTTGTAAAGCGGCAAGTGCGGATTGATCGCCTTGAGCTGCGCACGCAACTGCTCCGCAACGAGATCGGGCGTGGTGGACGTCTTTACGTGGAGCGTGAGACCTGTGAGCTGCTTCTCCTGCGTCGTCGGGAGGTAAAAATGCTTGCGCATGTTCTCGCGGAGGTTGATGTATTGCGCGTCTTTGACGACACCGACAATTTCCATGTCAGGCGCCTCGTCAAGACCGATATGCTTTCCGATCGCATTCGTGGTCCCAAAGTAATGCTTCGCCATCCTCTCGTTGATGATGACGACCTTCGGAGCGCCAACGCGATCGTGATCGTCGAAATCTCGGCCCAGCACGAGTGGAATTTCGAGTGCTTTGAAGTAGTCGCTCGAAACCCATGTGCCGTCGCACGACATTCGCTCACCCTGCTGCGGCGTATAACCTTCGACGACGACGCCCATCTGATCCCAACCGCCGGAAATCGGCGAGTCGGTGGCGAGACTGGCGAACTTCACACCCGGCAGCGCACGTGTCTTTGCCAGTAACTCGTCGTAGAAAGCGATCGAGCGCTCTTTCGCGTAACCATTAAGAGCAGGATTCACGCTCGCCAGCAGCACGTTCTCTTTTCCGAAACCCGTGTCGAGCGAACGAAGATTCTGAAGCGTCTTGAGCAACAACGCTGCACTGACCAGCAGCGGCAGCGAGAGTGCGACCTGGACCAGGATCAAACCGCTGCGCAAACTCAAGAGCCTGCCCGCGGAAGTGAAACTGCGCGACTCGAATCGCAAGCCCGGTGTAAACACCTGTCGCGCCGCCTGAACGGCCGGAGCTAGACTAAACGCAAGCCCGAGCGCAAACGACACGCCGATAATGAACAGATACAAGCGCCAATCGAACGCACCAGTGAGGTTCTGACGGTAATCAGGCGGAATGAACGCTATCAAACCCGCCTTGATCCAGAGCGCGATAAACACTCCGACTGCGCCACCAAACGCAGCCAGCACCACACCTTCTGTCAGCCACTGCCGCAACAGACGCAAACGACCAGCACCCAGCGCAAGTCGAACGGCAGTTTCCTGTGCGCGCACCGTCGCTCGCGCCATCATCAGGTTCGCGAGATTCGCACACAGAATCAGCAACACCGCACACGTAGCGCCAAAGAGCAGCCACAGCGAAGTCTTCAGTTCTACCTGTAAATGACGCAGCCCCTGATCGCCCGGCAGCGCTGCGATTCGCCCAGTCAGAAATCGTTCGCGATTAAACTCAGAATTACTCGCGGAGAACTGGTCCGCTTCCATCTGCCGGATCTGCTGGTAGGTAACGCTCAGCGATGCTTGTGCCTGCTCGCGCGTGATATCCGGCTTTATTCGCGCCAGCACACTCAGCCATTGATGACGACGACTCGTCATGCGCGTTGGCGGCAGCGGATTGAAAACAGGCGTCATCATTAACGGCACACGCACGTCGGGATTGTTCGAGAGATCCAGCCCGTAGAATCCCGGCGGAGCGATGCCGAGTACTGTCAGTGGTGTTTCATTCACCAGAATCTTCTGGCCGATAATGTTTGCGTCTTTATTGAATCTGCTTTCCCAGAACCGGTAGCTCAAAACTGCGACCGGATGTCCGCCGGGTGTGCGATCGTCGTCCTGAGTGAAAAAGCGTCCGGCCCACGGGCGCACACCAAGCACCTCGTAAAAGTTGCCGCTGACAAGCTCGCCACGAACGCGTTCGGTCTGATCGCCATAACTGACGTTCATCTGCGTGCCGCCTCGCGCGATCACACCGGAGAAGGCGGAATTACAATCGCGAAGATCCTGATACATCGCGTAAGAGAATGAGCCGTCGATGTCTGGACCTTCTTTTGGATCGTAGGCCGAAAGCACGACGAGTTGATCGGGATTCGCCACCGGCAGGCTTTGCAACAGAACCTGATCGAGCAACGAGAAAATCGCGGCATTCGCGCCGATACCGAGCGCGAGCGTGAGCACTACGACGCAAGCAAATGCCGGATTCTTCGCCAGCATCCTGAGCGCATAACGAATATCATTGATCATCTCTTCTCCAATCCGTCCGATCCGTGTTACTCGTACCTAAGTGCAACCAAAGGATCGACTCTTGCGGCCCGCCGCGCCGGCAGATAGCACGCAGCAACACCGACAATCGTCAGTCCCACTCCAACCGCAACAAACGTCACCGCATCAGTCGTCGAAACGCCAAACAGCAAACTCGACATCAAGCGCGTGAGTACAAACGCGCCGCCCAATCCAATCACGAGTCCCAACAACACGAGCTTCATTCCTTGCCCGACGAACAACCGCAGCACGTCGCGCGTTCCCGCGCCGAGCGCCATGCGAATACCGACTTCGTGTGTGCGTTGGGAAACGGAATAAGAAAGCACGCCGTAAACGCCCGTCACCGCGAGCACGAGCGCGAGCGCGGCAAATATCGAAAACAAGACCGCGTTGAAGCGACGTGAAGAAGTCTCACGCGCGAGAATGTCGTCGAGTGTTGCGATTTCGCCGAGGGGCACGTCCTTATCGATCTCGTGCACTCTACGTGTGATCGCAGCGGTCAATGTCTTCACGTCGGTCGTCGACGATCGCACTGAGATGAGTGCGTTGCGTTGTGGAAAACGCCCCATCGGCGTGTAGATCATGATCAGCGGTCTGGCTTCCGATCCGTACGTTCGGACTTCGGGAACGACGCCGATTACTTCATGCCAGGTGGGACTGTCGTACGCGATATGCTTGCCGACTGCTTCCTGATCGGGCCAAAAACGACGCGCGAGACTCTCGTCAATCAGGAGCACAGGCTTACCCTGCTCTTCTTCATCCCTTGTGAAGGTGCGTCCACGCAGGATCGGGATCCTCATCGTCTGGAAGTAATCAGCGGTGACATGGAATTGATCGGCGTTAAGAAGTTCGCCGCGTTTGAGCGGACGAAAGCCTTCGACGGCGATGTCGGTTTGCCAGCCATCAACTAACCCCGGCACCGAGGCTGAAAGCGACGCCTTCTCGACTCCCGGTTCGGCTTGCACAGCGTCAAGGATCCGGTACAACAAACGACTAAGTTCGGCTTTATCGCCGCCGTGGTTGCGAGAAATTCTCAGCTCCAAAGTAAGGACGTTGTTGGGGTCGAAACCGTTATCCGACTTCAACAACAAAATCATACTTTTCACCAGCAATCCGGCGCCGACCAGCAACGCCACCGAGAGTGCAACTTCGGCAACGACGAAAGCACCGCGCAGCCGCTTACCCTCTGCATCAGTGGTGGTTGCGCTACTACCCTTGAGTGTTTCCTGTAGATCCAGTTTGGAGGAACGAAGCGCCGGGATAACTCCAAAAACAATGCCGGTGAGTGCCGCGATCGCAAGATTGAAAGCCAGTATTTTGCCACTCAATTGCAAGCCACTCAGACGCGGAACTGTTTGGTGAGCTACGCGCGAAAGAAGCGCCATGGTCCAGGAACTTAAGACGAGTCCGAGCAGGCCGCCGGCGAAGGCCAGCAGAAAGCTCTCGACCAACATTTGCCTGACAAGTCTGAAACGAGACGCACCCAGGGCTGCCCTTACAGCAAACTCTTTGCGACGCGCTGCACCGCGGGCCAACAGCAGATTCGCCACATTCGCACAGGCAATCAACAACACGAGACCAACAGCACCAAAAAGAATCTTGAGAGCAATGTTGACTCGACCGGTAATGCTGTCCTGGAGTGAAACAACGTTGACAACATTCGCTCCAGCGTTGGCGACCGGATGTTCTTGAAATAACTGCTGCGAAATGCGGTTCATCTCCGCCCGAGCTTGATCGATCGTAACTCCCGGTTTCAGTCGTGCGATCACCACACCGGCAATGCGCACATCCCGTGATTTCCAATTCTTCGGACCGATCAGTGCCCACAAGGGTGGTGGTCCCTGATGTTCAAAACTTTGAGGCATCACTCCGATCACGGTGTTCGCTTCGTCGTCGAGCAGGATCTGCCTGCCGACGATGTTCTGATCGCCGCCGAAGCGTTGTTGCCAGAACGGGTAGCTGATAATTACAACCGGCGCGGCTCCCGGTTTATCGTCTTCAGCACTGAAATCGCGACCGAGTAGCGGCGTCGCACGCATCACTCGAAAGTAATCGGCACTGACCAGACGCGCATCGAGACTCTCCGCCTCGCCGGCGCCCGTCAGGTTCACGCCATAGCCGCGAAACGTCGACATCGATTCAAAGACCTGATTGCGGGCGCGCCAATCGACGAAGTTTGGATATGACAACTCGCGATTCGTGACTTCCGTTCCCGACTCATTCATCCACACGATGCGATCCGGTTCGGGATACGGCAGCGGTCGCAGCAACACCGCATTGATCACGCTGAACATCGCCGTGTTCACACCAATCCCAACCGCCAGCATCAACACCGAGAGCACAGTGAAGCCGGAATTCTTCCGCAACCACCGCAATGCGTAGATCAGGTCCTGGACCATTAACCTCTCCAAACCTATCCACAGATTTCACAGATTATTTTCTGCGTAATCTGCGGATGGCTCTTTTATTCAGATCTCAGCGCCACGAGTGGATCGACCTTCGTCGCACGTCGCGCCGGTATCAACGACGCTATAAATGCTGTCACGATCAGCAACACTGAAATCGCCACAAAAGTCAGCGGATCAGTAGGAGTGACGCCAAAGAGCAAAGACTTGATTGTGCGCGTTAATAAAAACGCCGCTGCGAGTCCGATCGCCACGCCCACAAGCGCCAACCCAACGCCCTGGCCCACGATCAAACGCAGCACATCAAGTGTCTGCGCACCCAATGCGATCCGCACGCCAATCTCATTAGTCCGTTGCCGAGTTGAGTAACTAATCGATCCGTAGATCCCAATCGTTGCCAGCAGCAATGCGATCGCGGCAAACAGTCCGAGCAAAGAAAGATTGAAGCGTCGTTGTTTCAAAGAATCGGAAACAAGCTCTTCCATCGTCGCCGTGCGCGCGAAAGTTTGATTCGGATTCACTTCGCGAATGGCACGCTTCACCGAAGCGAGTTGTGCCGCCGGCTCCGTCTTTGTCTTGACCAGAAACGTCATGTAAGCGCTCGCGCTCTGTTGGTGTGGCACATATATCTCGGGGCGCGGTTCTGCGTGCAGTCCGTCGTGAAGCACATCGCCGATCACGCCCACGATCTCTCGTGTTTCGGTCTCAGCGAACGTCACCGTCATACGCTGTCCAATTGGATCTTCGTTGGGAAAGTAGCGCCGTGCCATCGTCTCGTTGATCACAACCACTCGTGGCGCATCCGCTTTGTCGAAGTTCGTAAAGTAACGACCTTTCTTAAGTGGAATGTTGAGTGCGCTCAGGTATTCACTCGATACGGGCGCATAAAACGCGGACGGTTCACTGCCTGACGGCGGTGCCGGACGACCCACAACATTGAATGTCGCGTCTTGCTCGAGTTTGGTAAAAGGCGGCGTGGCAATGACGGCTGCTGCTTCGATCCCAGAGAGACCTTTAATCTTGTCGATCGACTGATCGAAGAAGCCAATCATCTTTTCAGGCTGGTCGTAGTTTCGCGGCAGGAATACCTGCAGGGCCAAGACGTTTTCCTTCGTGAATCCCGGATCGACCTGCAACAGTCGCATGAAACTGCGGAAGAGCAATCCGGCGCCGGTGAGCAGCAGAACAGCGACAGCCACTTCACTGATCACGAGCGCTTTTCGCAAACGCTGCCGCACCGGAGTCGCAGCGCTGCGACCACTTTCCTTGAGCGTGCCTTGAATATCGTTGCGCCAGAACTGAATTGCCGGCACCAGCCCAAAGACGATCGCAGTCAGAAGTGAAACCCCGCACGCGAACAACACGACACGCAAGTCCACGTTTACGTATTCAACGCGCGGGATCTTCGAGGAACTCAGCGCCATGATCAGTTTCACTAACCAGGACGCGAGCAACACGCCGGTTGCGCCACCAACCAACACCAGCAACAAACTCTCTGTCAGTGTTTGACGCAATAACCTTATTCGTTCGGCGCCGAGTGCGCGCCTGATCGCAAACTCACGTTGCCTTTCGGCGCCACGAACCAACAGCAAATTGGCGACGTTGACGCATGCGATGAGCAACACGAGCCCGACCGCGCCAAAGAGCACCCAAAGTGCCGATCGGATCTGCCCCGTGATCTGTTCAAACAACGGCACGACCGTCGCTCCCATGCCGCCACTGATGTCGGGGTATTGACTAGCAATTCGCGCCGCGATCCCGTTCATCTCTTCCTGCGCCTGAGCAACGGTGGTTCCCTGTTTCAATCTGCCGACAACGTTCCAGAAAGTTGCGCCTCGGAGCTGCCGCAGATCCTCGCCGACGACACGCGGCGCCCAGATCTCACGATCGGCAGGTAGTTGAAACTCCGGCGGCATAACCCCGACGACGAGGAATGGCTGTCCATTTAGCGTCAGCTTTCGTCCAACAATCGTTGGATCACCACCGAACCGGCGCTGCCATAAGCCGTGGGCCAACACGACGACTCGATTGTTTCCTGGTTGATAGTCTTCGTCGGTGAAGGTCCGGCCCAGGAGGGCATCAGTTCCCGCGACTTGAAAGAAACCCGACGTCACGTACCACGCCGAAAAGCGTTCCGGCTCGCCGTCGCCGACGAGTGTGAAGCCGGACGGTTCGATTCCTGCCAACGCTTCAAACGAGTGGCTCTGTTCTTTCCAGTCGATGAAGTTCGCGGGTGAAACTTCGTTGAGTGATATTCCGGCCTTGGTGTTGTTTTGCCAGAGAGTGACCACACGATCGACATCACGATACGGCAGCGGCCGCAACAGTACAGCATTAATCACACTGAACACAGCAGCGTTAGCGCCGATACCGAGGGCGAGGGTGAGCACCACGATCAGGCTGAAGCCCGGCCGCTTCAACAAGCTCCGCACCGCATACCGAACATCCGTGAGAATCGTTTCCATGATCCGTGCCATCCGTGGTTAAACTCTTACTCGTAGCGCAGCGCTTCGAGTGGCTCGACTCGACTCGCGCGCCACGCCGGGAACAAGCACGCGAGCAACGCGGCAACCAACAACAACAGCGACACCGCGCCAAACGCCCGCAGATCCAACGCCTCGACACCAAACAACGTCGACTGCATCGCACGGCCCACGAGATACGCGCCGCCCAAACCAATCGCCCCACCGCAGACCGCGAGAATCGCTCCTTCTCTCAGCACCATATTGATCACTCGGGCACGTTGCGCGCCGAGCGCCATCCGCACGCCAAACTCGTGCGTGCGTTGCGCCACCGCAAACGCCATCACGCCGTAAATGCCGACCGCAGCGAGCAACAGTCCGAGCACACCAAAACTTGCAAACAACACAACACTGAAACGATCGATCGCCAGCGACTCATTCACGATCTCATCCAACGTCTGAACACCCGCGAGTGGCAGATCCGGATCGACTGAACTGACTGCCGCGGTGATGCCTTTGATCGTCGCTTTCGGATCGCCAACAGTCTTCACGACGATCGAACTTTGCGGCCACGGACTCTGCGCGAAAGGCACGGTGATTTGCGGACTGTCTTCACGAACCCCAGCACCGCGCACGTTGTGATACACGCCGACGATCTGCCACTCATTCGCCTTCCCTCGCGGTCCGCCCGGCACAAACTCTTCGAAGGAAATTCGTTTGCCCACCGGATCGACTCCAGGCAGGTAACGCGTCACAAAGAACTCATTGACCATCGCCACGCGTTGACTGGTCGCCGTGTCTTGCTCGTTGAGACTCCGACCGTTGACCACACGAATGCCGAGCGCGTCGAAGTATTCGGGCGTGACAATTTGGAAACTCGAGCCGCGACGCTCGTTGGGATTGGGCGCTGGTTGGCCCACGATCTCGAATCGTGTTCCGAATGAACTCCCGCGTCCTGGTGTGCCGGTCGAAACAGCGGCGTTCTTGACACCGGGCACTGCCTGAATCTTTTCGAGCATCTGGCCATAATAGGATCGGATTTGATCGGGACTGTTGAGACGCTTCTCGGGAACAGGCAATCGAAATGTCAGCGCATTGTCGGTTTGAATGCCGAGGTCGATGCGCGTCAGGTTCCAGAACCCGCGCAACGCGAGACCACCGCTTGCGAGCAGAATCAAGGCGAGTGAGAACTCTGCTACCACGAGCACTCGCAGTGCTTTGCGTCGCACACCGCCGGACCCACTGCGTCCGCCGAGTTTCAGAACTTCATTGAGATCGAGTCGTGCAGCCTGCCAGGCCGGCGCAGCACCGAACAACAGACCTGCGAGCGACGTGATCGCGATCGTGAACAACAGCACTGGCACGCTGAGCCTGATCTCTGCTTCGGACGGGATCATCGTGCCGACCGGCGGCATCACGGCCGTGATCGCGTCGATGATCGCGACCGCCAGGAAAATCCCCAGCGCCCCGCCAAGTATCGCGAGCACCAGACTTTCCGTTAAGAATTGCGAGAACAGTCGCGTTCTCGATGCACCGAGCGCCGCTCGCAAAGCGATTTCACGCTGTCGCGACGTGCCACGTGCGAAGAGTAGATTCGCGACGTTGACACAACCAATCAACAGCAGGAACCCAACCGCTCCGAGTAACAACCAAAGATTCCGTCGCGTCGAGTCGGTGACGAAGTTGAGGTGCAACGGCTGCACGCTGACACCGCGGTTCGCATTCGTTCGCGGAAACTCACTCTGAAGTTGACCGGCGATCCCCTCCATGTCCGCTTGCGCCTGCGCCAACGAAACGCCGTCTTTCAAACGCGCCATCACCAGCACATTGTTTGAGTCGTGCGAGATCTGTTCGGGTCGGAATGAGAGCGGCACCCACAACTGCGAGTTGAAGCGATCGTAAATACCCGGAGGCAGAACGCCGACAACGGTGTACGGCTCGCCGTTCATGCGAATGTCTTTGCCGACGAGATCGCGGTTCGAGTTGAAGTGATTGCTCCACAAACGATAACTGAGAATCACGACGTGATCTCTGCCGGGATCTGCTTCTTCCGGACGAAAGTCGCGGCCGAGCAGGAAGGGCAATCCCTCAAACGTGAAGAACCCGGGCGTGCGACGCGACGCAGGCACCTGCTCGGGTCGATCGTCGGTGGCGACATTGAAGTTTGCGCCCGACCATGCACCGATCCCCTGGAACGAACTGGTGCGTCGTTGCCACTCGACAAAATCTCCCGACGACACGGAGTTGCGTGAACCACGCGCCCACGACCAAACGATCACAAGTTGGTCCGGCTTCGGATACGGCATCGGCTCAAACACTGCATACACGACACTGAAGATCGCCGTCGTCGCACCAATGCCGAGCGCGAGCGTCAAAACCGCCGTGAGCGTGAACCCTTTGTTCTTAAACAACGTGCGAACTGCAAAGCTGATGTTTTGTTTAAGTGCAAACATAATCTGTGTAATCTGTGGATACGTTTACTCATCCCGGAGCGCGACGAGTGGATCAACTTTGGTCGCCCTGCGAGCGGGCGTGTAACAGGCAAACAACGAAACCACCACCAGCAACGCAGGGATAGCAGTGAACACCAACGGATCCGTCGTACTCACTTCAAACAACAAACTCTTGATGGTCCGTGTTAACGCGAGGGCTCCCGCAACTCCAATCACGACGCCGGCAGCCGTCAGCAACAATCCCTGCCGTATCACCGCTCGCCGCAACACACCCGGCTGCGCGCCCAGCGCCAGTCTGATCCCAAACTCCTTCGTGCGACTACCGACGTAGACTGACATCGTGCTGTAGATGCCAACAGCGGCGAGCAACAATGCGATAACCGCGAATGCCGTCAGCAGAATGTTGGTCAAGCGCTGCGTGCTGAGTGTTTCCGAAATGATGTCCGTCATCGAGCGAACGAGATAAAGCGGCATCTCGGGATCAACTTGTCTGATTGCGGCTCGGAAGGTGCCTGAGGCCCCGTTTGGTGGACCATCAGTACGCGCCACAAACGACGCGCGCTGATCAGGCGACTGGGCGAGTGGAAAGTAGATGTGCAGCTCTTTCTCGTCTGAAAGGCTGTTGTGCTTGATCCCGCCGACGACGCCGACGATCGTCAACCACACGCGGTTGCCGGTAGTTTGAAGTCGTCTTCCAATCGCGTCGTTCGCAGGCCAGTAACGGCGTGACAACGTCTCATCGATAATCGCGACCTGAGTTGATTTGGCGTGATCGGACGTCTCAAAATCGCGCCCTTGCAAAAGCGGAATTCCCAACGCCTTGAATGTTCCGGGCGTCACGCTCGACAGCTCAGCCTGTTCTGATTGCTCGACGTTCGCGCCCTCCGGCGGTGCTTGTCCCTCGACGATGAAGCCGTCAACTTCTCCGCCGTCGCCGAAAGGCAAATTCGTGGTGAGTCCAACTTCGCGAAGGCCCGGCGAGTTACGCAAACGCTCGAGTGCGCCGTTATAAAAGTTCATTGCCTTCTCTACGCTGTCGTACTTCGTACGCGGCAGCGTCGCGACCATCGTGAGCGTGTTCTCAGGGTTGAATCCGATATCAACCGACTCCAGTCGCTGAAAACTCTTGAGCAGCAAACCAGCGCCGATCAGCAGGACGAGCGAGAGTGCAAACTGAACGGCCACGAGCGCGCTGTTGAGACGCCTGTGCGCCACCGTTCCGCGCGCGCCTTCACGCATTCCTGTCGCAATTCCCATCGCATACGCGCGCAGCGCCGGCATGAAACCGAAGAGCAATCCGGTGAACACGGTGAGGGCCGCAGTGAAGCCGAGCACGGTCCAACTCAAACTCACCTCTTCCATCCGCACGATGCCGCCGATCGGCAACCTGTCGAGCATGCGAATGCCAAACGCCGCCAGACCAACACCAAACACGGCGCCGACGAACGAGAGCAAAACGCTTTCAGTCAACAGTTGCCGCGCGACGCGTCGCGGCGAAGCTCCGAGTGACACACGCACCGCGATCTCTCGCGTTCGTGAAGTCGCACGAGCGAGTAAAAGATTCGCGACATTCGCACACGCGATCAGCAACACGAAAGCAACCGCTGCGAGCAGAACGAGGAGCGGTTTCTCCGTCCTGCCGAGCAATACTTCCTTAATTGGCTTAACGATCGTCCTTGGACCATTACCTTCATTCAAGCCAACGTATTCACTGAGATTCGGGTGTTGCCAGCCAAAGTTCTGAATGACGCCGGTTGTGTCTGACTGCACTTGTGCAACCTGGACACCAGGCTTCATGCGACCAATGACCTGAAAGAAGTACGGCGCAGTGCGCTTGGTATCGAGTGGCATCGGAATCCACAGATCGATCTCGAGCCGTGGAAACTTGAAATCGGCCGGCATTACGCCGACAACCTGCGTCGGGAGGTTATTGAGGCTCAGCATTTTGCCGACGATGTTTGGATCGCCGGCGAAACGACGCTGCCAGAATCGATGACTGATCACACAAACAAGGTTCTTGCCTGCTGCGTCTTCGCCTTCGACGAACGTACGGCCCAGTATCGGATTGACGCCGAGAACTTTGAAGAAATCGGCCGTGACACTCGTCATTGGCAAACGTTCCGGCTCGCCTGCGCCCGTGAGGTTGATCGCAGTGCTGTTGAAGAGCGCTATCGAGTCGAGCGAGCGATTTTGTTCGCGATACGCGGCAAAGTCCGCCTGCGAAACGCCCCACGTGTCGAGCCCGAGCTTCGGGCTCGCCTGGATCAGTCGCACCACACGATCGGGCTCACGAAACGGCAGTGGTCGCAGCAGAATGCTATTCACCAGACTGAAGATCGCAGTGTTCGCGCCGATGCCGAGTGCGAGCGTGATGACTGCAACGAGGGTGAATGCCGGTTGCTTCAGGAGAATTCGTGCGCCGTAACGGAGGTCCTGGAATAGTGTGTTCATCATGATCAATCCATCCACAGACTTCACAGATTATTTCTGCGTAATCTGTGGATAGCCTTTCATTCGTATCTAAGCGCCACGAGTGGATCGATGCGCGTGGCGCGTCGGGCCGGGATGTAGCACGCGAGCAGAGCGACGATTAGCAACAACAACGGCGCGCCGACAAACGTCAGCGGATCGCGCGTGCCGACGCCGTAAAGCATGTCGGACAAAACTCGCGTCACGACGCTTCCCACAGCAACGCCAACGACCAACCCGATAATCGTCAACCCCAATCCCTGCCGAATGACTAGCCGCAGCACGTCGACAGGCTTCGCACCCAACGCCATCCGCACTCCAATCTCATGCGTTCGTTGCACGACTGCATACGAGATCACTCCGTAAAGCCCGACACACGCGAGCAACAACGCCAGCGCGGCAAACAAACCGAGCAACAGCGATTGAAAACGTTCTTTCGAGATCGCAGCGGCGACCACCTGGTCCATCGTCCGCACGTTCGACACCGGCTGATCCTTGTCGACCGTCCAAACAGCCTGTCGCACGGCGCCGACTACCGACGCAGCATCTCCCTTCGTGCTTACGACGAGATCGCGCGGCGCCATGAAAGCGCGTCGTTCCTGCGCGTAAGGCACGTAAATTTCGTGTTTCTGTTCGTAGAGTCCGGTCTGTCGAACGTTGTTGACAATACCAACAACGGTGAGCCATTGATTGGGTGAATCGACTGGTCCAATCTTGAGTCGTGTGCCGATCGGATCTTCGTTGGGGCAATACTGTTCGGCGAGACGCTGGTTAATCAGGAGCACCGGTTGCGAGTCAGACGCATCGTGTCCGTCAAAAAAACGACCGCGCTGAAGCGTAATACCCATCGCGCGGAAGTAACCCGGACTTACCACACGATAGAGCGCAAATGGCAACTGCACATCGCTCGGCGACGAACGTCCTTCGACTGAGAAGCTGAAGTTCATGCCATTGAACGAGAGCGGCAACACCGTGATCATTCCCGCAGCTTCGACGCCGGGCAGTGCTTCGACTCGCTGCAGCATCTGGTCGTAAAACGCACGCCGGCTGTCGGGCTTGGCGTATTTTGGCATCGGCAGGACCATCTTCATCGTCAGTCGGTTCTCCGTTGCGAATCCGATGTCGACTTGCCGCAGCCGTTGAAAGCTGCGGATCAACAAGCCGGCGCCAACGAGCAACACGACGGCAAGCGCAACCTCCGAAACAACAAGTACGCGACGAACGAGACGGCCTGACGTTCCGCCCGAAACATCTCTCGCAACGTCGCTCAACGTCGCGCCCGGACTCGTGCGCGAGGCAAGCAGAGCCGGCACACCGCCAAAGACAATCGCGGTGAGTGCGCTCACGCCGAGCGTAAACACGAACACGCGCGCGTCTACAGTGACGCCTTGTAGTTTCGACAGACTTTCGGGAAGAAACTTTGCGAGGGCCACGACGCCCCAAAACGCTCCGAGAGTTCCCAACAAGCCTCCGGCACCCGCCAGCAACAAACTCTCAATCAGCAGTTGTCTTACGATGGTCCAACGCCGTGCGCCGAGGGCAATGCGAATCGCAATCTCCTTGCGTCTCGTCGTCGCCTGGGCCAGCAGCAGGTTCGCGACGTTCGCGCACGCAATCAGCAGCACGAGTCCGACTGCGCCAAACAAGATCAAGATCGGCAGACGAAGATCGCCGACGTAGTCTTTGTGTAATGCATTCGACGTGAAATTCAGACCCTCGTTCGTTCGTGGATATTCCGCCTCGAGTCGTCCGGCAATGGATTCGAGATCGTGATTTGCACGCTCGACAGTCGCGCCGGTTCGCAAACGAGCGATCAGTCGGAGATAGTGGTCACCACGCCCGCTGGCCTGTTCCGGCTCCATGGCCCACGGCACCCACAATTCAACTTCGCGTTCGGGAAAGAAAAACCCACGTGGCATCACACCGACGACCGTGAACGCTTCGCCGTTGAGAGTGATGTTTCGATTTACTATCTCGGGATCTTGATTGAAGCGTCGTTGCCAGAGCGCATCGCTCAGCACCACGACACGATGTTGACCGGGTTGATCTTCATTCGTCAGAAACGTTCTGCCCAAAGCAGGTTGGACACCGAGAATCGAAAAGACGTTTGCACTGACGAGTTGAGCGCTGATGCGTTCCGGCTCACCGTCGCCAGTGAGATTGATATCCTGCGGTCCGTACGCGCCGATTGCTTCAAACGATTGATTTTGAGTGCGAAGATCGCCGAAGTTGGCGGGCGCGACCTCGTTTCGCACGATGCCCATTCGCAACGTCTGCTCCCAAATCGAGACCAGTTGCTCCGGATCTTTGAAAGGCAGCGGGCGCAGCAAAACAGAATCGACCGCGCTGAAGATCGCGGTGTTGACACCAATGCCGAGTGCCAGCGTGACGAGCGCGATTAATGTCGCCGCCGGCCGTTTCAACAAACCCCGAACGCCAAACCGAACATCCGTAAAAATCGTTTCCATGATCCGTGTCATCCGTGGTTAAGTTGTTACTCGTAACGCAGTGCCGTCAGCGGATCCACCTTCGTAGCTCTTCTCGCCGGAACCAAACATGCAATCAACGCCACGACGCACAATCCCACCGCGATCACCGCAAACGTCCACGGGTCTCGCGGCTCAACACCAAACAGCATGCTCGTCAAAGTCTCGAGATACTTCGTCAACACGTAAGCAGCGGCTAGTCCCAACGCGATACCAACCAACGTCAAAACCATTCCCTGTCGCACCACCATCATCAGTACGCTGCGACGATCGGCGCCGAGCGCCATACGAATTCCGATTTCGTGCGTGCGCTGCGAAACCACATACGCGATCACGCCATAGAGCCCGATGGCCGCGAGCTGTTGCGCGATGAGCCCGAAGAGCGTCAGCAGCTTTGCAAACATCCGCTCCATCGCGAGTGTTTCGTCTGCCTGTTGCACCTGCGTACGAACGTCGCTGATCGGCAGGTTGCTATCGACTTCATGCATTGCCTGTCGTATGCCCGCGACGGCTGCAGCGGGATCGCCGAAAGTGCGCACTTCGAAAGTGGCACGATTCATTCTTCGCAGCACCTGTCGCCACGATTGATAGACTGTCGGCTGGATCTCGGCACGCTGGCTGGTGTATTTCGCGTCACGCGCCACGCCGACTATCTCGATCTCATTCGGATTTTTCTCTTCAAATCCGAATCGTTTTCCAATTGGACTCTCATTCGGAAAGTGAGCTTTCACAAATGCCTGGTTGACGATGGCAACGCGTGGGGCGCGCTGGTCGTCCTGTTCAGTCAGACCACGGCCCATAAGCAGCGGAATCTCCATCGTGCTGAAAAAGTTTTCACGGACCGCATGCATCTTCGCGTCGCTGTCACGCGGCTGGCCGTTCGCTCCCATCTCACCCGTTAAATAGACCGAGCTGGTCCAGGAGTTCTGAGCCAGCAATGGACTGCGTGAAAAAGTAACTGACTGCACACCGGGTACTGCTTCAAGGCGACTGAAGGATCGTTGATACAGATCAGCAAGCTTCTCGTCCTCGTACCCGATCAAGCTCGGTTCCACTTTGAAGAGCAGTAAGTTATTCGCGTTGAATCCGATGTCGACGTGTTGCAGATTCCTGAGCGTGCGAATAAGCAGTCCAGCGCCAATGAGCAGCAAAACCGACAACGACACCTGGACCACAACCAGCGACTTGCTCAGAAACGAGCGGCCAATCGCGTTCGAGCTACGTCCTGCATCCTTGAGTGCCGGCGTCAAATCCAGATTGGTCGCGCGCAGCGCGGGCAGAATTCCAAAAATGATTCCAGTGAGTAATGAGAGACCAAACGTAAAACTAAGCACGCGCAGGTCGAGACTCGGGTTGAGCGCATTCATCTCGCCGCCGCCCCATTCAGTCACGAGCAGGAGCCCGTCTTTGATCCAGAGCGCGAAAAGCACTCCGACTGCTCCGCCCACCGCGGCGAGTAAAATGCTTTCTGTTAACAACTGTCTGACCAATCGCCAGCGACTCGCGCCCACGGCAAGTCGCACTGCAATTTCCTTCCTTCGTGACGATGAGCGCACCAGCAACAGGTTCGCGACGTTTGCACACGCGATCAAAAGCACAACGCCAACCACTCCGGCTAACAATCGCAACGGCGACCCGAACCATCGACGCGAATTCATCTCACCCTGACTGCCCGACTCGACACCAAGCCTCGGTAAATCGCTGGGGTCAAGCGTGCGCAGCGGCGCTCCTGCGTCTGTCCGTCGCAGCGCGCGATGTTCTAGTACCGACTGCTGAAATGGACCAGCCAGCGTTGCTTCAGCCTGGGCCAACGTGGCGTCGGGTTTGAGTCGCCCCATCAGCCGCAACCACCAGACTCCCGCGCCTTCGAGGTTGCTATTCTTACCGTTGATCTGCGGCTCCCACGCGAGCGGAAACGAAACGTCCTGCGAACTCCCGACTTGTGAGGTTCCCTGGAAGCGTGGTGGGGTAACACCCGCAATCGTGAAAGCGACATTATTAATATTGACTTGCTTACCTATGGCCGCCGGGTCCCCATTAAAATGGCCAACCCAGAAGCGATGGCTGAGAACAACCACGGGACTCGCTGCCGCGTTGTCGTCGGCGTCTGTGATCGTGCGGCCTATCAGGGCCGGCACACCGAGTGCGCCGTAGTAATTGCCGGAGACAACCTGGGCGCTGACGACTTCTGCCTGACCGCCCGCGTTAAAATTGACCTCCATCGGTGAGAACGCAAACACGTCAGAAAGCGCTCCCTGTTCCTGCCGCAAACGCGTCAGAGTTTGCAATGGAAACGAAGTACCGACGGTGAGACCAGTCGCGCGATCGAGCATGTTGCTGCCGTCGTAACTGCCTGGCCCAAACTTCTGGCCATTCCAACTTGCTCTGAGCAGCACGAGTCGCTCGGGCTCCTTGACCGGCAGCTTCTTCAACAGCACCGCGTCAACAACGCTGAATAATGCCGTGTTCGCGCCAACTCCAAGCGCCAGCGTCAACACAGCAATCGCGGTAAACCCTGGATGATTCAGCAAACCTCGCAGTCCATAGCGAATATCCGTGAAGATCGTTTTCATATCAGTCTCATCCGTGGTCAGTTTTACTCGGACCTTAATGCCTCCAGCGGATCGACCTTCGTCGCTCTCCGCGCGGGAACGTAACAAGCAAGCAGCACTACGACAACCAGCCCGCCGGCCACCGAAACGAACGTCAGCAAATCAGTCGTGCCAACCTGAAACAGTAAACTGCTCATCAAGCGCGTCAATGCGAGCGCCGCTGCAACACCCACGACGACGCCAGTCGTCGCGAGTGCGATTCCCTGCTTCAAAATCAATCGCAACACATCACTCCAGCGCGCGCCGAGCGCGACACGTATTCCCAGCTCATGCGTGCGCTGCGTCACCGAGTAAGAGACCACGCCATAAACGCCTATCGCGGCCAGCAACAGTGCGATCACTGCGAAACCGATGAACAATCCCATCGTCAAACGACGCTGCTCGAGCGACGTCGAAACGATCTGGTCCATGGTGCGGATGTTGGCAACGGGAAGATCCTTATCAAGACTCTCGATCTGTTTCTGCACTGAAGCAGCAACACTCAGAGGCTCAGTCTCTGTTCGGATCGTGAACGTGAAGAAGGGCGCGATTGTCGGCTTCTGTGCGTAAGGCAGATAAAGCTGCGGTCTTGTTTCACGGTCGAGCCCGCGCGGTTTCACGTCGCCAACAACTCCGACTACGACACGTTTTTGACCGGCATCGACGACCTGTCCGATGGGGTTCTCGTTCGCAAAGTGTTTGCGAGCGAAGGTTTCGTTGATGATGATTACCGGCGTTCCCTCAGTCGTGTCGTGCTCAGAAAAATCTCGACCCTGCCGGATAGGAATGCCCATAGTCCGGAAGTAATTCGGCGTGATGTTCGCGTTGTCGGCAACCTGATTGTGCTCGTTCTGATGTCCTACGACGTCGTAGCCCATGCCCCACGTGCCGACGAGCGGTAAGTTGATCGTCGCCGCAACCGATTTGACGCCCGGCAATCCCTCGATGCGTTGAAGTGCCTGTTGCACAAACGCGTTTTGATCCGATGTCTTTGGATACTTGATTTGCGGCAGCGTCAATTCCATCGTGAGGACGTTATGCGAATCGAATCCCGCATTGACGTTTTGCAGACGGACAAAACTTCGCATCAACAACCCGGCGCCGATCAGCAGCACGAGTGAAAGCGCGATCTCCGAAACGACGAGCACATTGCGTAGGCTGCGTCTCGATCCTGACGACGAACGACGCCCGCCTTCCTTGAGTGTTTGATTCAGATCCGGATTTGACCCCTGCAAAGCGGGTGCGATACCAAAGATAAAGGCAGTCAGGAGCGACACCGCAAACGTAAACACGAGCACGCGACCATCGACGGCCACTTCTTCAGCTCGCGGCAGACTCTCGAGCAAAGAAGCGGAAAAGAGTTTTGTGATCCAGACCGCGAGTAACACACCGGCGCCACCGCCGATCAGCGCGAGTAACAAACTCTCAAACAACAATTGCCTGATAACACGACCCTTGCCCGCACCGAGCGCCACGCGGATCGCGAGTTCTTTGTGACGATCAGCCGTGCGCGTCAACATCAGGTTCGCAACGTTGACACACGCGATGAGCAGCACCAGCCCGACAGCGCCAAACAATATCCAGAGCGTCGTGCCGACTTTTCCGACGACCTGCTCGTGCATCGGAATGATCGTGATGCCCCACTTCTTTCGCGCGGCTGAAAACGTCGGCGAGAGACGCTGCGCGATTGTTTCGACGTCGGCCTTCGCCTGGCTCACGTTTACGCCCGGCTTCAAACGACCGACCGCAAGGACGTAGTAATGCTGGCGATCGTTCTGCCAATCAGCGGCGGTAAACGAGAACGGCAGCCAGAGATCGACTTTTTCAGGAAACCTGAAACTCTCCGGCAACACGCCGACAAGCGTGAACGCTTCGCCGTCAAGTTGGATTGTTCGTCCGGCAAGATTCCGATCGGCGCCGAAGCGACGTCGCCACAACGCTTCGCTGATGAGCGCGACTTTGCTTTGTTTGACGTCGGTCTCGTTGGGAAGAAATGTTCTTCCGATGACAGGCTTGACACGCAGCACATTGAACAATCCCGGCGACGCTTCAGAACCATTCACACGTTCCGGCTGTGTTCCACCCGTTAGATTTGCCGAGAGCCCCTGGTCAAAGAATCCAACTTCTTCAAAAGTTGTCAGTTGATCGCGGAACTCAGTGATCTCCGCCGGACAAAACTCATGCTGATCGGTTCGCTGCCCTGATAGGTCCGACCATAGCCGCACCAGTTGGCCCGGATTCTCATACGGCAAAGGCCGCAACATCACCGCGTTGACAACACTGAATATCGCCGTGTTGACACCAATCCCCAGCGCAAGAGTCACCACCGCGATTAGAGTGAAAGCCGGCCGCTTCAGCAGGCTTCGCATTCCATAGCGAATATCCGAGAAGATCGTTCCCATATCCGTGTCATTCCTGGCCAGTTCTTATTCGGACCTTAATGCCTCGAGCGGATCGACCTTCGTCGCTCTCCGCGCCGGAATCCAACAAGCGAGCAACGCAACACCGACGAGCAACAACGCAATCGCCGCAAACGTCAGCGGATCGCTCGCGCTGATACCAAACAACAAACCCTGCAACAGCCGCGTTAAAGCGATCGCTCCCAGCAATCCCAACGCGACGCCGACAACCGCCAATCGCAATCCCTGGCTCAGGATCAGTCGCAAGACATTCGTCGCCTGCGCCCCCAACGCGAGCCGAATTCCAAATTCATTTCTGCGATTGGCAACGTTGAGCGACATCACGCCGTAGATTCCGGTCAACGCCAAAAGCAGAGCGGTGGCAGCGAAACCTGCGAGCAGCCAATTTGTTAAGCGAGTAGTTACGAGCGAACGATCCATCGCCTGGCGGATCGTGCTGACTCTACTGAGTGGGAGTTCGGGGTCGAGCTTTGCGACTTCGCCACGAAGGTTGCCAACGATAGTCGTCGGATCCATCTCCGAGCGCACCACGAGCATCGTTTCGCGTCGCACCCATTGACTATAAGGACGATAAAGGTAGGGCCACGCGTCTTCGTCGAGTTTGCGATTCTTGACGTTTGGCACTATGCCGACGATCGACATCCACGGACCATCGCCAATGCGGATTCGTTTGCCAACCAGATCGCCTTGTGTGGAGTATCTCCGTGCCAACGCTTCATCGACGATCGCAACGGGCAAAGACGAACCCGTGTCGGTTGATTCGAAACCGCGACCTTTGAGGATCGGCATCCCCATCGCGTCGAAGTATCCCGGCGTCGCGCTACGCAACCACGCAACCTTCGACTGCTCGTGCTCGAAGCCTTCGACCGTGAATGGTCCACCCTGACCGTCACCGCTGAACGGTACGACCTGACACAGCTCAACAGCCTGCACACCCGGCAAACTGCTGACGTTCTGGCGTAACTGGTTGAAGAAACTCTCGGTCTGTGCTTTCTCTTTGTATTTCTGTTCTGGCAAAGAGAGGCGCGCCATCAAAACGTTGTCGGCGCGGAAGCCGGGATTGACAGACAACAGATTTCTGAAGCTCTGGAGAAACAGCGCCGCGCCGATCAAAAGGACGAGCGAGAGAGCGAGCTGAGAAACCACGAACACGTTGTTGAGACGTTTGTTTGAGCCTGATGTGGAACCGCGTGTGCTTTCCTTGATGGCGTCCTGCAAGTTAATGCGGGCGGAGCGCAGTGCAGGGGCTAAGCCACACAACACTCCCGTGAGCAACATGATTGCCACCGTGAAGAGCAAAACGGTTGCGTCGATTCGCGCGGTCTGAACATGCGGAATTTGCGAGGACACCAGGCTCTTGAGAGCAGTAACGATCCAGATGGCGAGCAGTACGCCGACGAGCGTTCCGAGGAATGACAGCAAAAGACTCTCGGTGAGTGTTTGTCTTGCGATTCGTGTTGCACTCGCACCGAGACACTGTCGCACCGCAAGTTCTCGACTGCGTGCCGCGGCACGCGCCAGCATGAGATTGGTGAGGTTGGCGCATGCGATTAGAAGGACCAAACCAATTGCTCCCAACAGAACGAGCAACGGCCGTCGCACTTCGCCAACGATGTGAAGTTGCATCGGCAACAGTTCAGTCGTCGCGTTCGCTTCAGCGTCATCTAGTTTTGCACCAGAGTCTTTCGCGTACGCCTGAGACAAGGCGTCGATTTCTTTTTTCGCATCGTCACCGGTTGCGCCCGGTTTCAACCGGCCAACTGCTAATAAGTTGTACGAGTTTGAATCCTGCGGATCGAGTCCCTTTGGCACCCAGAGCTGCACGTTCCCGGAACTGCTGGCTCGCTCGGCGGGATCAGGAAAATTGAAATCAGCCGGCATGATGCCCACCACAGTCGCCGGTTCGTTATCGATATTGACCGAATGGCCAACGATATCTGTATTGCCACCAAAACGGCGTTGCCACAAACCATAACTGAGGAGAACAACGTGATTGTTACCTGGCGTGTCTTCGTGCACGGTGAAAGTGCGGCCATATAAAGGCTCACGACCCAGCACGTTGAAATACTCATAAGTAACAATCGCGCCGGGAACAGACTCCGGCTCGCCATTACCGGTCAACGAAAACTCACCGGTCTCGAAAGCAGCGAGACTCTCAAACGTGCGCGTTCGTCCCCGGAAGTAGGCGAACATCGCAGGGTTGAGATCCATGTGCTTCAAGCCCTTAGCCGGCGCTGAGAGCCAGAACGTCATCACACGATCCGGTTCCTTGATCGGCAACGGCCGCAGCAACACCGCATGGACCACGCTGAAGATCGCCGTGTTCGCGCCGATCCCGAGCGCAAGCGTAAGTACAGCAATCGCGGCAAACGCCGGCTTCTTCGCCAGCCCGCGAATTGCAAACCGAACATCTCTTAATACCGAATCAAACATTTCTTCCCCTATGTGCCTTTTGTGCTTTTTGTGCCTTTTTGTGGCTCATTCGTATCTGAGCGCCACGAGTGGATCGACCTTTGTGGCGCGTCGCGCCGGCAGATAACAAGCCAGCAGCGCCACGAAGAACAGCGCGCCCGTCACAACCGCAAACGTCGTGACATCGCTCGTGCTCACCTGGTAAAGCAACGTGCTCAAGAGTCGCATCAGACCGAACGCCGCGAGCACACCAATGCCGACACCTAACAGCGCGAGAAACAATCCCTGCTTCAAGACCATCTTGAGAATGTCGGCGGGACTCGCGCCGAGCGCCATGCGCACGCCGATGTAATGCGTCTGCTGGCTCACCGAATAAGACACGACGCCGTAAATCCCAATCGACGCGAGCAGCAACGCGACGCCCGCAAAGATGCTGATCAGCAACGCCGGAAAACGTCGCATGAACGACGCGGGTGTCTGCGCAATCATGTCGTCCATCGTGCGGACGTTGAGAATCGCTGCATCGGGTTCAAGATTGCGGATTTCGTTACGAATCGCACCGGCGAGTGCGTTTGGATCGCTACCGGTGCGGGCGACGAGGTTTGAAAAGGTCGAGGCGCTCTGGCGGAACGGGTAATAGAGCACCGGCCGCAATGCTTCATCGAGTCCGGTAATCTTCACGTCGCCAACGACGCCAACAACGAGGTCGCCTGGGCCATCAAACGACGAATAGCGCAACTTCTTACCAATCGGATCGCGCCCGGCAAACACACGATCGGCGACAGTCTTGCCGATGATGACCACCTGCTGACCGCTCTCTATGTCGCGTGTGTCAAACGTGCGTCCTGCGAGCACGGGAACTCCGAGTGCTTTGAAGTAATCGTCGCTGACCGTGCGAATGTTGGCTTCAATCTCCTGCCCCGGCGCCGGAATCGGATCGCCCTCGACATAAAAGCGCGTCGTGTTTCCTGAATTTACCGGCAGAATGTTGACTGTGCCTGCACCACTAACACCCGGCAAGGTCTGCACTCGCTCGCGTAGTTGATCGTTGAAAGCAATCTGCTTGTTTGAGTCTGTGTATTTCGATGGCGGCAGGATCACAGTCATCGTCAACACGTTCTCGGTCCTGAAACCGACGTTAGTCTGCAAGAGTCGAAACAGACTCTTCATCATCAAGCCCGCGCCGATCAGCAACACGACCGCGAGCGCGATCTCAGTCACGACCATCGCACTGCGCAGGCGATGACCGGAACCGATAGACGTCTGGCGTCCGCCTTCCTTGAGTGCTTCATTGAGATCGAGTTTGGAAGATTGCAGAGCCGGAGCAAGACCAAAGATCAGACCGGTCAGCAACGAGAGTGCAAAGGAGAAAGTCAGGATGCCGGCATTGAGGCTCACCGTTTTGAGAAACGGCATCGCATTCAACTGGCTCTGCGGCAAGACCGCTACTAACGCCGGCACGCCCCAGTAAGCAATCAATAAACCTGCGGCACCGCCGACGATCGACAACAGCAGCGACTCGGTCAGCAGTTGCCGAATGACGCGCAAGCGAGACGCGCCAAGTGCCGAGCGAATCGCAACTTCCTTCTGTCGCGAGAGCGCTCGCGTCAACAACAAGCTCGCAACGTTTGCACACGCGATCAGAAGCACAAAACCGACTGCCGCCAGTAACACGAGCAGAATCGGTCGCACCGATCCGACTACCTCTTCCTGAAGCGGAACCACACGCGCCGTCGTGCCCGCATGTGAATCGTTGTTCTGCTGTTCGATTCGACCCGCGATCAAACTCAACTCAGACTGCGCTTCTTCAACACTCTTGTCTGACTTGAGCCGCCCGATCAGGTTCGTGCCGTG
Source organism: Pyrinomonadaceae bacterium (assembly GCA_036401595.1). Taxonomy (GTDB): domain Bacteria; phylum Acidobacteriota; class Blastocatellia; order Pyrinomonadales; family Pyrinomonadaceae; genus PSRF01. The sequence continues at coordinate 46,053 of DASWUM010000084.1, forward strand.
CATGAAGCGACGCGTTAACTGATTCTGCGTCGGCTGATAAGGAACCCAGAGGTCCGCCGGTCGCAAAGCAAACTGAAAACTCGCCGGCAATACGCCAATCACCGTGTAGCTCTCGCCATTCAGCGTCACTGCTCGGCCGACGACTCCCGGATCGCCACCGAACCTACGCTGCCAAAGTCCGTAAGTCAGAATCGTGACCTTTGGACCACCCTGAGTGTCTTCACCGGCTTGAAACGTTCGTCCCAGAATCGGATCGACGCCGAGCACGGAAAAGAAATTCGCACTGACTCTCGGCGCGTTGAGACTTTCCGGATCGCCGTAGCCGCTGAGAATTACGCCGCCACCCGTGTATGCGGCGAGGCTCTCGAACACATTGTTCTGCTGGTAGTCCTGGTAGTCAGGATACGAAAACTCGCGCTTGGGAAATTCCTTCTTCGGCGTATTTTCCCAGAGATGATAGAGACGATCGGGCGACTTATACGGCAGTCCACGAAGCAACGCCGCATCAACCACGGTGAAGATCGACGTGCTGCCACCAATACCCAACGCCAGCGTGATCACGGCAATCGCCGCAAACCCCGGATGTTTGATCAACCCACGCAGCGCAAACCGAATATCCTTAATAACTGAATTCATAGCAACAAACCTATCCACAGATTACGCAGATGTTTTTCTTAATCTGCGTAATCTGTGGATTGCCTTTCATTCGTATCTCAATGCGATCAGCGGATCCACGCGCGTCGCTCTCAACGCCGGAATCAACGACGCGACGATCGCAATCACAAAAAAGATCAGCGACACGACCGCGAACGTGACCCGGTCTGTCGGCGTCACTCCAAACAGCAAGGTCGCCATAAACCTCGTCAGCATCAACGCCCCACCAACACCAATCACGATTCCGGTCAGCACGAGGGCCAACCCGTTCTTCATGATCAAACTCAACACGTTCATCGCCCTGGCGCCGAGCGCCATGCGAATACCGATCTCGTGTGTGCGTTGTGTCACCGAGTAAGACACGATGCCGTAAATCCCAACCGCGCCGAGAGTCAAAGCCAGCAACGCAAACGCAGAAAACAGCACCATCAACGACCGCGAAACAGCGACCGCCTCATCGACGCGTTGCGCCAGTGTCTTGACGTCGTGAATCGGTTGATTCTTATCGATTGCCAGCACTTCGCTGCGCAGCGTGCGAGCGATACTGGAAGGATCCTTCGTGGTCCGAACCATCAGGGTCATGCCATTCATGCGCATCTGCGCGAACGGCACGTAAATCTCAGGCGTCACCGCATCGGTGATACTCTCCTGTCGAATGTTTCCAACGACGCCAACGATCGTGCGGCAAAGCCCTTCCTTCTCTTCACAACCGAAACCGAGTCGCTTGCCGAGCGCATTGCCATCTGCAAAGTAACGATTCGCAAAAACCTGATTGACAATTGCAACCTTCTGTCCCTCTGTGCCATCGCGTGAGTCGTACGTACGACCGCTTAACAACGGGATACCCATCGTTTGAAAATAGTCAGACGAGACGCTACCGATCCCGATTGCCGGATCTTTCTCGCGGTCCATGTGCGGGTAACCTTCGATGCCGATAAACGCAATGATCCCAAACCCTGAGAGCGGCGTGTGATTGATTATTCCAACCTGTTGCACTCCCGGCATGGACTTCACACGCTGCAATAAGCTGTCGTAGAACGCCTGCGTTTGTACCTCTTCACGGTAGATTGAACGAGGCAAACTAATGCGCGCCGTGAGTACATTTTCACGATTGAAGCCGAGATCGATCGCGAGAAGCTGGTTGAAGCTACGCACTAACAAACCCGCTGCGAGCAGTAACACAACTGCAAGTGCGAGTTCGGAAACGACCAGCCAGCCACGAAAACTCCGTAGTCCAAAACTCATCAATCCGCCCGAACGGCTGTTGCGCAACGCCTGGATCAGATCAGGTTTCGAAGCACTCAAGGCGGGCGCGAGGCCAAAGACGATTCCCGTCAGGACCGAGAGGCCAAAGGTGAACGCAAACACGCGCCAGTCGAGACGAATACTGTTTAGATCGTAAACGGAGGTTGTGAATCCCTTCGGTACGAGGCTCGCAATCGCTCGCGTTCCCCATACGGCAATCAACAACCCCAGCGCGCCGCCGGTAACGCCGATCAGAACACTTTCGGTGAGTAGCTGCCGGATCAGTTGCCAGCGACGTGCACCGACAGCCGCGCGCACTGCGATCTCGCGTTGACGCGCAAACGTCCGTGAGATCATCAGGCTCGCAACATTCACACACGCGAGCAAAATGACGAGTCCAACGGCACCCCATAAGACCAGCACTGTGGTGCGAACACTCGCGACGAGTTGATTGTGGAGCGGCGCGACTTCGATCGGAGCCATTGGTAAACGTTCTTTGCCCGGCTCGAACTCTGAAGCCTGATTCGAAATCAAATCCAACTCGGTTTGCACGGCGCCGAGATTTGCATTCGGTTTGAGTCGTCCGACCACTTCAACCAGACGAAAGTAGTCGCCGTGCGTCTCCTTGTATGGATCGAGTGCGAGCGGCAGCCAGAGATCGAATTCGCCCGGAAAGCGAAAGTTGTTTGGCATCACGCCGACGATTGAGTAGGGCTTGTTGTCGAGTGTCAGTGTCCGCTGAAGTATTTTTTCATCGCGACCAAAACGACGTTGCCAAAAGGCTTCGCTGATCACGACTACGTTGGTCGCGCCCGGCTTGTCTTCTTCGGGAAGAAAGACGCGGCCGCGCACGGGCTGAACGCCGAGTGTGGTGAACAGACTCGCCGTGACTTGTGCGAACGGAATACGCTCTGGTCCACCCTCGCCGGTGAGATTGATATTGTCGTCACTGTACGCAGCGAGATCCTGGAAGTTGGCGCTCTTCTCTTTCCAGGCGAGATATTGATAGCCGGCGGTGCCCGGCAATCCAGTTGCTTCAGGTTTTCGATGAACCGAGACGAGTTGTTCCGGATCGCGAAACGGCAACGCTTTCAATAACACAGCGTTGACGACGCTGAAGATCGTTGTGTTCACACCGATCGCCAACATCAGTGTGATCACCGCAACAGCGGTAAAGCCCGGGTGTCGAAGAAGACTTCGGATACTCAATCGGATTTCTCGCAACAGTTCTCTCCAATCCATCCACAGATTACGCAGATCAATCTGTGTAATCTGTGGATCGCCTTTATTCGTATCTGAGCGCTACGAGCGGATCGACTTTCGTCGCGCGGCGCGCAGGTATGAAACACGCCAACAGCGCCACACCAATCAACACCCCCGACACAACGCCGATCGTCAATCCATCTGTCGGCGTCACTCCGAACAACAACGTCGCCATCAATCGCGTTAACGCGAAAGCTCCTCCCAGACCAATAGCCACGCCGATGATCACGAGCGTGAGTCCGTTTCGAATAATCAGTTTGAGCACATCAATGGTGCTCGCACCGAGCGCTAGTCGAATGCCAATCTCCTGCGTGCGTTGTGTCACTGCATTCGACATCACGCCGTAAATTCCGATCGCCGCCAGCACCAGAGCGAGTGCAGCAAACAGCGAGAGCAGCGACATGTTGAACCGGCGCGCTGCAAATGAGCTCGCCGCCACGTCGCTCATCGTCTCGACTTTTGTCACCGGCAACTGCGCATCGACTTTCCAGACTTCCTGCTTGAGTGCCTGCGCGGTTCCCGCTGCGTCGCCCTGCGTTCGTGCCGCAAACGACATCCATCTCTTCCAGGGAGCGATTTGTGTGTACGGAGAGTAAAGCGCCGGTTCTTCAGGCAGATCCAAACCGAAATGTTTCACATCGCCGACGACGCCGACAATCGTGATCCACTCAATCTGAGGATTGCGCGCCCAACGAACGCGCTTGCCGAGCGGATCTTCATTCTGAAAATACTGACGCACGAGTGCTTCGTTTGCGATACCGACGAGGGGCGCATGCTCGTCGAAATCCTGTGGTCCAAAATCGCGTCCCTTTTGCAGCGGGATCTGCATGACCTTGAAGTAATCGCCGATGACGCTGCGGGTTTCGAGACTCGGTTCGTCGCCGGGCGCGATGGGCGGCCGGTTCTCGATTAGAAAATCGTGATTCAGAGAGTCGCCACTGAGTGGCAGCTCGCTGATCATCGCGGCCTGCACGCCGGGCAATGAATTCATCCCCGCGAGAACTTGCAGCCGGAAGCGCGTTTGCGGCGCAACTTCTTTGTAGCGAGTTTCAGGTAACTCGACCCGCATCGTGATCAGGTGGTCGGGATTGAAACCCGGCTCGACCGAACGCAGGTTCCAGAAGGTCTTGATAAGTAAACCGGCGCCGACGAGAAGTACGAGCGCGACGGCAAGCTCAACCACCACGAATGCGCTCCGCAGTCGTTGTCGTGCGTTTCCAGCCGTAACGCTTCGGGCGCCTTCCTTGAGTGCGTCGCCGACGCGACCACGCGAAGCAGCCCACGCAGGCACGAGACCAAAGATCAGACCGGTCAACACCGAGATGCCGAGCGTGAAGCCGAGCACTCGACCATCCACTCCGATCTCGGATAAGCGCGGGAGGTTATCCGGCTTGAACGACACCAAAAGATTCGTGCCCCAGTACGCAAGCAGAACTGCCGCCGCACCTCCGGCCAGTGACAACAGCAGACTTTCAATCAGCAACTGACGCATCAAGCGCCAGCGACCGGCGCCGAGTGCTCCACGAATAACAAACTCGCGTTGACGTTCCGCCGCGCGCGCGAGCAGCAGGTTTGCGAAGTTTGCGCACGCGATCAGCAACACGAAAGTCACTGCGGCAAAGAGGATGTAAAGCGACCGTCGTGTCTCGCCGACGATGCGTTCGTGCAATGCAAACAGCACGGTGGTCCGGTTCTTGTTATCTGCCGGATATTGGGCGGCGAGGTTCGCGTCGACTACTCTCATTTCGGTGCGCGCCTGCTCGATGTTTACGCCCGGCGCAAGTCGTCCATACGTGCGCAGGAAATGAACGCCACGAAAGTTTGCTGCGACCGGGTTCGAGACGTGCACCGGCGTCCACGCTTCGGTGTTTTCACGTGGCGTGACAAAGCTTTGTGGCATGACACCGATGATGGTGTAGGTGTTGCCGCTGAGTGGAATCGCTTTGCCGAGAATCTGCTCGTCGCTGCTGAACTGTTTCACCCATAAGTCGTGACTCAGGACCACCACAAATGGCGCGCCGTTTTTGTCGTCGTCTGAGGTGATGAAGCGTCCGCGCTCGGGTTTGACGCCGAGAGTTTCAAAGAATCCGCCGGTGGCTTGTCCGATTTGAAATTGAATTGGTTCACTGCCCGCGGTGTATGCGAGCGGCTGCGTAACCATGCCGCCCAGACGGCTGAACGTCTTGCTCTGCGCTTCAACGTCGGCGAGATCGGGCGCTGATTGATTCGATCTGAAGCTAATCAGTTGCGCCGGATCGGCGTAGGGCAACGGCCGCAGCAGGACGGCATTGACGACACTGAAGATCGCAGTGTTGACGCCGATGCCAAGCGCGATCGTGATAACAGCCACCGCCGTGAAAGCCGGCCGCTTCAACAGCGAACGCAGGCCATAACGGATGTCTTTGATGATTGAATCCATAATCTGTGTAATCTGTGGTTACTCTTACTCGTAACGGAGCGCCTCGAGCGGATCCACCTTCGTTGCGCGACGTGCCGGGATGTAACACGCGAGCAGTGCGACGAACAGCAGCACAACCGTGATTGCCACAAACGTGAACGGATCCTTCTCGCCAACACCAAACAAGAAACTTCTGAGCAAACGCACGAGACCAAACGCCGCCGCCAGTCCAATAACCAACCCAATGCCAATCACAGCCATTCCCTGCCCCAGGATCATCTTCAGCACGTCACCAACCTGTGCACCCAACGCGATGCGAATGCCAAGCTCGTGCGTCCGCTGCGTCACCGAATAAGCCGTGACGCCGTAAATGCCGGCGGCAGACAGAAGCATCGCGACGGTGCTGAAGAGTCCTAACAGGAAGAGATTGAACCGCGGCTGTGTGATCGACTCGCTGACGATGTGGTCCATCGTCCTGACATTTGATACTGGAACGGACTTGTCAACTTCGGCCACGACCTGTCGCAGCGAGCCACTCAAACTCGCAGGTTCGCCAGTCGTGCGAACCACGAGCGACATGCCGACCCAGAATTCCTGTTGGCTGGAAAAGTAAAGCTCCGCCGTCGGTTCTTCGCGAAGTTCCAGACTGCGAACATCGCCGACGACGCCGACTATCTCAAACCAGTTCGGCTCGGTTCCCGACGCGCTTCCGAAGGTGATTCTTTTTCCAATCGGGTCTTCGTTCGGAAAAATCTCGCGGACCAGTTCCTGATTGGCGAGTATCACGAGCGGAGCATCGCCATTGTCGCGCTCCGTGTAAGTACGACCCTGAAGCACCGGTATTCCCATCGCTCGAAAATAGTTTGGAGTGACAACTCGATAGTTCACCGCCGGCCACTTGTCAGGAGTTGTTAACGGTCGTCCTTCGACTCGGAATGCCGTCGTCGGTCCCTTGTCCAAAGGCAACGTATTGATGAAGCCCGCGTCCTCAACACCGGGAGTGGCGTAGAGCTTCTCAAGCACCTGGCTATGAAACTTATTGAATTGCGCGTGTTCGGAATAGTTCGGCCCGGCGGGTGTCACGCTGGCAGTCAATACCTGTTGCGACTTGAATCCGGTTTCAACTGATTGCAGTCGCATAAAACTTCTGAACAGCAAACCCGCGCCAACGAGCAACACCACCGACATTGCAACTTCAACAACAATTAGCGCCTGGCGAAAGCGACTCTGTCGCCGGCTTCCCGCAGCTCCACGTCCCGTTTCTCGAATCGTTTCCTGAACGTCAGGACGTGAGATTTGCAGAGCAGGTACAAGTCCAAAGAGAATTCCGGTGAGCACTGACGCGAGGAACGTAAAACCAAGGATGCGCAGATCAATGTGGATCTCATTCAAGCGTGGGAAATCAGCCGGCAGGAGTTTTGTGATCCCGGCGACCGCCCAATAAGCAATCAAGAGCCCCACAGCGCCACCCGTCAGAGCGAGCAGCGTGCTTTCGGTAAACAACTGGCGCATGACTCGTGCGCGCGAAGCGCCGAGTGCCGCTCTGATCGCCATCTCTTTCTGTCGCGAGGCGCCACTCGCCAGCAGCAGGTTCGCGACATTCGCACAGCCGATGAGCAACACGAACGTGACGGCGCCGAGCAACAGCCAGAGGAGTTTGTTGGTGTCGCCGACGAGGTGTTCTTGAAGTGAAACTACGCGATTGAAACGACGATTGTTGCTGTCGGGAAATTGCTGTCGCAGTCGCGCGGTGATCGTTTCCATTTCACCCGCGGCTTGCTGAAGTGTCACGCCTGGTTTCAGTGTCGCAACCGCAGCGAGATAACCCATGCGACGGTTCTCGGTCACGTTCTGATCGGGATAGAGTTCCGGCACGAGTTTCAAAGGAGGAATCCAGACTTCGGTCTTGTCCGGATACTGAAAACCGGCAGGAGCGATACCAACGACGGTGTAGTTATTGCCGTCGAGTGTGATCGGTTTTCCAACCAGCGATGGATCCGAGCCAAAGCGTCGCTGCCAGAGCGTGTTACTCAGAACAATTACTCGTTCGTGTCCCGCCTGTTCGTCCTGGGGAATGAACAGACGGCCATACTGTGGCTTGATTCCAAAGACGTCGAAGAAGTCTGCGTTGGTCTGTGCGAGGTCGATGCGCTCAGCCTGATCTGAGAGCGTGAGGTTCGTTTTGGTTTGTTTGATGGCAGAGAGGTGTTCGAAGACTGTATTTTGCGCGCGCCAGTCGAGAAAGTTTGCCGACGTGACCTGAACTCGTTTGCCGGCCTCATTCAGCTCCTGAATCGCGACGATGCGCGACGCTGTTGGATAAGGCAGACGACGCAGGAGCACGCTGTCGACGATGCTGAAAATCGCAGTGCTGGCGCCAATCCCGAGCGCGAGAGTGATCACGACGAGTGCCGTGAATCCCGGATGCTTCAACAACCCTCGCACGCCATAACGGATGTCTTTGATTATTGAATCCATCTCATCAATCCATCCACAGATTACACAGATGTTTTTATTGAATCTGCGTAATCTGTGGATACCTTTCATTCATATCGGAGCGCCACGAGTGGATCGACTTTCGTCGCGCGACGCGCCGGGATGAAACACGCAACGAACGCCACCGCAATCAACACGCCCGCCACCGCTGCAAACGTAATCGGATCCTTCGCCGTCACTCCAAACAACAACGACGCCATCACACGCGTCAGTGCAAACGCACCGATCAATCCAACAATCACACCCACAAGCGTGAGCACCATGCCCTGCCGCACGACCAGCTTCAACACATCGAACCGTCGCGCACCCAGCGCCATGCGCACACCGATCTCATGCGTGCGCTGCGCGACTGTGTAAGACATCACGCCGTAGATTCCCGTGGCCGCGAGGATCATTGCGAGCGCCGCAAACGCAGCGAGCAACGTCGTGCGATAACGCGGGACAGCGACTGACGAATCAACCCAGTCGCTCATCCTTTTGACCGCGGCAACGGGTTGATCGGGATCCAACGCGCGCACTTCCTGACGCACGGCGCCCACAATGCTCATCGGATCGTTCTGCGTGCGAATGACAATATTCATCCGACCACTGTCGCGAGTCGGGAAATACATTGCCGGGAATGGCTGGCCAGCCAGAGATTGGTGACGGATGTCACCCACAACGCCGATGATCTCGAAAGCCTGGCCGCCGATCGCCGAGATCAGTCGCTTGCCCAACGCCTCTTCGTTTGGGAAAACCGTATTGACGAGTTGCTGGCTGACGACTGCTACCGGTTTGCCTTCTCTGATTTCCTGTTCGCTGAAGTTGCGTCCACGCAGGAGGGGAATGCGCAAGGCGTTGAAGTAGTGTTGATTGACTAGTCGGAAGTCAGGATCGAAAGCCTGATCCACCGTGACCGGGGGCCGGCCCTCTACCGTGAAAGGCAAATCATTAAGTTGACCGCTGAGGGGAAGTTCGGTGATTAAACCAACAGTCTGCACTCCCGGTAAGGAGCTGACGCGTGTCTCGAGTTGTTCGAAGAACTTTCCGGCACGACCTTCGTCCCCATATTTCTTTTGCGGTAAGTCGATCCTGAGTGTCAGAACGTTATTCACATCGAAGCCGGGATCAACCCGTTGCAGCGCAATCAAGCTTCGCACCAGCAGACCAGCACCGATCAACAGGACGACGGCTATCGCACTTTCGAAGACGATCAGCAAGCTGCGCGTTCGATTTCGCAGCGTTCCCTCAGCACCACGCGCTCCGTCTTTCAACGAGTCGATCAGATCCACTTTTGCAGTGCGGAAGGCGGGAGCGAGACCAAACAACAGCCCCGTTACGATTGAGATCAATAACGTGAACGCGAGCACGGTGCTGTCGATCGTCACGTTTGCCGTCGACGGCAAGGTGTCTGCGCTCAAAGTGACGAGCAGTTGAACACCCCACACCGCCAGCAACGCGCCCAAAGCGCCGCCGAGGATGGAGAGCAACAGACTCTCAGTGAGCATCTGGCGAATGATGCGCAGTCGACTCGCGCCCAGCGCCGTGCGGAGAGCGATCTCTTTCTGTCTTGCAGCCGCACGCACGAGCAGTAGATTGGCAACGTTCGCGCAGGCAATCAGCAAGACGAAGGCAACTGCACCGAAGAGAACGAAAAGCGTTGTTCTTGTTCCGCCAACGAGTTGTTCTCGCAACGAAACGAGTCGCAGATTCCAACCGGTGTTTGAATCGGGAAACTGATGCTCGAGTTGAGCGGCGATCGCATCGGTGTCAGCCTGGGCCTGGGCCAGAGTGACGCCGGGTTTCAATCGACCGATCGGCCGCAGGAAGTGAGCTTTGCGCATCTTCATGTCCGGATCGGCGTCGAAGCTCATTGGAACCCATAACTCCGCTGACTGTGGCAAGCTCAACCCGGCCGGCATCACGCCCAAAATCTGATACGACTTGCTATCGAGAGTAATCGTCTTCCCAACGATGTCTTTGTCGCCGGCAAAACGCTTCTGCCAGAAAGCGTGACTGAGTACGGTTACCTGATCCTGTCCCGACTTTTCGTTTTCGAGCGAGAAGCCGCTACCAATCAAAGGAGTCACGCCGAAGGCATCGAAGTAATTTCCAGTGACGGCCGAGGCCATGAGACGTTCCGGATCGCCGGAACCAGTGAGGTTTACGGGTCTCGGTTGAGTGCCTGAAGCGGCAAGCTGTTCGAAGGTTTTGTTTTGATTTCGGTAATCAAGAAAGTCGGGAGGAGAAACACTAGCGCGGCTCCCGCCATTTCGAATGTTCCCCCACATCCAAACGAGTCGATCCGGTTCGGGATACGGTAGTGGGCGCAGGACGACCGCGTTCACGAGACTGAAGATCGCGGTATTCGCGCCGATGCCGAGAGCAAGGGCGAGGAGCGCGATAGCCGTGAATCCCGGCCGCTTCAACAACCCTCGCACGCCGTAACGGATGTCTTTGATTATCGAGTCCATAACCATCGATCCATCCGCAGATTACGCAGATTCTTTCTGTGCAATCTGTGGAGGGCCTTTCATTCGTAGCGCAACGCGCTCAACGGATTTACACGCGATGCGCGTCGTGCGGGTAGATAGCCGGCGAGCAGTGCAACGATCGTCAGCACGAGGCTCGCGCCAATCAACGTCAACGGATCTGTCGGGCTCAATCCAAACAGTTGGGTTGCAATCAATCGCGCTCCAAGCAACGCGGCCGGCACGCCAATGACCAATCCGGCTAAAACGAGATACAGCGTCTCGCGCAGGATCATCCAGGCGATGTTGGCGCCACGCGCACCGAGCGCCATGCGGATGCCGATCTCATTTGTGCGACGCGCGACACCATGGGCCATCACGCCGTACAGACCGATGCACGCGAGCACCAAAGCCAGCGCGCCAAAGAAACTGACGAGCTGTGCAATCAACCGATCGGTTCCGAGACTGCTGTACAGTTGTTCGTGCAGCGTCGTAACGCCGAACATCGGCAGCTTGTCGTCTGTTTGAGTGATCGTCTGACGCACTTGCGAAGTGAGAGACGATGGATCGGACTGCGTGCGAATGAGAATCGTGACGGAGTAAGCCGACTGATCCTGGAGTTGAAGTATCGGCCGGTAAACAGTTGGCTCAGCCTTGTCACGCGCGTCGTCGTCTTTGATGTCGCCGATAACGCCAACTATCTCGAGCGGCGCGCCCTTGTCGGTTTCGTCATCGAACGTGAACTGGCGTCCGATCGGATTCTGGTCTTTGAAGTAGTGTTCCGCGAACGCTGAATTGACGACGGCAATTCGCGGTGCTGAAGCAGTGTCGCGAATGCCGATTTCGCGTCCGCGCAGGAGTGGGATGCCGAGCGTCTCGGCGTACTTTGGACCGGTGAGCATGTCTTGGACGACCATATCCTCGTCGGGTCCCGGCGTATATCCTGACAACTTAATACTGCTCGACCGCCTCGATCCACTCATCGGCGCGTAGGTCGCCATCGAGACGCTGCTCACCTGAGGAACAAGGCTCAACTGATCGCTCAACTGCTGATAGAGCGTTGCGAGCTGCGCGGGTTTGTAACCGGCCAAACGCGGATCAATGCCGACCAGCAAAACGTTGTTTCGATCAAACCCGACCTGTTCTTCCTGAAGCTTGACGAGGCTGCGGCCGAATAATCCCGCGCCCGTTAGTAGGACCATCGACAGCCCGACTTGCAACACGACCATCAGCGACGAAAGGTTGAGGCGCAGAAAGCCGCTCGTCATCCGGTTCTTTTCTTTCATGGCCGAAGAGAGATTTGTTCTGCTGGCTTGCAGTGCGGGGATAAGGCCAAACAAAATACCGGCAACGATCGAAACGAACACGGTAAATGCCAACACGCGCACGTCCGGATACGTGTCCAGGGGCGCATCTTTCGCAACCAGATTGACGAGCACGGTAACGCCCCACTGGGCCAGCAATACACCACACACGCCCCCGATTAGCGCGAGCAACATGCTTTCCGTAAGCAGTTGACGAATGATTCGCCAGCGGGTCGCACCCAACGCCTGGCGCAAAGAAATCTCAGCTCTGCGCGCGGCCGCACGTGACAGCAACAGGCTGCCGACGTTTGCACACGCGATTAGCAGCACCATGCCGACGATGGCCATCAACATCTGCAACGGTTTCGAATAATCCCGCCGCAGTCCGGAAATGCCTCCCTGACCGGGAGCGAGCTTGACGTAAGTGTTCTGAATTCCCTTTTGGCGTTCTTCGGTGAGCTGGCTGCCTGCTTCTTCAGTGAGGAATTGCCGCAACGATAGATTTACATTCGCCTGCGCCTGTTCAAACGATACTTCTGGTCGCAGCCGGCCAACGATCGTCAGGAAGTAAACCTGTGGTTCGGTAAGAAATGAATCGCGTAATTCGACCTGCGGGTGAAACGCGAGCGGGAACCAGAAGTCGGGCGGACGGCGCATGCGCACGCCAAAAAATTCCGGGGGAGTGACACCCACGACGGTGAAGTTCGTGCCGTTGATGCTGAAAGCTTTGCCGACAACCGACGGGTCGCTGTTGAGTTTCTTTTCCCAGTAGTTATAGCTGATGACGGCGGCCGGCGCAGCCGCGGGTTTGTCATCCTCAGGCGTGAGCACCCGTCCGCGCAGCGCTCGCACGCCGAGAAGTGAGAAATAATTTCCGCTGACGAGGTGGCCCTGCGCGCGCACTGCCGCGTTCGCCTGCGAATTAGTTTCACGAACGCTGACACGGCTTTCACCACTGCGAATCGCGGCTATGTCTTGAAACGATTGGTTGTGGCCCCGCAAGTATTCGTAAGATGCATACGAGAAGCGCCACCACTCACCTGACGGCGATGAATCCTGCGTGGAGGTTCCCTCACCGGTTTTGTCGGTGAAGATCACCAACTGTTCCGGTCGCTCAACCGGAAGCGCTTTCAACATCACCGCGTTGACGAGCGTGAAGATGGCGGTGTTGGCGCCAATTCCGAGCGCGAGCGTCAGCACTGCGATCGCGGCAAATGCCTTCCGCTTCAACAACCCCCTGAATCCGTAACGAATGTCCTTGAAAAGTGTTTCCATATCTAAAACCTATCCACAGATTTCGCAGATTACTCGTAGCGAAGCGCTACCAGTGGATCGACCTTCGTCGCGCGACGTGCCGGCAGATAGCACGCGATAAACGCCGCCACCAACAAACACAGCGACACGAGGCTGAACGTCAGCAGATCAGTAGGCTGCACACCAACCAGCAACTTCTCAATAAACCGCGTGAGCGCCCACGAACCTGCCAAACCGATTACGATTCCGAGCAGCGCGAGCTTCATCCCGTGTTTCACGACGAGCTTCAACACGTCGACGGTTCGCGCTCCCAGTGCCATGCGAATGCCGATCTCCTGCGTGCGTTGCGTAACAGCAAACGCCATCACGCCGTAGATTCCGATCGCGGCCAGCACCATCGCGACACCTGCAAAAATCCCGAGCATTACAGACGAGAACGAATAAAGCGCGACCGAACCCGATTTCACTTCCTGCATCGTGCGAACATCGAACACTGGCTGGTCCTTATCGATGGCCCACACCTGTTGTCGGAGTGCACCGGCGAGCGACGACGGTTCGACACTCGTCTTCGCGATCAGCACCATCCCGTTCCACGGATCCTGTGCATGCGGCAGGTAATACTCCGGCTCAACGGGAATGGTAAGGTCGTGCTTCACATCGGCGATGACGCCAACAACCTCCATCCATGGCGCTCTGTCGATTGGTCCATAAAAACGAATTCGTTTGCCGATCGGGCTCTGTCCGGGCCAGTGCTGACGCGCGAGGGTTTCGTTGACCATGACGACGGGCGTCGCGCCTGCTTTGTCCTGATCGGTAAAACCACGACCCTGGACTACGGTGATCCCCATCGTGCGGAAGTAATCAGGAGACGCAACCCGATAACGACCGTCGTGCTCCTGACCCGGCTGTGGTTCGGGTTCGCCTTCAACTAAGTAGGCGTCAGATGAATTGGAGCCGCCGAGCGGGATGTAGTTGACGACCGCCGCCGATTCAACACCCGGATAGGCCTTCACGCGTTGGACCAGATCACTAAAGAACGCCGCACGCTGCGGGTCTTCCTTGTACTTCAACGCCGGCAGCACGAGACTCATCGTCAAAAGGTTGTCAGAGTTGAAGCCGGGATCTGTCTTTAACAGTGATAGAAATGAGCGCGTCAGCAGTCCGGCGCCAACGAGCAGCACAAGTGAGAGCGCCACTTCAAACACGACGAGAGAACTGCGCAGCCGGTGAGTGCTTCCACTCGTCTGCCGGCCTCCTTCTTTCAATGAATCGTTGAGATTTGGCTTGGACGTTTGCCACGCCGGAGCAAGTCCAAAAACAATCCCGCTTACGACTGAAAGACCGAGCGTGAAGAGCAGCACCTTACTGTTGATGCCAAGCTGATACCAGCCGGGAATGAACTTCGCAGCGTCGCCGGGATTAGCGGCGCGCAACGCACCGATTCCCCAAAACCCAACCAACACGCCGAGCGCACCGCCGAGCAACGCAACGATCACGCTCTCCGTGAGTAACTGTCGAACGATGCGCCAACGACTCGCACCGAGCGCGGTTCGCACTGCGATCTCTTTTTGTCGGCCCGACGCGCGCGCAAGCATCAGATTCGCAACGTTCGCACAAGCGATTAACAGCACGAACCCGACCGCAGCCATCATCACCCACAGCGCCGTGTCGTACTGGCGTACCGTATCGGCGACGAGTGGAAAAGCAGTGGAGCCCCAACCTTTGTTCGTCTCGGGATACTGCTGTTCGAGTCGCGCCATGATGTTGTCGATCTCTGCCTGCGCGCTCTCGATGCGTGTGCCTGGCTTGAGGCGACCGATGATGTAGTAACCATGACTGCCGCGACTCTTCATCAACTCGGGAGTCATCGGTATCGGCGCATACATCTCGGCGCCTTTTGGAAAGTTGAAATTCTCGGGCATGACGCCGATTATTCGGCGCGAAATGGTGTTGATGGTGACTGACTTGCTGAGAATCTCCGGATCGCTTCCGAAACGACGTTGCCAGAGACCGTGAGTGATAATCGCAACCGCATCTTTGCCGGGTTGGTTTTCTTCTTCGGTGAAGTTGCGGCCCATGATTGGCTTCACGCCAAGCGCGTCGAAGAGATTTGCCGTGACGAGAAATCCCTGCAGGCGTTCCGGTGTTTCCACGCCGGTGAGATTCGGACTCCACCAGCGATAAAGCGCGAGTTGTTCAAACGTCTGATTTTGAGCTTTTAAGTCGAGATAATTCGCAACCGTCACCTCGTTGTGCATGACGCCGCGGCTCGGCAGTTTGTCCCAAATCGCAACTACGCGATCGAGATCAGCGATGGGAATCGGCTTTAGTAGGAGTGCGTTGATGGCGCTGAAGATGGTGGTGTTGGCGCCGATGCCGAGGGCGAGAGTGACGACGGCGATGAGCGTAAAAGCGGGCCGCCTCAGAAGATTTCTTACTGCGTACCGGGTATCGCTCAGAAGGTTCTCCATAATTGGCTCCTCTAAAGCCAGCCACAAAAAAGTTTGCGCTTCTTTGCGGCTAGACACACTGGTGACGTCAACGTAAATCCGTCTTTTGATCTACGTTCGGTTAACTAACACCTTGTTTTGAGCAACTACAGGGAAACTGCTGCTTCGGATTTCTCCGGATTCACAATCCAACCGTCTTCAAGCCGTATGATCCGGTTGCCGTACGACGCATTCGTTTCCGAATGCGTTACCTGCACGATGGTGGTGCCCTCGTCGTTCAAGCGCTTGAACATTTCCATGATTTCCTTGCCCTGCGCCGAATGAAGATTTCCAGTCGGCTCGTCGGCAAGAATAATTCGCGGACTCGCAACAACTGCGCGCGCGATGCCCACGAGCTGTTGCTGACCACCTGAAAGTTGAGTCGGGAAAAGATCCTTTTTGCCTACCATCTGAAAACGATCGAGCGTGTCGCAGACGATCGACTGGCGGTCCTTCTTACTAACGTCGCGATAAGAAAGCGGCAGCTCGAGGTTCTCGAACACGGTTTGATCGTCGAGCAGGTGATAGCTCTGAAAAACAAAACCGATATTGCTATTGCGCAACGCCGCGCGTTTCTTACCGTCGAGCTTGTGGACCGCTACGTCGTCGAAGTAATACTCGCCACTCCACGACTGATCGTGCATGCCGAGGATATGTAACAGCGTCGACTTCCCCGCTCCGGAAGGACCCATGATCGAGACAAACTCACCTGCCTTGATGTCCAGATCGATCCGGCGCAACACATACGTCCTGGTTGGACCATGGGGAAAAGATTTTTCGACGCCGCGCAAGCTGATCATGCAATTTCTCCAAAACCGCTCTGGGCCAATTCACGTTTTGCTTCAATAATCTCGCGACGATCGGCACCAGCTTCTTCCTCGACGATCAGGCCGTCGAACAAATGGATGATGCGATCGGCGTGCTGAGCGTAACGCGGGTCGTGTGTGACCATGCAGATAGTGGCGCCGCCGCGATGCAGTTCGCGCATCAACTCCATCACCGCTTCACCATTGGTTGAGTCGAGGTTTCCTGTCGGCTCGTCGGCGAGCAGGATGCTCGGCTGTCCGCCAACTGCACGCGCCACGGCGACGCGCTGTTGTTGACCGCCAGAGAGCTGGCTGGGCAAGTGCTTCGCGCGATGCGCCATGCCGACGCGTTCGAGTGCCTCGGTAGAGCGTTTCTTCCGCTCGGCGGAGCTCATACCGCGATAGGTCAAGGGCAGCTCGACGTTTTCATAAACGGTCAAGTCGCCAATCAGATTGAAGCTCTGAAAGATGAATCCCACTTCCCGGTTACGGATGCGAGCGCGTTCGGACAGCGAAAGATTCTCGACCGGGTGCTGATTTAGGATGTATTTGCCATCGGTCGGCGTATCAAGCAGGCCGAGGATCGAAAGAAGGGTGGATTTGCCGCAGCCCGAAGGTCCGGCGATGGAAACGTACTCACCTTGTTTGATGTCGAGATGAATACCTGAGAGTGCGTGCGTCTCAACCTCGTCTGTGTAAAAGACTTTCTTCACATCAGAAAGGTGAATTAGGGGCTCGGAAGAACTCATCATTCGCTCCTTACGAATTTGTGTACACGATCTTGTTAAGTGAACACCGCTGACCAAACCGGGGTGGCAACTCATGAAACCTGGCACCGGGCGCCTCCTTGGAGTGCGGTGCCTTGGCACCGTTTTGGTACCAAAGCGTCGACAAGTCGGCGCACTCCAAAGTGGTCACTACCTCAGCCGTATCCGGTTGTAACTATCCAACGCAGACGTATCGGAGATGATTACTCGATCGCCTTCTTTCAGGCCGTCGAGTATCTCAACCATGCTGACGGAGTTGCGGCCGAGTTTGACTTGTCTCCGTTCCGCTTCAGTGCCGTCGGCCGTCAGCACAAACATGCCGATAGTTTGCTGGGCCTGTCCAAAGGCCGGCCTGCCGACTTTCAAAACGTCTTGCAACCGCTCGAGCTCGATGGTGCCATCTACGCTCAGATCGGGACGAGCACTCGGAGGCAATGGGCCAGTCAAGGACGCATCGATCTCGAACGTGCCCTCGCGAGCAGCCGGGTCGATACGAGAAACCTGTGCGTCGATCAAGCCGTTGCGCGTGTCTACTATCACCTTCTGACCAATGCGGACACCGCCGATTTGCGTTTCGTTAACTCTTAAGACAGCTTTTAGCGAATTCGGATCGGCAACACGTGCGATATTGGTACCGGGTGTCACTTGCTGTCCTTCGGTTACCAGCACTTGCTGGAGAACGCCACCGGTTCCCGCACGCACTTTCAAGTTATCAACATCCTGTCGTCGCAGTGCTGCCAACGCACGTAACTGTTGCAGACGTGAAGCAGCCGCATTCATCTGCGCACTGGTCGACCTCGACATTACCGCCAGTCTTTCCTGCTCGACTTTTACCCGGTTCGCGAGGTCCTGAACAGCAACGCGCGAAATCTTCACCGTGAGTTCAGCGACCAATTGCTGTCTGTACAGGATCTCGTCAGCGTCAAGCTGTATTCTTGCCTGACTGTACTGTGAGTTGATGGTCGCGATCGCGGCCTTCTGCGTCATCGCATCGCTCTCGAGACGAACTTTCAGGTTTTCCTGATCGGCCTCGGCGGCTTTGACCTGTAAATCAGTGTCCGTGGCCTGTTGTTGTAGCTGGGGGTTCGACAGTTCAGCGATGACTGTGGATGGATCAACCTCAACGCCCGCCTTCAGAAGAATCTTTTCGACGCGCCCGTCAGCAGGCGCGGGCACCCAGCGTGTGATCTCAGGGACGAGGGTTCCGTTACCACGGACGTCGCGGACCATTTCGCCGCGTTTGACTGTCTCGATAACCGCCGTAGACGGATCGAGTGTCGGCGCGGCCGGCTTCAGCTTGGTGAGGCCATACGTAATCCCGCCAAGAGCGGCTACTCCGACCACGATCATGGCGGCATTGCGAATCTTCTTTTTGAGCTTCGATTTTGGGGGTCGCTTGATATCCATAGTGCGTTTACTTCAAAAAATTTTTGGAGAGCTGTAAAGCCAGTTGAGAGAGCGGCGATGCGCGCGCAAAGAATTAATCAAACGAGCTAGCTCAAACCCTTACGCACAACTATACAGTTCTCCGCTCTGGCGCATGTCAAAGCCCGTGCCATTGTTGGACCGGGAGACTGTTTGAGGTGAAGGTTAGCGAAAATAAAGGGTTTTCGCCAGTTATACGGAGATCTGCAACCGGTAATTCGTAAATGAGTCCAAAAAAACCGGCTTGATCGTTTCGGTTGCGGGACTTGCCAGTCCCACTTTCGGAATCGAGTTTTCCGTTCGTCTGAGTGGCCAACAGACAGATTTCATGGAGGGAGAATCCCCCTGAACATGGAAACGCTGTGTAATCGCTCTACCGGACCATGAACAAAAGCACAACGATGCCGGCAAGACACAGCAGCACGCCAACCACTAACGAAGTCGTCCGGTTGAATCTTAAGGAAACAGAACCCATCCCGAACAATTCGTCAACCTGCTTCTGGACTTCCGCAACCTTGCGATTAAAGATTATCAATGACAGTCCAACCAGAACAAAACCGCACCCAAAAAGAATTTCTTGCTTCATCTGCAATCACCGCGATTCATTGGACCCGCGAAGGTCAAGCTATCCGGCTAGCCGCCTTGCCGGATAACTTGTGACCTTCAACCGCTTCAAGAGGCTGTTAGAAACAGATCGCTCTTATACGTTCTAGTAGGGACAACGTCCCGTATAGAACGACCTCGAGCCGGGATTATCCGGATGATGTTTCATATCCCAACTAGTCGTGCCTGTCATCGGTGGCGATACATATTGAATTCCAACTCCTGCAGAAGGAAGCGAGCCCGTCGCGTCAAGTGAAGCATCGCGTATCGGATGACGGCTAATGGGAACGTTTAAGGTCCCCCCCATAAAACCCGGAACGACGCTGCCGGTAAGATAGAATCCTGATGCAGTATTCCCTGGTCCCTTAGAATAACTCGGACTGACCAGAAATGATGGTCCGAAGTTTATACCAAAGGTCGGTTTGAATCCCTCATTGTCGTAATTGCATCCCACGCAAACTTGCAATCGCGGACCAATGCAAACCTGAGGGCTTACATGCGTCGGGGCGACTGGCGGGTTACTCGGTTGCGCACCGCCTTGGACCCGCTGACCGGGTCCGAATCTTGGATTCCTCAAGACTTCCCGTAGCAAGTCAGCAGTCGTGAAGGCCTCGCCTGATATCAGGTTTTTTGTAAATTCGATAATGTAAAAATACACTGTGTCGGTTAACGGGTCCTCCACACTATATCTTATTGAGCGCGTCCCGGCAGTCTGTGTAATCTGCTGTCCAGAGCTTCCCCCGCTTTGACCAATTGGAGTCGGGCTCGTGCGATCGAATATATTGATAGGACCCCCACCGACGGGATTCCAAGTGGCCAAGCATTCTGGCCCACTCATTTCTGGGGGACAGACTCCCGGCAAGAGACCAGTCGGATCCACAAGGTTCACTGGATCATTCTGCACATACGCGTAGCGATTAAATGATTGTGGATCACTCAGATTATAGCTGCCATCGTAAGGATCCGGCTGCTCGAAGCGGGACCACCAACGATTGTAACGGCGGTGCATTGCATCGTCGCTCCCGATTCCGTCCCGGAAATAGCTGGTGAATTTGCGTGGTTGGAACGCTTCGTTGCTACTGCGGTCCGTCTCGCCTCCCCATGGATCGAGTTCGACTGTGCTAATGACCGTACCGGATGAATTAGTGATGCGCTTGCTCTTTACAAAAGGATCCTGATGTACCCAGTTAACAGCCGAACCCTGCTGCACTGCCAATAGCTCAGGCCCCATGTAAACGTAGCCACGCGTCCAATCACCATTGGCAGCGATTTCAGCGATTATTTGACCGCCGAGCACGCTGCTACGGAGATAATAAGAAGTGACTCCGTTTTCAGTTTTCTTGCCTCGTAACCGATCGCCATCGTAAACATTCTGGACGCCGCCGACAGCACTGGTTGCCTGTTGACCAGTGGCGTCATAAGTGAAAGTCCAGCCCCCTCCCGCATCGGTAAGATTACCGGCGGAGTCATAGGTCATAGTGTTCATCTTATTGTTGGTAAAACTGGCGGAATATGCGGGATTAGTTCCGCCCCAACCTTCCCGTCCGGTCAGGTTCCCATACTGATCGTAAAAATAACCATGCGAATACGGTCCGTTATAGAGTAGCGGTACCTGCTCGCCGATCGCCAAACGCGCCTCGTTGCCGGAACGCGAAACGGCTAAGCGTCCAACGTGATCGTAGGCGAACCAACGATCCAGCGTTTCATCATCCAGATTGCGCGCAAACTCCACTCGTCCGCTTTGTTCCCACAGATACGAATAGTGCATGCGCAGTACTCCAGGAGTGCTCCACTCGGTGAGTCGCAAACGATTGTCATATTGCATTGAAAGTGTGCGGCCATTGCTGTAACCGATTTGCTTTGGACCGAATGCACGATAAGCCATGGTACTGACATAGCTGGAGACGCCTGCGTAACCCGAGCCTGAAATATTCGCCAGCCGCCCCACTTTGTCATAATTATACCCAACCTGCACATTCCACGGATTGGTGATCGACTTAAGTTGTCCGGCCAATCCATAGCCATAGCTCAACGCATAAGACCCGGCTAGACCGCTAAACGTGCGCGTCTCCGAAGTCAATTGCGAGTTGGTGTTGTAGACATAACTCACCGACCCGAGACCATCAGTCATGCTCGTGCGATTGCCGGCCGAGTCGTAACCAAACGTTAGGTTTGGCGTCGCCGCTACCGCGCCGGAAACAGTGTAGTTAATATTTGTAACCAGGTGGCGCGCATTGTAGGTAAAGGCAGCGATCGCGCCACGAGCGTCCGTCACAGTTTGCGGCAAGTCGTTGAGATAGTAAGTGTAGTTAGTGGTCCCTTGTTCCGGAGTTACTCGCTGGGCCATTCGTCCGTAACCATCGTAGCTAAAGCTTCTGTTTTGGCTCACCTGATTGATGTTCGTCAATTGATCGCGAACGTTATAAGTGTAGTTGGTGGTCGAGTAGACCGTTTGGTCCCAATTCAGCTCTTCAGTCTTGATTAATCGCCCGAGCACATCTTTGGTGTAACGCTTACGCCGGCCCGTCTCATCGCGCGTAGTCAACTGTTCACCACCAGCGCAACCACAGCCAGAGTAGGTAATCTCCCGCGTCGTGCCGTCGGGATTGGTTGTGACAAGCGGACGTCCCTTCCAATCGTAAGATTGATTGGTCCACTTCCAGCCTGCCGCGTCATCACCGGCAGGAACCCACAAGGCAGTCATTTCAGTTGGATTTGAATGTGTGAAAGGAAGTCCCATCACGTCATAACCCATCACTACGGCTGAGTAACCGCCAGCACTACCCGGCATATCGAGCTGCGTGGCGCGGTAGCGACCCATGCCGTCAAGAGCAGTTCCTTCAAAAGCTTCACCCTGACCGGTTTCAATCGTACTGTAGGCGCCAATAAAAGTATTTGCCGCTGCATAGGACCAACGCGTGTAGGCGCCGCTCATCTGGTCAGTGATACGATCGAGACGAGCTGCCGAGTCGTAGGTAGTTGTTTGGACAGATCCCTTCGGATCCTGAACTCGTGTAACGCCTCCGAAGTCGTAGTTATATTGCACATTCGAACTATAGTTCTCGGCGTCAGTAATTGTCGTCGGATATGCGAAGGTGTTGCGGTTCACTGCATCGGAGAATGAATCTGTGTAACTCAAGACCGGTCCCTGGCCGTAATGGTCTTCACTCTTAATTATCGAGCCCGTTTTGTTGTACTTTACGTACCGGTTAAGAATTTTGCTGCTATTGTTTATGTCGGTGACATCCCAACGTCCAACCCAGCAGAGATTTCCTCTCCCAACGGCTGAGCCGCTCGCATCGTGTTGTGTTGCCGCTTGCGGAAGAGGCGCCCAGTAATCGTTGTTATTCCAGTCGTAGTCAAACCAGGTTTTTGATACCGGCTGGTTGGCTCCGTCGTAAACGATCACCTCGCGCTGCAAACCCAGCACACGACGATCGATGTAAGCCTGTTGATTTGCACCGGCGTCGAAGTAACTAGTAGTCGTGCGGCGCAAGACAGTCGTGCCGTTGGCTGCATATTCTTTAACCTCAGTGGGCAACGCTACCGGGTTGGGGAGGTTGTACGAGGTGTAAGTCGTTTCCACGCGACGATGGTTACCCAACTCGTCATAAATGTGATTGTCAATTGGGCGAGGATTCTTTGCATAGGTTAGACCGGTGTTGTCCTGTGTCCATGTAATTGTGCTGTACTTCTTTCTCACCCCTCCAGACCAGAATTCGGCCTGGTAAGGCAATCCGGTTTGCCACCCAGAGGTAAAGTAGAGCTCTTTGTAGATAGTACCGTCCGGCCAGGTTTGTTGACTCCAACTACTATCGCCGGCAATGCTGAATGTAGTTATTACTTCATTGTGGTTGTTCCAATTCTCGGCCCACTGGCGCTGTTCAGTAAATCGCGGACACTCGGTCTGCCCCCCATTCGAGTTCATGTTGTATGAGGTGTAGGCCAAAATATGAGCGTCAGCCGCATAACGATTGATGCGATTCACCTGCGCAAAAGCAGTGTTGTAGTTGAAGGTGTAAGAGCTACCGTCTTGCAGATTCACCTGCGTCAAGACCGTCGTGTAGTTATTGTTTGGGCCATTGATGAGCAAGCCGTCGCCAAAAGCTGGGGCAACATAAACCTGGCCGTAATTGAAAGTGGCCCAATCATGTGTACTGCCGGCCCAGGTTTGCCTGATGGCGGTCAGATTATCGGTTGCGTCGTAGACAAAAGAGATAATTCTACTGAGCGTGTCTGTTATGGTCAGCAAGTGGCCATTGGTCGAGTTGTAGGTGGCTGAAATGTAGTTCCCGTTACGATCCTTGATCTGCGTGCAACGAAACTCGCTGTTAACCGTGACCGGTGCGAAGGTCAGTTGCGTACCGTCAGTTGTGCGCACTATCGGCGCACTCGGATTTGTGGCATCCAACTGAGCATACGTGCCGTCCTGCGACTCGTAGATGTTCGAGCTGCCAACCTGTCTCAATTCAACGCGACCTCCTGACGGCGTCACCATCAGATACGCGTAAATACCGGTAGCAGAATTCAGGAATTTCTGTTGCAGCGTCGGCAGACCGAGGCGGAAGCCAGGCGCCGGACTGCCGAGGTCAGCATTGAACTTGATGTATGAACCATCTTTGGTCCATACCAGTGAGTTGTAGCTAAGCGTGAGGTTGAGATCCATCCCGGAACGTCCCGCCAGAGAAACCAGCGGCAAACTCCAGTTGAAATTTTGTGAGCCCAGATCTACTCCGGCTTGCCCCGTTTCATTACCCGGCCGCCCACGAGCACCGGAAAAGTTTGGGTCACCGGATGGATAATTCGTTGCGCCACCGCCACCGCCATATGGATCACAATCGGCGCACGGCAAATTGGCTACGATCGGCGCTTTTGCTTTTGGTTGTTGGGGCTTCGAATTTCGCGCCTCGTCGAGGTTTGGCATGTTGACCAGCGGCGCTGCTGTCGTTGTGTCAGGAGGCGTGGTATTGAACGTTCCCCCTGGTCCAGTGCCGCCACTGCCGATGTTAGGTCGCGGAATTGGCAGAGGCTGATTGCCCGAACTGCGTAGGTTTTCGAGCGCTCCCGCCGCGTCTACCACGCCACCACTCGCTACTTTTCCCTGCAGCGAAACATTTTGCCTTGCACTCTTCGAGATCGCCCGCGCGATCGCGGCCGTATTTGCGCCGGGATTAACGGTCTTCAGCAAGCCGGCGATTCCGCTCACGATCGGCGCCGCCGCCGAAGTGCCGGTCACGTTCCAGTAACCTCCACCACGCTGCGTGGTCAGAATGTTTGTGCCGGGAGCCGCTACGGTAACTTTGCGCGCGCCCCAGTTGGACCACGAGGCGAGTTGATCGCGGTTGTCGGTTCCGCCCACCACGATCAAGTCCTTCAAACCAAACGAAGCCGGATAATATGGAACTGCTTCAAGATCCTGACCACTGTTGCCGGCTGAACAAACCACCACCACATTAAGTTTGAGAGCTCGCTCGATCGCGTCCTTCAAAGCGAACGATTCACCGGTAGTGCCCCACGAGAGATTGATTACCCGTGCGCCATGTGCAACCGCGTAATCGATTGCCTCAATTGCATTCCCTACGTCGCCCGTGCCGGTGTTGTCCAGCACGCGCAAGCTCATCAAGCCGGCGCGCCACATTACACCCGTAATGCCTAGTGCGTTGTTACCTTCGGCAGCAATGATGCCGGCGACGGCAGTCCCGTGCCCCTGCTCGTCTTTGATTTCACCATTATCCAAAACGAAGTCCCAGCCATGCTGGTCGCCCGCCGAACTCGGATTTGGATTGGTCCATTGATTATTCTTCAGATCAGCGTGGGTAAAATCGATACCGCTATCGATTACAGCGATGACTGTTGACTGTGCTCCCGTGGTTCTGTCCCAGGCGTTACGAGCCCTGATGTCGGAACCAAACTGCCCGCCATCCTGCCCGGTGTTTTGTAGACCCCACTGTCGTCCAAACTGCGGATCGTTTGGACTCACGTCTTCTTTCTCTATCAGGAAGTTCGGCTCAGCGAACTCGACTTGAGGATTTAGCAATAGTTGCAGCACGGCGGTTTTCGCATCGCGTCCGGCAGCCAGTTCGAGCTTCTCTAAGCCGGAATTTCCTGTGAGCTGTTTCTTGTTTCGTCCGCCATGCGTCGCCATAATCGTTTCCTTCTCTCGCTCAGAAACGCCGCTGCGAAAACGGACCAGAATCTCTCCTTCACGAAAACGAGCAGGAGCCTGTTCCTGCGTTGCACGGACACGTTTGGTCGTCAACGAACGGCGACCTGAAGCCGTAAAAGGAGTACAAAGCAAAATTACAAAAAGGTAAGACAGAAAAAGCGAAATAGCCACGGTGCGAGGTGGACGAGTAGACGTCATGATTACAGAGAACTCCCTTTCTTATCGTTCTGCGCAGTGGACACAGAACGAGGTGTAAGTGTTGTGATGTTTTAATTCCGGAGTTATGTGAGACTTAGGATAAAGCCCGAGTAACTCATGAACCGGTGGGGGAGAATGCGCAAATTAACGCAAGAGAATGGTCCATGTCAAATTGCGTTTTTGTTACATGAAGATTGAGAAAATAATTTAGCACTGATACGCTGAAACGACACCAGCGCACGGGTGTTGAAAGAAAAATTCAAGCTCATCGTTGGTAGTCCCCTAATTTGAATTCGAATTCTGTGTTTTGTATAAACCCGGAGCTGATGTCATGGAAATTGCCCCCAAATCGTTCTGGCCAAAAAACAATGACCACGGCTAGACACACTGCAAGCCAAATTAAGGCGCAGGCTTTGTACGTATCGCTATCTAGATAGAGGTTCAAATAGTGATAGAAGCCAACAACTCCGATCACAATTCCGATGAGGCCGATAGCGGTCATCGCAATAGTAAACCAAGTTACTTGCGATGGGTTTTTATCTTCGGAGGGATTGCTATTGCCGGATTGCTCGCTGCCTCTATCTGGTGGCCCAACCTGACCGAGCGCACTAAGTTCTTCACCGGAAACCTGCTGAATCTTGTAATCGGTTTGGCCGTGATCGCTCAGGTTCTCATCTATCGGAAACAGCGAGACATCATGCAAAACCAATGGATCGCGATGCGGAAAAGTATCGCGCAGGCCAAAGCGCAAACCAAAATCTTGGATCGATCTTTCCGTGCCAGCACTCGCGCTTACATTTTCATTAACGAAGCCACCCTGGAAGACCCAATTGCATCTGGGAACTACCCATACCCTAAACTTGTTCTTCAGAATTCCGGCAAAACACCAGCCCATAGATATAGGGTTCGGTTTGAGCAGACTTTTCTTGATGGGGAGGACGACGAAAGGGCGCGTCGGGGCATCATGCCACCGATGCGTCCGCTCAGTAGCGATGGACATCTTTTTGGCCCCGGTGAGTTCTCCACCTTGCATCCCGAAAGGAAAAGATGGGAAACCGACAAGCAGCGGGATATGGCAATGCAGGGTCTCTCTACCTATCACATGTGGGGACTTATCTGCTACGTGGACATCTTTAAGAAAGAACATTCCTATCCTTTCTCTCTGTACATTCGCGGTGTGAACACTACAGGGTTTTCTTACGGAGCCTATGGCAACGACATTGAGATAAAGGACGAGGATTAAGGCGAGCAGGCAAATTAGGGGACTACCTCATCGTTTCACCTTAATGATTCAGCGCTCGCGTGTGTTACTCTCAATGTCATCAGTCTGTAAAATACGCGACGCCTACAGTTATTATTTGTAAATCGATCTATGTCTAACTCTCGTCGCAGCTCTGAAGAGACTCAAATCAACGATGCAGATCTCAGCCGCGAGCACGTGGTCTGGGGCTATCGCCTCTTCCTGGATCGTGAACCGGAAAGCGAGGCGGTGATTGACGAGAAGCTCGGACTCCATTCCAGCACAAAAGATCTGCGCCGTACTTTCATGCTCTCACCGGAGTTTGGCGCAAAGAATTCCGAGTTGACACTCTTCCATGGTTCCCACATCGTGATCAAAGAGATCGACGATCACTTGCGAATCTTTGTTGACCTCTCCGATTCGGTGATTGGCTGGGGCATCATTAGAGGCGAATACGAAAGGGATGAACTCGACTTCGTCCGGCGTACTATTAAAACCGGGCAGACTGTGATTGATGTCGGGGCCAATATCGGAGTATTCACGATCACGATGGCGTCACTCGTCGGTCCGACCGGAAAGGTTTACGCTTTCGAGCCGCTTGAGACTGAAACAACACTGATCGCGCAATCGCTCGCGGAGAATAATTTCGGGGATCGCGTCGTAGTGGTACCGGCAGCGGTGAGCAACGAGCAGGGCAAAGGACAACTGGTAAGGGCCGCACAAACGATCAATGCCGGCGGCGCGTATTTAACTGACAGAGAACAAGAAGTCCCGGCCGGGCACGAAACCAATGCGGTGGAATTGATCACGCTCGACACTCACCCGCTTCTGCATCCTGTGTCGTTCATTAAGATTGATATCGAAGGAGCCGAGCCGCTAGCGCTTCAGGGCGCCCGAACAATCTTAATGCAGGACCGACCTGTGATCCTGTCGGAACTTCATCCGGCGCAACTTATGAAAGTCTCGGGTTATCGTCCGGCCGAATTCATCGCCGAGATGGAGAACCTGGGCTACCAGTGTCACGACCTGCACGAATCAGAACTCAGGCCTTACGTCGATGAGGGTCCTAAAGTGAAATCGATTGTGTTTTTACCAGCTACCCCGGTCTGAAGATCAGCGTGACAAGATCATTTCTTACGAATCGTGGCGTAGACGAAGCCATGTGATTCGCCGGCGATATCGATCGTGTAGCGGTCAAGCAACGGCCCAATCTCGTCCTTCTGCAAAATGATTTCGGTGGGCTCTGCCGTTGTCACCTCTGCCAGCGGTTTATATTGCTGGTAGCGAGAACTGAATGTCGTGCTTATTTCAGTCGCTTGGACCACGCGTCTGTTGCTGTAGAACAATGCTGATTGTCTATCGAACTGCGCCGTACTTGAAAAGAGGATGAGAGCCGGCGAGACGTGTCCGGTGGACGCTAACAGCGCCGTTTCTTTAACTCCCACGTCCCACTCCTCAATCTTCACGTAGTAACTCTTTATCTTTCCAATTGCTATCCAGACAAAAGCCCCACAAAGCAGGACTATTACCACCCTCGCTAAAACCGACTGCCATTGAAAATAAAGCGAAGTCAGCAAATGGGAAATGACTAAGGCGAGCGCCGGATAGACTGGAAGTATGTACGAACTCATCTTTGTCTGGGCCACGGTGTAAAAAACCAGGACTGTCGCAATTAAGGCGATCAGCACCCATGAGAATCTGCCGTTTCGGATCTTCCACGTGTGAAACGCCACTGCCAAAGGAGCGATGGTCCACCAGGGATGAAATTTCCCCCATATCTCTTTCAGATACCACCAGGACGTTTCGCCATGTCCTTCCAGCGGGGTCGTGACTCGGCTCCAGACGTGATAGTAAAAATACTCACTGACGAACGCTGTTCCGTGAGCGTGGTACATCGCCGCATGCCAGGGAATCACGATCCCTGCGGCGAATAAGATGCTGAGCCAGAAGTGCTTCGACCTGAAAGTATCAACGAGCTGCCGATCCAACAATAGCGCCACGCCGATAGCTGCCGGAACCACGAGCACGGCGAAACTCTTGGTCATAAATCCCAGCGCACAGCAGCCGGAGACGCAATACCACCAACGTGATTCGCCGTTCCTGACGCGCAAATAACCACAGATCGCCAAATAGATTAACAGCAACAGGAGAGCGTCGGTGGTCACGAGACGCGCAACCTGAACGAACTGAAAACTGGTCAGTAAAATCAGGGAGGCGATAAATCCACATGCCCGGCCACGAATAGATCGTCCGATGGTGTAAATCACTCCTACCACGCCAATGCCGGAAAGCGCGGAAAGGGCTCGAGCCCAAAACTCATCCACTGCAAACGTTCGAAAGAAGGCTGCCATTAGCCAGATAGTTAACGGTGGCTTTTCAAACCAGACTGCCTGCTGCCAGTGCAGCGTCAGCCAATCTCCAGTTTGCAGCATCTCCTTTGCGACTTCCGCATAGATCGCCTCGTCCCAGTTTTTCAAAGCCGGATCACCCAAACGATAGAGCAAGACGATTGCGGCCACGAACATAACTGAAAGCAGAGGCAGCAATTCCTGCCATCCTGGTCTAATCGGTTGGGGTCTTTGAGGCATGAGAGGTATGTAAGCTCAGGCGGGTACGCATGCGTTGTTGCCAGGCGCTCTGCTTTCCTTCGCTTTCTTCGATTTGGGACCAGACACTCGAGAGGGATTCGCCACCCAGTTGCCGCATCTTGACGTAGAGCAACGCGGGCACGATCGAGATCAGCGGGATGACGAAGATATTCGCGAGATCGAGAACCTGCTGGTAAATCTGCGCCGAAACCGAATTTTTCTCTACCCTCGCTTTTCCGGCCACAAATCCCACGATGGAACTGACGGTCACCTGGATGGTGAACTGAATAATCGCCACCAGAATAATCGTCTTCCAGGAACGCGAAGCAAGGGAACGTGCGCGTTTCATCGCCGCTTTGCCCTCTAGTCCTTCCATGAGAACTACGGGCGCATAAAGTGAGTAGCGCATCCACATCACCATACCGGGAATCACGAGCAGGATAAAACCGATAAAGATACGGAGCGTGACCCTGATCAGAGTCTTGAGAAACGGACGCCAACGGCTTTGCAGCACAGCAAAAGCCTCACGTAACTTCACCGGCCGCAAAGGCGCCGCTGTTAGTTGCGTGATGATGATCGCAGTCACGCCGGAAATAACTCCGACAGCAACCGTCGTGGCAACAAACTTCATCAGGCTGAGGATTGCTATCGCGCAGTACACCACCACCTTGTGCAGGGTTCCGACCGGCGGCGAATACTTGAACCAGGCGAACGTGCTCACCAACAAGATGCTTGTGATGATCATCGGCACGTGCGCGATCAGGCTGAGTTTGAGAAATTTGGGAAAGTACTCGCTGTAGAGTGAGAACGCACGCCGATACAGCGTTCCGATACCCTCGCTCTGTGCCCGCAACGCACTACCAAAAGCAAAAGCAGTTTGCGGACGTTCGGCGGGATTCTTTGAAAGTGCCGACATCACCACACCAGCGGCGCGTTTCGGAATCTTTGCCTCACGCTCGCGCAGGTCTGTAGGCTTCTGCTCGCGATGAGCGCGCATGACTGCCGAAGTATTGCCCGCAAACGGCGGTTCTCCTGCGAGCATCTGGTATGCGATCACGCCGAGACTGTAAATGTCTGAACGTGTGTCGACGTATCCGCCGCCGCACTGCTCCGGCGACATGTAAAGCGGAGTGCCCATGATGGCGCCGACACGCGTAAGCGCGGCGCCTTCCTGCGCTGCAGTTGCAATGTGAGCCGTACGACGTGCGGCGCTGTGCGTTCCCGGATCGGTGAAGAGCAAAGTGCCATCGTCGTCAGGCAGGTGATCTGATTTGCTGAGTAGAGGGTTGGTCAGCGGATCCTGAAGCAACGTGCCGACACCTTCGCCGTCACCCTTGAGCTTGAATTGTTGTGTAAGCGACTCGTCGCCGGCAGGTCGCATCAACGTGTCAGACTCGAGTGGTGTGCCATTCGGCGCCGGCGTCATATCGTCAATGATTGTTGCTGCCGGATCTTCATCGAGCGTCGGTGGAGCCGCTTCGCCGAGTTTCGCGATACCGAAATCAAGCACCTTGACGCGATAGCTGCCGAGACGATTTGGTTCGAGCCAGATGTTGTCGGGCTTGAGATCGCGGTGGACGATTCCCTGTTGATGCGCTTCATGAACCGCCGAACAAACCTGATCGAGAATGTCGGCCACCCATTCGAGCGGTAGTCGCTTTTCTTCCGCCAGCACGTCGCCCAGCGTGCAGCCGTCGAGATACTCCATCACGAGGTAAGCCACTTGCCCCGCCTCCACGCGCGCGAAGCCAAAGTCAGTTACATCTACAACGTTCGGATGGCGCAGACGACCCGCAGCGCGCGCTTCGCGTTTGAAGCGTTCGACAAACTCCTTGTTTCGCATGAATTGAGGCGAAATGAGTTTGAGCGCCACATATCGCTCTGTGCCGAGGTGAGTGGCGAGGTAGACTGCGCCCATCCCGCCTTTACCAAGCAGGTGTTCGAGGCGGTACTTCTCATCAAGCACCTCGCCGACGTAATCTTCAGCTTCCGGCATAATTAACCACGGATAAAACGGATTGTAATACGGATTCGAGCCAAAATCAGTTTCGATAACTGCAGCCGTCGTCCGCTTGCGACCACCAATCCATTCCAATTGGCTGACCGTCGGGAGGTTGCTGGGCTGGCGTGAGATTCATCTTCTTTGGATCGTCCTGAAAACGCTTGATTTGTTCGAGTGAATAAAACATGAACGCGCGCTGATTATCGTCCACGGGAAAACGATTTTGCACGGTGAGCCACGTCTTCAACTGTTCGATTTTCCACGACGCAATCGCGCGAGCCTGATTCGACGCGCGTTCGGCGGACGCGAGCGTCATCAGATCCGACAAAATTATGAGGTTGACCGTGTGTTGTATCTCGCCTGGATAACCACCTGCCGCCGGCGCTTTCCAGGTCGAGGCAAATATTTTGTCGATGACTTCAGAAAGTCCGGGATTGCGCTGATCGCGCGCGTGAAACTGAACCAGTCGCGCCGCTCGCTCGGGGTTCAACAGGAAACCGCTGACGTGATCCGCAATTGCTTCTGCCGGCGCCAGCGCATCGAACACTGGCTGCGTGCGAATACGAAAGTCTTCGCGCGTGCGCTGGAACCCCGCGGGACGCGGTGGGATCAAACGCAACAACGACTCAGGCACTACGAGGGCTTCGGGTTTGATCGTGTCGAGCACTGCCGCAAGCGCGCGACGTTGTTCTTCAGGCGCGACGATCTGTGGATTGCGATCACCCTTACCTTTCACGCTGAAAGTATAATCCTGGCCTCCTATGACCTTCGCCGCCGCTTCGACCTGATAACGGTGATACATATAGATCGGAACGAGGACGTCTTCGATCGTCGCCATCGGCGCGCCTTCACGAATGTTGTTCTCGCCGAATCTCTGCAATGCGGCGGCACGAACTTTCATCACGTTGCCGAGCTCGTCGATCACGTTTGCGCCGTTGTCCCAAAGATGGGCCACAGAGCTCGCGGCACTGGGCGGCCG
This sequence comes from Pyrinomonadaceae bacterium, assembly GCA_036401595.1. GTDB lineage: Bacteria > Acidobacteriota > Blastocatellia > Pyrinomonadales > Pyrinomonadaceae > PSRF01. The sequence goes on from DASWUM010000084.1 coordinate 78,380, forward strand.
AGCATCCTGATCGGTTAAGTACATCAGGCCGCGTTTGAATGCATCGCTTAACGTGCGATCGAGTGCGGCGGCTTCGTTTGTTCCCGGCGCGAAGTCCTGGTAACCGTAAGCGATCGACACTTTGTCCCAGTCGCCGATTCCTTTCGCGTACGCGTCGGAAAGATCCGGAATACCATCGGCGCCAAGCTTTGCGCGCGGCGCAGGATAATCCATCACTGACGAACGGCCCACCGGACTCGCGGCATAGTTGTGCTGCAAACCCAACGTGTGGCCCACCTCGTGCGCAGAGAGTTGTCGCAAACGCGCCAGCACCATCTCCAACAGTTTTGGTGAAGCGGTGTTCGACTTGTCATACGGCGCGGTCAAACCTTCCGCGATCAGAAAGTCCTGACGGTCGCGGAGCGAGCCGAGTGAAACGCGACCCTGAATGATCTCGCCCGTGCGTGGATCGACAAGCGAGTTACCATAGGACCAACCACGCGTTGAGCGATGGACCCACTGAATCACGTTGTAACGCACGTCCATCGGATCCACGTCCGGCGGCATCACTTCCACGCGAAACGCATCCTTGTATCCAATCGCCTCGAACGCCTGATTCCACCACCGCGCGCCCTCGATCAAAGCCGAACGCACCGGCTCAGGCGCGCCACGATCGACGTAATAGACAATCGGTTTCAAAGCTTCGCTGACGCCGGCATTCGGATCTTTCTTTTGCAAACGATGCCGCGCGATGTAGCGCTTGGTTATCGGCTCTTCGATGGGCGTGGCGAAGTCCATGTAATCGATGTCGATGTAACTAGCGCGCGGATCGAAGACCCGTGGCTTGAAACCGGGTGGCGGCAATTGCACAAACGAATGTCGTTCGCGAACCGTGATCGATTCCGGCACCGGCACGACTTGTCTGACAAATTGGCCCGTTGGCTCGCCTGTGAACGTCAGTGTGGTTTCGACTTCAGTGTTTTGTGGGAAGTTCTTTGTGTTAGGAAGATAGAAAGCACTGCGCGTCGGCTCGAGACGGTACGTGCCCTGCTGTAAGCGCTGGAGCGTGTTCGTTACCTGGTGAACGTCGCGGAGATAGAAGGCGGTGGCATCAACGAGGACGCGATTGCCGTCTTCCGCGGCAACTTCGAATCCCCAGAGCGTCGATTCTGCAAATGCATCACGCACCGCCAGACGCTCGTCGGCATTGTTAGTGACGGCACGGAAGTGGTAGTTCGGCGCGACGAGCAATACGCGCGGGCCAATGCGATCGAAGCGGACGATGGCGCTGTTGCCGAGTTGACCGCGATCGAGACCGATGTCGTTCGATCCGATTCCGGCGGGTAGTGATTCGACGTAGAGAAACTCGGTATTCCACTTGTCGATCTCGAGCCAGATCTTTCCGGTTTTCGCGTCCCAGTAAAACGGGAAGAAGCCGGGAAACTTTTCCATGCCCGCGACCTTCTCCGAGAGGGATTGCGGTTTCTGGGCATGGATCGGGAACGAGAGGAATAACAAGAAGAAGACACCAAGAAGCTTCATTTCATTCTCCTATTTAGCCACGGATGACACGGATTTTTACTGATTCTTCCAGTCTGGAATCCGGCCAGGTGTCCATGGGGCGCCGGCGGCTTCTAGTTGTTTCTCCAGTCGCGCCAGATCGACTTCGATCAGTTGACGCAGTTGGTTCAGGACGTTTTCGAAGTCCTGTGCGGCTGCGTTGTACTGAGCGATTTGAGTTTGTGTGGGACGCGAGATCGACATTCGCTGCGCCCCGACAACGTACCCGATGCGATCGTTGATCGACGGCGGCGTGTTCATGTTTCGTTGCCGCGCAGCGCTGTCACCACTCAAAGCCCGCAGGATCTCGTTGGTACGTCGATCGAGAGTCGTCGCGTCCTCCTGTAGCTTTTGCGGCAATGACGGCGTTTCCGCGATTGCGCGTTTGATTGCGGCGAGACGTGGCTTAAGTTGATTTGCTGCCGCTGTGGCGCCGCTCGCGGCGCGCTGCAACCGCATCGCTTTCGTCTGGAACTCGACGAGCGCCGATTGATCAGCACTCGACATTGTTTCCTGGCCTTCGACAGTCACCTGAAACTGTTGTGCTGGACCAAGCTGCGTAACCACGCCCTCAACTTTCTTTGCCACAACCACTTTGTAAGTGCCGGGCATGACGAGTGGACCAGAAGGCGGTTCGAAATCCGGATCCGCATCCGGCGGTGGCGGCGCCGAAAGGTTGGCGGCCGGATAACGTAAATCCCACGTGAGTCGCTGCATGCCGGCGGTAACCGGTCCGGTCAGTCGTCTCACAACAGTGTCCGACGCGTCTGTGACGGTGACGATAATCGCGGGCGCTTCTTCTTCCTCTTCAGCGCGTAGTTGCTCGCGCGTAGGCCAACCGACCGGTTCCTTCTTTCTGTCTGCTTCACGCTCCGCTTCCTGACGCTTTTCTTTCTTTGTCTTGATGGCTTCCTTGAGATACCACGTGACGGTTGCGCCGAAGGGCGGATTGTCGGCCGTAAAGAAACGTTCGCCCTGAAAACTCTTGCCGCGCCCACCCAGCGGTTGCGACTGAATAAACATCAGCGCGTCCTTTACTGGAAACACGGTCGCATCGACCCGCAGTGTTTCGGGTTTGATCAAACGCAGCGGGGCGTAATTGTCGAGGATGTAGATGCCACGACCAAACGTGGCTACTACCAGATCGTTCTCGCGTTTCTGGATATTCAGATCGCGCACAGCGATTGTCGGCAAGCCGCCTTTGAGCTGCGTCCACTTCTGCCCGCCGTCGATCGAGAAGTACAAGCCAAACTCCGTGCCCGTGAAAAGCAAATTCGCATTGACGTGATCTTCCGCGATGGCCCACACCGGTCCATTCTTTGGCAGATTCGCGCTCAACGAAGTCCACGTTCGTCCTGCGTCAGTCGTTTTTAGAAGATATGGTTTGAAGTCGTTGTTTTGGTGATTCTCGAACGCCACATACGCCGTGTTCGCATCGTGATTCGAAGTGATGATCCGGCTTACATACGACAACTCGGGGATGCCTGGAATCTTGTCCACTTTGCGCCAGTTTTTGCCGCCATCTTCGGTGATCTGCAAGAGGCCATCGTCAGTACCAACGTAAATCAGCCCGTCTTTCTTTTGCGACTCGGCAAGCGCTGAAGCATTGCCGAAGAGAGCAGTCGAGGCATTTTTCGCGACTGCATCGATGCCCCAAACTTTGCCCATCACTGGCAATTTATCGCGGTCGAGATCACGTGAGAGCTGACCACTAATCACGACCCACGTGTCGCCGCGATCGTCGCTGCGATAGAGTCTGTCGGAAGCAATGTAGAGTCGCGTGTGCAGGTGTGGACTAATGATGAACGGCGTGTCCCAGTTCCAACGCGGCGGATCGTCTTCGCGACCGGGCTGCGGCTGGATGCCGATTCGTTCGCCCGTGCGCTTGTCAAAGCGAACGATTACACCGTGCTGGAGCGACGCGTAAACAGTATTTGGATCTTCCGGATCTACTTGCGAACGAAAGCCGTCGCCGCCATTCGTGACGAACCAATCGGAGTTGACGATACCCGAAGCACTGCGTGTACGTGACGGTCCGCCAAAACTGAAGTTGTCCTGCGTGCCGCCGTAAATATTGTAGAAAGGCTTCGCGTTGTCGGTGGCGATGTCGTAAAACTGCGGCACCGGCAGGTTTTGTTTGAAGTCCCAGTTCTGACCGCGATCGTAACTCTCGTAAATACCCCCGTCACAACCAACCAGATAATGATCCGTATTCGCCGGATCGATCCAAATATCGTGATTGTCTACGTGCTTGTTCTTCTCGCCGAGGCGCCGCAACGTGCGACCGCCGTCGTCTGATACCATCAGGAAGACGTTCATGACGTAAATGCGATCGACGTCTTTCGGATCGGCAACAATGCGAGCGTAGTACATCGCGGTGGTGTCGTATTCATTACGCCGCTCCCAACTGCCGCCGCGATCGGCGGAGCGAAAGATTCCGCCACGTCGATCGGCAGCTTCAACAGTCGCGTAGATCACGTTTGAATCGACCGGTGAGATCGCTAGCCCAACTCTTCCGAGCTCAACGGTCGGCAAGCCGGCTCGCAACTTGTTCCACGTTGCGCCTGCGTCTGTCGATTTGTAGATCGCGCTTTCCGGACCGCCATTGATCAACGTCCACATGTGGCGACGGCGTTGATACGAAGCGCAGTAAATCGTGTTTGGATCGTTGGGATCGATGACGACGTCCGTCACGCCCGTGTTTTCGCTGACGTTGAGAATATTCTTCCACGTCTTGCCGCCGTCAGTGGTTTTGAACAAACCTCGGTCGCCGCCCGGTCCCCACAGCGGTCCCTGCGCCGCGATGTAGACGATGTTTGAGTCTTTCGGATCGATCGCGATCCTGCCGATGTGCTCGGAAGTTCTGAGACCAACGTTTCTCCACGTCCGGCCGCCGTCGTCAGACTTATAGACGCCGTTGCCGTAAGAGACGCTGCGCTGGCTGTTGTTCTCGCCGGTGCCGACCCAAACCGTAAGCGGATTCTTCGGATCGAGTGTGATCGCGCCGATCGAGTATGACGCTTCGTTATCAAAGACCGGAGTCCAGGTGATGCCGGCATTGATTGTCTTCCAAACGCCACCCGACGCGACTGCGACGTAGTAACGCGCTGGATTCGTCGGATCGACCGCAAAGCCAGTGACGCGTCCAGACGTGAATGCCGGACCAATCGAACGCATACGGAGCCCATTAAATGTCGGCGTCGACATCGGATCACGCGGCGTCGGCGATGCTTCGGGTGTAGGCGTCGGACTGACTGAGGCGACGGGCGATGGCGAAGGCGTTGCTGGTGGTCGCGGTGGTTCCTGAGCAACTATGCGGAGTGGCAGTAGCACGAGCAGCGAGATCACGGTCAGTGCGCACGAAGACAGTGTCATAGACTAATTCCTCTGGCTGTAATAGAGATGGAGCTTGTTGAGTCGGCGTCTTAGATTACAAACGCCCCAGATTACCACGGATTACGCGGACAAGTGATCGCGCAGGAACGCAAGCGTGCGCCCCCATGCGTTGGCCGCAGCTTCCGCTTTATAGACTTCCGGTCGCGTGTCGTTGAAGAAGGCGTGATCCGCGTCCGGGTAGATCTTTACTTCGATCTGCTTTCCCTGATCTTTGATCTTTCGTTCCAGTTCGTGAACCGCAGCAGGCGGGACGGAACGATCCTTTTCACCGAAGATACCGAGCACCGGCCCATTCAGGTTTGGAAGATCGGGATGGACCTTCGGATGTATCCCGTAGAACACGACGCAGGCGCCGATGTTCTGATTCTTAGTCGCCGCAAACAAAGCCAACGCACCGCCCATGCAGAAACCGATGACGCCGATCTTATTGCTGGTCGTCGAGTCTAACGTCAACAGGTATTTAACGGCCGCACTGAGATCTTTTTCAGCCTGGTCGATGCGAAGTGCCATCATGAGCTTTCCGGCTTCATCGGGCGACTTCGTGGTCTTGCCGTGATACATGTCCGGCGCAAGGGCAACAAATCCTTCATCTGCAAACCGGTCGCAAACATCTTTGATGTGATCGACAAGTCCCCACCACTCCTGAATCACGATCAACCCCGGACCACTGCCCTGCTTTGGTGTCGCGAGATACCCGCTCGTGTTTCCGCCTTCAAACTGGAGTTGGACCATTTCACCCATTGTTCTTCTCCTACTCTGTTTCCGTTACTCGTTTGCGATCGAGCATCACACCGTCCCAACGGTTCATCACGTCGAGATGAATATCAAACTGATCGATCACACGCATCGTGATGTGATTGATCATGTCGTCGAGGTTCTGAGGATTGTTGTAGAACGCCGGTACTGGCGGAAGAATCACGACGCCCATGCGCGCCAGCTTCAGCATGTTCTCGAGGTGGATCTCGCTAAACGGCGACTCGCGTACGACCAGCACGAGCTTGCGTCGCTCTTTCAAAATCACATCGGCTGCGCGATGAATCAGATTGTCGCCGAGGCCGTGTGCAATGGCGGCAAGCGTGCGCATACTGCAGGGCGCGATCACCATTCCCATCGTCACAAACGAACCACTCGATATCGGAGCTCCCTGCGCACCGATACCGTAACTCTGCGTCGCCAGGCTCTGTACGTATTGCAACGAATGCGGGGTTTCATGAGCCAGCGTGCGCGCCGCCCATTTACTCACGACCAGATGCGTTTCAACACCGGAACCGTGCAGCATTTGCAATAGTCGCACACCAAAGATGGTTCCAGTCGCACCCGTAATACCGACGATCAAACGCGTGGGCTGTGCCTGTTGCATGCCAGTCATTCTCTACGAAAGGTGAGGACGACCGCAAGGGAAGCATACAACCGGCACAACCCTGGGAGGGGTGAGGCGGAAACTTATCTCTTTTTACAGCGGAGAGCCGTCACGCACACGTTATACATTCCGGCTCCTCGCTGCTGCCCCACGTCTTAGCCCCAAACGTGGGTAAACCAGATCATAGTTACTCATCGGTTTCTTCGACCGTGCTTTTCGGCGCCGTGATCAGATGCAGTGTTTTTCGTCTTCGTGGTTTTATCGGCGTCCGTGCATTCAGCAATTCCGGATGACGGTGAGTGAGAATAAAATTCAAACTCTGATGACCCGGCAGACCGAGCAGACCAGCAGCTTTAGTTACCGACCCACCCGCATCCTCCAACGCCATCTGTATGAATCGCCCCTCGTGACGTCGTAGAGTTTCACTCAGTGAAAAGCCGTTCCAATCCGGGCGTGTGCTATGGACTATCGCAAGAACGCGGCACGCACATTCGCTAAGGCGATTCACGGCTACGGCGTCCTGCGTGTCAGTGAGATAGGAACGCGCACTTTCAATCAGGAAACACAACTCGTCGTCAGTCAGTTGATCCGCTAACTCTTCAATAAGTGACAGCGCGGCACAACCCGCAATTTGCAGTTCGAGCGCCTGTAGCTCGCGTTCGATACTAGCGAGATTCGTTTCGGGAATTTGAGCTAGTTCTTTCATCGCAGTCATTAGGACTCCACCCTATTTGGTTAGTACTACTGCGAAAGCGAAATTGAAATTACGCCTCGGTCTAAGTCAATACAACGGGATTTCTCAAAAATTCTCATGTGGCGAGTGTCGATCTAAAGGACTTAGACAACTTGCAACTCCAATAGCAATTACTCAACCGCTTTGCCTTTTGTTTTTGAGCTGCAACTGGCCTTGCACAAAAAGTCGTTTTTAGCGGTGGAGCGCCAAAGGCGCGAAATATGACAGCCAGGGGCAAGCGC
>DASWUM010000085.1:0-56967 GCA_036401595.1 Pyrinomonadaceae bacterium
TGTCTCTTCAACACCGTGGCGGTGGCGGCGCGCTACGCACAGCAGAAGTATCCGGAAATCGACAAGGTCGCGATCATCGATTGGGACGTGCATCACGGCAACGGCACGCAGGGAATTTTTTACGACGATCCGACGGTTTACTTTTTTTCGTCGCACCAATATCCGTGGTATCCGGGAACCGGCTCACGAGGCGAAAAGGGCACTGGCCGCGGTCTCGGATACACTCTGAATCTTCCGTTACGTGCAGCGACACCCGCAGTGGAACAAAAGCGGGGCTTCGAGGCTGCGCTGGAGGAAATGTCTGCGAACTTCAGCCCCGATCTGATTATCATCTCGGCCGGTTTTGATTCGCATCGCGGCGATCCGCTCGGCCAGTTACTGCTCTCGGACCAGGATTTTGTAGATATGACCCGTGCCCTGAAACAGTGGGCCGACAGTAGTTGTCAGGGACGCCTCGTGTCCTGCCTCGAGGGTGGATACAACCTCGAAACGCTCGGCGAAACAGTCCGCGCACACGTCAAAGAGTTATCCACAGATTAGCCTGATTGATCTGTGTTATCTGTGGAGATATGATCTCCTCACATGCCTGCCAAAGAATCTGTAGCAAACAATGATCGGCCTCAACGTGTCTTCTTAATCGACTCGATGTCGCACATCTTTCGCGCGTTCTATGCCCCTATGCAGAATCGCGCCCAGCCGCTCGCGACTTCGCAGGGGTTCGTCACGCAAGCCGTCTACATCTTCACCAACATGCTGATCAAGCTGTTGCGTGAAGAGAAACCCGACTACATCGCCGCCATCTTCGAATCGCGCGAAAAGACGTTTCGGCACGAAACCTTCGCCGACTACAAAGCAAACCGGACTGAGATGCCTGAGGATCTGTCGAAACAGATGCCTTACATCTTTCGACTTTGCGAGGCATTCAACATCCCGGTCATTAACTTTCCTGGTTATGAAGCCGACGACGTGATTGGCACTCTCGCCACGCAGGTCCAAGAAAAGAAAATGCAGGCGGTGATTGTTTCGAACGACAAGGACATGTGCCAGCTCGTCCACGATCCTTACGTCATCTGCATGCGTCAGAACTCGCAGGTCGTGAAGCGTAAAGAGCCCGTGCCGCCGATCGAGTGGTGTGACGAAGCATGGGTTGAAAACAAGTTTGGTGTCCCAGCCGACAAGCTCGTCGATCTGCTTGGACTGATGGGTGATTCGATCGACAACATTCCCGGCGCGCCCGGCATTGGTTCGAAAGGTGCGGTGCAGATCATTCAACAGTTCGGATCGATCGAAGCCGCTCTCGCAGGTTGGGAATCGGTCAAACACAAGACGTACCGCGAATCGTTGCACAACAACGCCGCGTTGATTCGACAGTCGCGCGAGCTTGCTCGCATTCGCTGCGATCTCGACATGCATCTCGATCTGGATCACATTAAGGCGAGACCGGCGGATCGAGCAGCCACGTATGAACTTTTCCGCGAACTGGAATTCGCAAACCTGGTGAAAGATTATGCGGATGCAGCTGTAGAGAAACCTGCGTCAGCGGAAGCCGCACGAAATTACAGGATCATTCAGAAAAAGAGCGACCTCGACGATCTTGTGCGAACTCTTTTTGACGCTGAAAGCATCGGCGTTGCGATTGCCGATATGACTCCCGCGGGAACAGGCGAGCAGGAGTGTTTTACTGAATTACAAGCAACACGCGGCCTCGCTTTTTCAACGAAAGCCGGCGTCTCGGCTTATATCGATCTGGAAAAATTCTCGGGTGGAATTGACACCGCCGTCGGAACGCTGCGCGAAGTGTTGTCGAATGGATTGATCGAGAAATCAGTTCATGACATCAAACGCGCCATCGGATTGCTGGATCGTTTCAACATTGCGCTTGAAGGCGTCAAAGACGATACGTACCTCGCGGCTTATCTGCTCGACCCAAGCCGAAGTAAATACGAACTGTACGATCTCGCACGCGAAGCGCTCGGAATAGAAGTGAACACTACGCCGGCTGCAAATTGGCCCGATACAGCATGGCAAACTGCTCTCGCAGCAGATCTGACTGCTCAGACTGCTCACGTGCTGCGCAATCGAATTCTCGAGAAGAACCTCGAAACAATCTACTCCGAAGTCGAACTGCCGCTGGCGCCGCTGCTCTATCGGATGGAGCGCGCCGGTCTGAAAGTCGACCCGAAAGTTCTCGCCGATCTCTCGAGCTACATCGGTCAGGAGCTGCACAAGCTCACTGTCAAGATCTATCAACTTGCGGAACGTGAGTTCAATATCGGCTCGCCGAAGCAAGTCGGCGAAGTTCTTTCTGATTTGCACATAGACATCGGCCGGAAGACTTCAACCGGACGTATCTCGACGAGCAAAGCAGTGCTGGAAGAGTTAGCCCAGGAGTTTGAGTTACCGCGTTTGATAATTGAGTATCGCGAGCTCGACAAGCTAAAAAGCGTCTACACCGACGCTTTGCCACATCAGATCGCAACTGACGGTCGTATTCACTGCCAGCTCAATCAAACAGTTGCTGCCACGGGTCGATTGTCGTCGAGCGATCCAAACCTCCAGAACATTCCGATTCGCAGCGAAATGGGGCGTCGCATCCGTCGTGCATTTGTCGCGGAAAAGGGAAACAAGATCATTTCTGCCGACTATTCGCAGCTTGAATTGCGTTTACTGGCCCACATCACCCAGGATCCGGTAATGCTCGAGGCTTTTCAGAATGGTGAAGATATTCACGCGCGCACGGCGCGACTCGTCTTCGGGGCCAGGACCAACGAAGAGTTGAAGGAAGCACGGCGTTTCGCAAAGATCGTTAACTTTGCCATCGCTTACGCCATCGAACCGTGGGGACTCTCACAACGCGTCGGAATCTCGCGTCAGGAAGCAAAGAAAGTAATCGAGGATTACTACAACACGTACAAAGGTGTGCGTCGTTACATGGAAGAAGTTCCGATTCGTGCGCGCGAACACGGGTACGTAAGATCGATCTATGGTCGCATCAGACCGCTGGCGGGCATTACGGATCGCAACGCAAACATTCGCAGGGCGGCCGAACGTGAAGCGATAAACATGCCCATACAGGGAACTGCCAGCGATATCGTCAAGATCGCGATGCTCAAGGTTGATGAAGAATTCAAACGAGCGGGACTCGAATCGCGTTTGCTGATGCAGGTGCACGATGAGCTGCTGGTCGAAGTGCCTGAGAAAGAGGTCTCGAAGGTTACGGAAATACTAAAACACGAAATGGAAAACGCAGTCTCGCTCGACGTGCCGCTTGTGGCTGATGTTGGTGTGGGCGACAATTGGATGGACGCGAAACCATAAGACCAGTAATGCAACCTGCTCCACAAAAACCTGAGGTCGTTTACCGCCGCATGCCTGACCCGGATGCGAATGCCGGCTCGGGCGAAAGACGCCGTGGTTTCGCGCCTGCCATTACGCCCCTGATTATCGGTTTCCTGCTGCTTTTGGTTCTGATTCTGGCGTTAGGAATCAAAAGCGCGAATAAGATGCAGGATGTCGGTCTTAACACTCAAGCACGAGCGCTTGACTACTCTGCGCGTCTCAACACGTTATCCAATCTGAGACTCAAGTTTGCACAACTCGATAATGAGGCCCGGGTGCGCCATCGTGATGAAACGACACTGAAGCCTCCCTTCGACGTAAAGCTCGACAAGACTCGCGAAGAGGCAAAAAAAGCGATGGCGCTGATGGATCACCCGCCACTTTCCGAGAATGCGAGCTGGGTCAAGCTTCGGGACGATCTGCAAGCGTACCTGAACATCACTATGGATAGCCGTAACTATGGGCTGAACGGGTTTCGGGCTTATAGACAAATCGATGGTGAGCTCGATGGTCTGTATTCCGCGTTGCAGGCCGAACAAGAGTTGGTCATTAAAGACGTCGACAAATGGCAAAAGGACGCCCGACGTTCGATCACTCTGTGGACTATCTTTGCGCTCGCAGTTGGTGCTCTGGTTGCAACCGGCACAATCTGGCAAGTGCAACGACACTTCAGTGACATGCGTCGCAGCATGTTGGAAACTCGTCGCGAGCGCACCTTTACCACTCAGCTCCTTCAGGGGATGGTGAGTGCAGTGGCGGCCATCGACAACGACGATCGAATTCGCAGTGCCAACGCAGCTTTCTTCAGAATCTTTCCCAACGCGACTATTGGCGCTTCGGTGTTAGAACAATTAGGACCTGAAGACGCGATGAAGATGCTGGAAACTGTAACTTCCATTCGCGTCAGTAAAGCTACCTACCACGGCCGTTTGATAGCTCGAGTTGAGGAGGAAGACAAAGCGTTCGACGTCTATTCTTCGCCGCTTGCGATCAACGACGAGCGCGGACAGATCGTCACCCTTGTCGACGCCACCGAAGCAGCCGCGGCTGAGGTTACGCTTCGTCGCAGTGAATCGCTCGCTGCGGTGGGCCAGGCAACGGCGCAGGTGGCTCATGAGATTCGAAATCCGCTCGGCAGCATTCGTCTCGGCGTCTCGATGTTGCGTGACAGCGTTAACGATGCGGAGGCTTTGAACACGATCGAGCTCGTCGAGCGTGGCATCAAACACCTCAATAAGCTTGTGGTTGATGTGACACAGTTCTCGCGTCAGAAGGAGCTGGAGCGATCTTCAGTCGATCTGCACGAATCGCTTGAACGCAGTATTGACCTCGTAGCTGACAAGGTACGCGAGAAGAACACGGCGCTGGAAAAGCACTACACGCAGCGGTCAATCGTGGGCCAGTGGGACTCGTACCAGTTGCGGCAGGTTTTTGTGAATGTGATTGCGAATGCTGTTGACGCGAGTCAGGAGAACGCGCCGGTGCTGATCTCGACCGAGTTGTTGCCGCCGGAGGCTGATGGCGACGGACAATCGCCAAAGCATTACGTGCGCATCTCGATTGCAGACGAGGGCAGAGGCATGGACAAGGCGACTCGCGATCGCGTGTTTGAGCCGTTCTTCTCGACGAAGAAGCGCGGCACGGGTCTTGGTCTAGCGATTGTGAAACAGATTGTGGAACAGCATGGCGGCCGAATCAGCGTCGCCAGCGAACCAGGGAAGGGATCGAAGTTCAGTATCGATTTACCAATCTAGTTATCCACAGATTACGCAGATTTCAGAAAGTCTTATCTGTGTAATCTGTGGATAGCTTTTTGGGCTGCGCTCAACGTTTCTTCGATAACGGCGTCCGTATGAGCGAGACTCACGAAAGCCGCCTCGAATTGTGACGGGGCGAGGTAGATTCCCTCATCCAACATCGCGTGGAAAAATCTCCCATACATCTCGCGATTGCATTTGTTCGCACTTTCCCAATCAACCACCGGCTCGTTGGTGAAGAAACTGGTCCACATCGATCCGACGCGGTTGGTGGTTGTTCCAAGGTCCAGACTGGCCAGGCCGTCGCACAGTTTCTTACTCGCTGCTTCCAGACGATCGTAAATAGTTTTGTCTCGCAGCCGTCGGAGAGTGACGAGACCGGCCGTCATCGAGAGTGGATTTCCTGACAACGTTCCCGCCTGATAAACAGGACCAGCCGGTGCGATGTGATTCATGATGTCGCGATTGCCGCCGTAAGCTCCCACCGGTAAACCGCCGCCGATGATTTTGCCGAGCGTGGTGATATCAGGGGTGATGCCATATCGTTCCTGCGCGCCTCCGCGTGCGAGACGAAAGCCCGTCATCACTTCGTCGAAGATCAAAAGCGCCCCGTGCTCCCGGGTTATTTTGCGAACCGCTTGGAGATATCCATCGCGAGGCGGAACGCAGCCCATGTTTCCAACCACTGGTTCGATGATGACCGCGGCGATGTCCGGATGTTGCGCGAAGACTTCTTCGAGTGCAGGAACATTATTGAAAGGAAGCGTGAGGGTGTTTTCAGCGAGGGCGGCGGGAACGCCGGGACTATCCGGTAGTCCGAGTGTCGCAACACCCGAACCTGCTTTAACCAGCAAACTGTCGGCGTGCCCGTGATAACAGCCTTCGAACTTCACGAGTTTGGTGCGACCGGTGACGCCGCGTGCGAGCCGGATCGCCGACATCGTTGCTTCGGTCCCGCTGCTCACCATGCGCACCATTTCGACTGACGGGACGGCGTCGATCACCTCCTGAGCCAGATCAACTTCGAGCTGGCTTGGCGCTCCAAAGCTCGTACCCTTCGCTGCAACTTCCTGCACAACAGCAACGACTTCTTCGTCGGCGTGCCCGAGAATCATCGGTCCCCAGGAGCCGACGTAGTCGATGTAGGTGCGTCCATCGACGTCTGTGATGGTGGCGCCGCGCGCAGACTGAATGAATCGTGGCGTGCCGCCAACGCCGCGAAAGGCGCGCACGGGCGAGTTAACGCCGCCGGGAATCAGGTTTTGTGCCGTGGCGAATAGCTGCTCCGATTTTGTCTTTGATCGTGATTGCATGTGACTAAGGAATTCTTTCTACTGCTTCTTTGGGCTCGACTGTGATCGAGCGGAAACGCGACAGCCGTACTAATCCGGGCGCCGCGCCCTTTGGCTTCGACAGAAACTTGCGTTCAGTATAGTGCACCACCACTTTCGTATCATCACTCGCCTGGCTAAAACGTCCCGCAAGTTGTGCGGCCTCGATGATTGTCCGATGCGGAACTTCCTTTCGCGTCGGATTGCGCACTACCACATGCGAACCGGGATAATCGCCGGTGTGCATCCACAGATCGTTGGGCTGGGCGACGCGGAAAGTGAGATTGTCGTTGTCACGCGCTGCGCGTCCGACCAGGATCTCATACCCGTCGCTAGAAAGATAACGACGCACACCGCTGATCTTCTGCTCGCGCTTTCCAGTCTTCTTCGGCTGAACCTTTGGCGCTGGAGCCGGTTTTTCGAAGCTGTCCAGCCCGGCTTCATCTCTCTCGTTAATGATTCGATCGAGCTGTTCGAGGCGTCGTTCCAGATTCGCGGTTTCCCGATCGATTTGTTTCAGTCGCTCGGCAATCTCGTCAGCAGCTCGTTTCGCTTTTGTATATTGACGGAAACGCACCGCAGCTTCGTCCTGAAGTGAGCGATTCTCGTCGACCTCAATTTCGATCGTCGGAGCGCCTTCGGCGTAGTAATCGCTGAGTTGGACTTTACTTCCGTTACGAACTGCGGTTGCGACGTTAGCCAGCAGCAGATCGCCGGTGCGTTTGTGTTCTTCCGGATCGCCGTGGCGGATCAGATCCTCGTGGAGATGTTCGCGAAGGGTACGTTGTTGGCGAAGTGATTTGGTGACTCTAGAGCGGATCGTTTTGGCTTTCGCGTCGAAAGCTCTGGCGGCGTCGATCGCGGCGAAATGTGCGTCGAGTTGTGCCGACGGTGAGCCGTCGTTGAGGTGTAGTGTCGCCGGCGCGTCTTTTAGCGGTCGTGGCGGCGGCTGATAGACCCGATTCATTCTAGCCTCTGCATCTTCACGCAGGACGGCGACGATGCGATTCAGTTCGTCCAGCAGAAAGATGTCAGCAGTGCGACCGGTGAGTTGGATTATGAGTCTCCAGAAAGAATCATCGTTGCGGAATGTCAGTCGCACGATCCGATCTAAGGGATCCTTTGAGATGCTGACAAAGTGTGCGTTGCCGAGTCTCGAACGAACTGCTTGTCCAAAAGGATTCAACGATAGCGACTGCTTCTCCAGGTCTTTTGTGCGGCGATGGGTCAGGTAAAAACGCGGATTGGCAGGATCGACGCTGATTAGAAGAAACTCGCCGCGCAAACCGAAGTCGATCGCAAACGAGGCACGCGATAGTTGGTAAATTTTGCCGAGGTATTTACCGGAGAGAGCCGCCCGAAGCTCTTCAACAACACGTTGAGTTACTACCTGATCCATAGCTATTCACAGATTACACACATTCTGAGTAATCTGCGTAATCTGCGGATTAAGTAGTAATGACGGCCGTGCGCGTGAAGCGATCGTGGATCGTGTGACCTTCGCGACTGATGAGCGCTGAGAAAACTCCTAAAACGGTAGCCAGTGATATCAGATAAAAGAACGAGCGACCAATTGACTGGCCACCGGTAGGAATCAATCCGGTTTTTGTATCGATCACCCGTAGTTTGAGCAGGCGCATGGCCCATGTGCGTCCGGTCAGGGCCGTCATGACCGTCAGATAGATAAACGTCACTACAACCAGACTTCCCGCCAGCACTCCAATCGCACGTGGATCTCGCAGGTTGCTGCTCGTTAGATACATCGCGCCGGCAATCGGCGCCGTCAGGATTCCACAGAAGACAAGATCGACCAGTGCGCCTACCAGGCGACGAAAAGCCGACGCGCTGCGCCTGATTTGATCGTCGACACAAAGATTGCGCGCGATTGAGTCGAGATAATTCAGGGCCGGATCATTTGGATCGTCTTTGATCAGGCGTTTTGGCGGTGCTTTCGGTGTTTCGACCGGTGGTGGTGCTGCGAGGGGCTCGCTTACTGGTACGACTGACAGATGGTGAGCCTTTTCCACCGGAATTTCTGGTTCGGGTTCAAGAATCTCTGGTTCTTCAAAAGCGAATTGCGGAGTCGAGGGAACCGTATCGCTCATGTCGTTGTCTTCTCGTTCTGGTGCGTACGCCACCGCCGTCGCCAGCGTCGTTCGAGGTTGGCGACTTTCGGAAGGCGCAGTTTGATGTGCTCTTTCGATTCTCTTAAGAGCGGCAGCGACCAGCGGATTCATGGCCGGCATTGGCGTAGGTGGCAATAATTCGAGCTGAGGCGGGTCGATTGCTGCCTCGATGCGTTGTCGTTCAACTTCGGCGGCTTCGCGAGCGGCTTCTCGTGCACGCTTTTCCTGCACTTCGCGCACTCTCTCGCTCAACTCTTTACGCCACTCCGGCTTCGAGTTTCGCGATACGCCGGGAAACTCGATCAGTGTGGACTTCTTTTCAGCGTGCCGAGTTGAATCGGGGGATGAGTCCATATTCGAGGCGGCATACTATCAGGAATAACTTTAAGTGGTCAATGAGAAAATAAAGAGGGAATTGAGTTTAGCCGCGGATGAACGCGGATAAACGCAGATCAGAATTACAGAGGTGTGCGACCCGCGAATCCGGCGTCGACGTCATGCCACCATTCGAGTTCGTCGCCTTCGCCAAGTTGCCAGCAGAGCAGGACCACGCGGCCGTCGCGGAGTGAAGGAAAATCAATGAGCCCGCGCTCAAAGTCTTTGAGTTGCACTCCCAGCGATTCCAATTCAGCGAGTTGTGTCGTCAATTCAGTGAGAATTGTTGCATAAGCAAGGCCGTGCGATAGACCACCACCGCCTTGCTCAGCGGCTTCAGCGGCTTTTTTCGCTTCGTCGCGGTAGCGCGAGAGCTGTCGATGCGCGCGTTGAATTTTTCCAACGATGACCTTCACGTTGGGGAGAAGCGCGTTCGCTTCCTGCACGGTAAAAATTTTCATTTCTTCGGGTTTCAATGTTCGTCAGTAATCCGAATGAACTCGGTGGCCGCTTCAAACTCCGCGGCCTCTTCTTCTATTTCAGCTTCAATCACAACGCGCATTGCCGCCTGAAACTCGTCGGGCCGCGACTTCTGCATTTCCAACTGGTCCTGTAGATACCCGGACGGCATTGGGTCGTGCAGATCACGCTCATCATAACGCGATCCGTGCGTGATTTCCTTGCGCACCTTGTCTGCAATCTCGCCGAGATCGATGAAGTAGTCAGAAACGTCGATCAGCTTGGGCGCTGTGTTGGAGCGGAAACCGGCAATCTCGACGCGACATCCTTTGTACGCAACAGCGTTGACTGCGTACACAAAATCTTCGTCTCCTGAGACGAGTACGGCAGTGTCGTAACGCCCCGCAAGCGACAGCATGTCAACCGCAATTTCAACGTCGAGATTCGCTTTCCTGGTGCCGTCGTAAAACGTTTTCAACTCTTTTTGAATTACTCGAAAACCATTGCGACGCATCCACAAAAGAAAACCCTGTTGCCGCTCAGCTCCGACGTCTACACCGGTATAGAAAAAGGCCCGCAGCAGTCTGCCGTCACCCAACAATACGCGCAATAATTTGTTGTAATCGATATCGATATTGTGAAAGCGGGCTGCATGGAAAAGATTATTACCATCAATAAAAACTGCGACTCTTCCGCGATGACCTAGTTGCCATGAAATGTTATTCGTGGGATCAAAATTGTGCATAAAAATGACTCCGAAAATACCCTCCGTGATTTGAACCTAGAATGCTGCTTTGCCGTTCACCGGTCAAGTATAGAAGCTCTAATGGACCGACTGTCATGATGTTGCAATGATTTCATCGGAGATCGCATCAAGATAGACCTTGGTTACAGGTCCGTTGGTGACGTCCACTTCCCAGGCAAGTCTGATTTGCAAACCGCTGGGCGGGACTTTTGAGGGCTGGGCATACACGACGAGCTGGCGGGCCTCGACAACCGCATTTGGCGGCAGTGTCAGACTCTGCGATTGGCCGGTTGCGTTTGTAAAAGTAATCGCTTGCGTCTTGATGTGATTTACAGCTTGTTCGCTGGTGACCTTGGGTGGTAGACCGTTGAGCGTAGCCTGGAGACGATCGGCGTTCGGGATGCAGTTGCTGGAGAATCCGACCAGTTGTCCGTTACTACGAAAGCGGATAACCAGATTGCCGAATCCGCCACGCAACGGATAGCGAAACGGTCGCTGTTCGTACCGGGCAATCTTGACGCCGGATGGTTCGTCGATCCTTTCAACGAGGGAGAGTTGATTTGGATCGGAACCGATTAGTCTCTGCCATTCGACAATAAATCTGCGTAGCGACTCCCGCACTTCCTCTTCAGTTGGATTTGTCAGTGAACCAACTTTCGGAAGATAAATCGGCGCGGGCAGATTCGCGGGTAGACTCTCGAGCGTAGCGGTGTATGGCTGTAAATTGGCTTCCGTCTTTTCCGGTAGACCGTAGCGTTGCGACAACTGGTACCAGGCGACGGACGCTTCTTCCAGTCTCGTCCCAAGGTCAGACAACTCGACTGGGTATTGCGGGACATTTGATATTGGACCGTTGGCGTCAGTCGGCTTGAACGCAGCACATGCGCTCACCAGCAACAGGGCGGCGAGAGCAATCATTAGTTTCAAACCTTTGCCGGTAAAAGCACCACCACACATTATCTTAGCCTCGGATTTTCTCATCGTCGTATAATCAAAATACTTGGAGGAGCTGTTGCCTAAAGATAACGAAAACATTCCCTTCATTGGACCAATCGAACCATCGGAGCCACAGGGGTTTTCGGCAGAACAAATGATTCGTTGTGAGGAATGCCTGAGAGCAAATCCTCCTACAAGAGTAAGTTGTCTTTATTGTGTCGCTCCGTTGCCAGTCACTGAATCTTCGGCAAAGCTTCGCAAGCCAGTCCTGCGCCAGCCGGAAAAACATCAGCCGGGTTATAACAGCATCCTGACACCGCCGGAGCGAGCGCTGGCTGATGAAACCGCCGGCGAGGTCTCAGCACTACTAAAGTTGTCGCCGGAAGATATTCAAGCGCTAATGTCTCAAAGCGTACCGATGCCGGTTGCTCGCACTGCTAGTCGGGAAGAAGCAGAACTGGTGACAGAAAGACTACGAGATCTCGGCTTAACTTGCATCACTCTCAGCGACGAAGAACTGGGTCTGTCGTTTTCAGATAATACTTTGAAGCGTGTGAGAGCGATGCGCTTTGATGAAGTCTTTCTGACAATTCAACTGGCTGGAGGCGAAGAGATTGAGGTCGCGTGGACTGACGTCATACTGATCATGCCTGGCCGGCTGATTGAAACAAGAACCGAGATCAAAGAAGCGTTGACGCGCAAACCGGAAAAAGAACTGCTCGATACGAGTGAGTTCTTCAGCGACGAAGCCGTCATCGATTTCTACACCGCAACACATCCGTTTACGTGGCGGATTGGTGCGAACGGTTTCGACTTTTCATGTTTGAAAAGTGAGAAGACACTCACGGTCAATGAAAACATTGCGAGATTGGAGCGCCGGCTCGTCTCTCAAGCGGTGAACGCCCACCACGATGAGTCTTATCCACGCGTACGGAATCTGCTGGAGCTTGCCTGGGCCACGCAACAGGAGAATCAATCCAGCGGTTGGCGTCGCGAAAGACCAGGCAAACTGAGTGTTGGAGTATCCACGATAAAAAGTAATGAAACCCAGTTCACGCGATATTCGCGATTACGGTTTTACTTCAGCCGCAGATGAACACAGATAAACGCAGACCAGACAGACAGGACTTAATCTATGGTCCAAACGCGGTGCTCGAGGCGTTGCGTGCGGGTAAGCGCCAGATCGAGACGATCACAGTCCTCGAGAGCGCGCGGCCCGATCGTCTGAAGGCTCTACTCGACCTCGCGCGTGAAAAAGGAGTGCCGATCCATCGTGTGCCGCGGCTCGATCTCGATCGTTCACTTGGCGACGTCAGACATCAGGGCGTGGTAGCGCGCATCGCAGCCGCTCGTTACGCCGACGCCGACGAATTGTTGGACCAGCTTGATACGCGGATCGGAACCGCCGATCCGCCTTTGGTGGTCGGACTGGATGGCGTCGAAGATCCACACAACATGGGATCGATCCTGCGCACCGCGGAGTGCGCTGGTGTACACGGTGTTTTTATCACCGAGCGACGTGCGGTTGGACTCACGAGTGTCGTGGCAAAAGTTGCGGCAGGAGCGCTCGAATACGTTCCCGTGGCGCGGGTTACGAATCTTGTTAGATTGATAGACCAGTTGAAAGAACGTAACATTTGGGTTGTTGGAGCCGCAGCGGAGGCCAAACAGTCGTACACGGAATGGGACTGGACACTGCCGGCTGCGATCTTTCTCGGAAGTGAAGGCCACGGATTGCATCGTCTCGTGCGCGAACACTGCGACACGCTGGTGCGTATTCCTGTGGCGGGTCGATTGGAATCTCTAAATGTTTCGGTGGCGGCAGGTGTGCTCCTTTACGAGGTGAGACGCCAGCGAATGATGAACGTGAGAGGCGATAAATAGACATGTTTTGTCCAAAGTGCGCCACAAATAATGCCGACGGTGCGAGTTTCTGTCGTGGATGCGGAGCAAATATCAGTCTGGTTCCGCAGGCTTTGACAGGACAGATAACTCAAGCACCCGTTGAAGAAGTCGAAGAAGGTGGGCGCCGCCGTCGTCGCCGTCGCGATCGAGGAGAAGTGACCCTCGATCAGTCCTTCAAAAACATGTTCATGGGCTTTGGCTTTCTGATCATCGCCATCGTGCTTTCGAGAACTATTGGACAAGTTTGGTGGTTTTGGATGTTGCTGCCGGCGTTCTCGATGATGGGGACCGGAATCGCGCAATTCATTCGCGTCAGAGAAAGAGAGAAGCGGGCAGCGCTCGCTCCGCCGCCCATCAACCACGCCTTTCAACCGCCACCTCGAACGCCTGAGGAGCTGAGAGCTCCCGTCGCGAGTGTTACCGAAGGAACGACGCGACATCTCGGCGTCGAAGCGCCAACTCGCCAGTTCGATGCCAGCGAGCACAAGTAAGCCCATCCGTGGCAGCTACCAGGACAACTCGTGTTTGCGTGCCGGTGTGCGAGAGGGATCTCGCGGCGCTGCGGAGTGCGTGTGAGCGAGCCGTTGAGCTTGCAGACGTAATTGAGCTGCGGCTCGATTGTCTCGAACAACTTCCCAAAGACCTTGCCGGAGTGCTTCTTTCGCGCCCGGTGATTCTCACCTTTCGTCCGACGGAACAAGGTGGTCATCGCGACTCAACTCGTGCAGAACGACAAGCTTTCTGGACCTCGTTAGCGCCGCAAATTAAATCAGACTGGTGGGACGTCGAAGGCGATCTGGTTCACGATCTTTCGCTCGACTGGTCGCGCATCATCATTTCTCATCACGACTTCTCCGGCGTGCCGGACGATCTCGAACAGATCTACGAACGACTGGCCGCCACGCCTGCCGGAGTCGTGAAGATCGCGATACAAGCCAACGACATCGTCGACTGTCTTCCTGTTTTTCAACTACTCGATCGTGCGCGCCACGAGGGCAGGGAATTGATTGCCATCGCGATGGGCAATGCAGGTATCGCAACCCGCATTCTCGGTCCTTCACGCGGATCGTTTCTGACTTACGGCGCGCTCGACGATGACAGCGGTACTGCTCCAGGCCAGGTGAACGCTCCCAAACTGCGATCGCTGTATCACATCGACAAGATCGACAGCGAAACAATGATTTGCGGTCTGGTCGGTCTGCCTGTGATGCAATCAGTCTCGCCGCATTTTCATAACGGTGCGTTCGCGTCAGCAGGCATCAACGGCGTTTATCTACCGTTTGAAGTGAGAGATGCGAAACAGTTTTTCAAACGCATGGTCGATCCGCGTTCGCGAGAGTTGAATTGGAACCTGCGTGGTTTGAGTATCACGGCTCCGCATAAGCAGACAGTGATGGAATGTTTGGACTGGATCGATCCGACGGCTGAAAAGATTGGCGCCGTTAACACAGTCGTCGTCGAACAGGATCGATTACGAGGTTACAACACCGATGCTGCGGGCTTCATTGATCCGCTACTCGTTCGCTTTGGATCATTGAGAGATGCGAGGGTCGCGGTCATTGGCGCCGGCGGCGCAGCACGCGCTGCAGTCTATGCTTTGCGAGAGCAGAACGTCGCGGTCACAATCTTTGCCCGCGACACTGCGAAAGCGCAGCCGTTGGCTGAAGGCTTTGACGTCTCGTGCGAGTCGCTCGGTCACGCATCATTCGCGGGTTATGATTTCGTCATCAATGCGACGCCATTGGGTTCCGGTGCGTATATCGACAAGACTGTTGCGACCCGAGAACAACTTAACGGCGTCCGTTGTGTTTACGATCTGATTTACAATCCACGAGAGACGAGCTTGCTGCGCGAAGCTGTCGCCGCCGGTTGCGAAACGCTTGGCGGTCTCGAAATGCTGATCGCACAAGCAAAACTACAGTTTGAATTGTGGACCGGCAGGAAGCCTGACGTGATTGAACGGGAAATGGGATTTATCTACACAAAATAGAACCATCGTTCCGAGGCCCGTTTGCATCTCAATCAGTCCTCTTGGTCACAAAGTGCTCCCCGCCGATGTCACTCAGGAGTTATACGCTCGGGATTGCATTGCCAAGAACCTCCCGTGTCCCGCGCCGCATAAAAATGAACGACCCTTCCATGGATGATGACGCAAATCCGGTTTTGTCCCGGCGACTGATGCGTTACGGACTGATCTGGGGAGTGTGGACAATCGTCGCACTCTTCTTTTGTACCCAGGTCTACGTGATGAGCTCAGCTGAAAAGTCTCCGATCCGTTTTCGCGATTTTCTCTTCCAGGCTTCGACCTGCTATCTCTGGGCACTCGCGACGCCACTCGTCCTTTGGCTTTCGCGACGTTACTGTATCGAACGTCACAATTGGGGACGACGAACGGCTCTTCACTTCGGCACAAGCATCCTGCTGACCAGTGCGCTGCTCGTGACTCATATTACCCTGTACATGATTCTCATAGGACGGGCGAGCAGTATTTCCGCGTTTCGAGTCTTCAATTTCACTTATATCAACCTCGATAAATGGATGCTCATTTACTGGCTCATCCTCGGAATGAGCCACGCATTCAGTTATTACAACAGCTTCCGCAAAGGCGAGTTGAAGGCTTCCGAACTGCGCACGCAGCTCGTGCAGTCGCAGTTAGAAGCTCTGAAAATGCAGGTTCATCCGCATTTTCTCTTCAACACACTCCACTCCATCTCGGCGCTTCTCAGCAGAGACACCGAAGGCGCACGCAAGATGATCACGCGACTCGGCGATTTCCTCCGTCTCACGCTTGAAAACTCGGGAACGATGGAGGTCACGCTGCAACAGGAGATCGAGTTCCTGCACGGTTATCTCGAGATCGAACGTATTCGTTTTCAGGATCGTCTCACTACGGAGATTCGAGTCGATCCGGAGGTGCTGGATGTTCGCGTGCCCAACCTGATCCTGCAGCCGATCGTCGAGAATGCAATGAGACACGCGATTGGAAACACAACCGCCGGCCGTGTCGAGGTGATTGCCGCCGCGCGAAACGGCGTCGTGCGGATTGAAGTAAAAGACAACGGTCCGGGCATTCAAGCCGACCAACTGGCTGAGACCCGGCGCGGGCGAGGAGTTGGTCTGGCTAATACACAGGCACGACTCGCTGGGCTTTACGGCGACGCGGCTCGCTTCGAGCTTAGTAATAACCCGACCGGCGGTCTGATCGTCGCCCTCGAAATTCCTCGCTAGCCCTCACACGATGTAAATTCCTGTACAGAAACTCGCACCGATTTCCACTTTTTCGTTCTCACTAAAAAATTTATCAAGCTATTTGCGTATCTCAACCACGAAACCCTGCATCCAAATTTATCGTAACCAGCCGAAGAAATTGCTTTAGACGCGCTGTTGCAGCGTCACAAGTATTTCGGCTGCGGTGTTCATTTACTGTGTGACCTCATTTCACCGTTCATTGCGTTATTCACAGTTTGTTAGGAGGCAAAGTGACGAACGCAAGACGTATTCGCGCGTTGGTCGTCGACGATGAACCACTCGCTCGCGAAATGATTCGCGAGATGCTGGGCGCTGACCCCGATGTCGAGATAGTGGGGGAGTGTTCAAATGGTCGTGAAGCAGTAGATGCGATCAAATCGTTAAGACCCGACCTCGTATTTCTGGACATACAAATGCCGGAACTCGGCGGCTTCGAGGTGCTCGCGTCGTTCGAGCCGGAGTCGACGCCCTACGTCATCTTCGTTACTGCCTACGATCAATATGCCGTCCGGGCATTTGAAGTCCACGCCTTCGATTACCTGCTGAAGCCGTTCGACAACGAACGATTCGATACCGCCTGGCAACGCGTCAAAGCACAGATCAAAGTTGATCAGAGTGGCGAACGAGACCAGCACATTTTAGCGTTGCTGGAGGAGTTGAAGTCCGGCCCGCGTCACCTCGAGCGACTCGTGATCAAGAACGGCGGGCGCGTCTTCTTTCTCAACGTGCAGGATGTTTACTGCATCGAGTCAGAAGGAAACTACGTGCGCGTCTACGACAACCAGAAAGGTTATCTCCTGCGCGAGACGATCAGCAACCTCGAAGAGCAACTCGACCCGAAGCAGTTTCGTCGCATCCATCGCTCCGCGATTGTTAAAATCGATCGGATCAAAGAGATGCAGCCATGGTTCCACGGCGAGTACCGCATCATCATGGAAAACGGTAAAGAACTCACCCTCAGCCGCAACTACCGCGCCAACTTCCAGGGCGCCGTCGGCAACAATATCTAGCCACAAAAGGCACAAAAGGCACATAAAAAGCAGTTCGGTTTTCTTTTGTGCTTTATGTGCCTTTTGTGCTTTATGTGGCCAGTCCATCCCAAATATTAGCCGTTCTGTCACAGATCGGGATCTGCCGTGGCGGAAGTCTGCGAAGATTCAGCCTGCAGCTGCTCCAAAGACTCCCCAGTTGTAGCCCAGGCGGCGTGGCTGCTGCCGCATCCCTCGGAGGAGATATGACAAGCGAATCGATTTTAGGATTAGAACTAAATAGAACAGACACGGGTGAGCAAACAGCCCCAACCACGACCGTCGATGTGAGGCTCAACACCCTTCGCGAAACGGTTTTGTTACTGTTGGATGAAGTTGAGTCACTGGCCATTTCCCGGCCGGTAGACATCAAGAATGGGGCGCGTTTCTCGGACGAAGTAAGACAGTTTGAAGTGAGTCTTATTCGCACGGCGCTCGGCCGGACTTCGGGTAGCCAGACGCGTGCCGCCAAACTGCTCGGCCTCAAGCCGACAACGCTAAACGCCAAGATTAAGCGTTACGGGATCATGGCTTGATTCCTGATCCCTTCTGCCTCCGCGCTGATCTGTGGCTGTTCACTGCTATACTGACGGGGAGTGGACGAGCGTTACAGCAGACAGATTCTCTTCAATGGAATTGGCGAAGAAGGACAGCGACGGCTGCTTGCCGCGCGAGTACTGATTGTCGGTTGCGGTGCGTTGGGTTCGGCCCACGCTGAATCGTTGGCGCGTGCGGGTGTGGGCCACCTGCGCATTGTTGACCGCGACTTCGTCGAACCTTCCAACCTGCAACGGCAGACGATGTTCACGGAAAGCGACGCAGAAAAGCGTCTGCCGAAAGCCATCGCCGCCGCCAATCACCTGCGCGAGATCAATTCGGAAATCGAAGTCGAGCCTCAGATTCTCGACGTTAACCATTCGACTATCGAGCAGTTGTTGAGCGACTGTGACGTCGTAATTGACGGCACAGACAACTTCGCCACTCGCTACCTCATCAACGATGCCTGCGTGAAGCACGAAACAAATTGGATCTATGGCGCGGCAGTTGGTTCATACGGCGTGACGATGACGATTCGACCGCACCAAACTGCGTGTCTGCGTTGCGTGTTTGAAGAAGCTCCGCCCGCTGCGAGTGCGCCGACCTGTGATACTGCCGGCGTCATCATGCCGATCATCAGCATCGTTTCGGCGGTGCAGGTTTCGGAAGCTCTTAAGTTAATCACCGGACAGGTCGAAGCTCTGCACGGCTCGTTGATGCAGTTTGACGTTTGGCGCAATGAATGGCGCCGCATCGGAACCGGCAAACGGCGCGCAGACTGTTCCACGTGTGGACTCGGAATCTACGAAACGCTTTCTGATGCAGGCGAAACATCTGCAGTATTGTGCGGTCGCGACGCGATCCAGATTTCACCTGCTCAACCGACGCGCATTAATTTCTCGACGCTCGCCGAGAGACTTCGCCGCGCCGGTGAAGTAAAGTTCAACGAGTATCTCCTCCGCTTTAAGACCGGAAACTTCGAACTCACTGTCTTTCAGGATGCACGCTCGATAATTCGCGGCACCGACGAGATCGCAACCGCTCGCTCGCTTTATGCTAAGTACATAGGAACCTGACTAAAAGATGATCAGACAACAACCAGGCAGCCTCGCCATTATTGCAGCATTACTTTTTACGCTTTTTATTTCTCCGGTCCGCGCTGGACAGCCGGCCGTTTGGGAAACCAGTGGACGTACGGAACTCTTAAAGGGCGACGCACGCGGCGTTTCGATCAGCGACACCGGCGTGTTGATGCTCGCGCCGAAGCTCAACGAACTTTTCAACACGCAACAGACTTACGTCTGGTCCAGTGCTGTCGACAACCAGGGCAATGTATTTCTCGGCACTGGACACGACGGCAAGATCTATAAAGTTCCGAGTACCGGCACTGGTTCGCTACTCTACGACGCCGCTGAACTCGATGTAACCGCACTCGCGATCGGTCGCGACGGCGCACTCTACGCCGGAACGTCGCCCGACGGAAAAGTTTATCGAATCACCGCCGACGGCAAGGCCGACGTCTACTTCGATCCGAGCGACAAGTACATCTGGTCGCTCGCAGTAATGGCCGACGGTTCGCTTGCAGTCGGAACTGGCGATAACGGCAAACTCTATCGCGTGCGCGCTGCTGGTGCGACGCCCGAATCGTCTTTGCTGGTCAGTACAAATCAAACTCACGTCATTTCACTCGCAGTCACACCGCAGGGCGATCTCATCGCCGGAACTGACTCGGGCGGTCTGGTCCTGAGAGTTTCTCCTGAAGGAAAAACGTTCGCACTCTTCGATACGCAACTGCGAGAGATTCACGCGCTTGCGCCCGCTGCCGATGGTTCGATCTATGCACTCGCGCTCAGTGATGCTGCGGCAAGTGGACGTTCGGCCGCGACACCAGTTGCGATAACTCCACAACCTGCTGAAGCCGGTTCAGGAACTACAGTAACGATCACAGCGATTGACGAAAGTGGTCAGCCAATTCAGGGCCAATCCGGCCAGACACGCAGCCGGAACGATGTTTCAAATGCTCGCAGCGCAGTGTTTCGCATTCTTCCTGACGGCGCGACTGACACTGTTTGGAGTTCTACGACTGTAACTGCATTCGCAATCGCGCCCGGATTGCAACCGGGCAGCGTGCTCATCGGCACAGCCGACAAAGGGCGCATTTACTCCGTCACAAACGACGGTCGCGACACGCTGCTTTTACAATCACCTGAAGGCCAAATTTCTTCGCTATTAACTCGTAACAATCAGATCTACGCGGCGTCGAGTAATCAGGGGAAACTTTTCCGCTTTGGCAGCGAGCTGGTGAGTGAGGGAACTTTTGAGTCACCGGTCAGAGATGCGAAGTTGACGGCGTCGTGGGGACGAGTCTGGTGGCGCGGCGCTGGTTCAGTCGAAGTGCAGACTCGCAGCGGGAATGGTGAACGCCCTGATGCAACGTGGAGTGATTGGAGTCCTGCGTATCGAGATCCGGAAGGTAATCAGATCTCGAGTCCGCGAGCACGTTTCATTCAATGGCGTGCGACAGTTCGCGCATCGAACTCAGCGGCTGTGCCATCGTGGCTTGAAGATGTGAGTGTTGCTTACCTGCCGCGGAATGTCGCACCGGAAGTTTTGTCGATCACTGCGTTACCGATCGGCGTCGGCTTGCAACAGATTGCGCAGGTGACAGTGGATCCTAACGTTGAGTCGTCGGGATTGGATCCTTCGGTGTTTGGACCAGTGGCCCAGGTTCCGCCGCGACGGTTCTACCAGCGCGGTGCTCGCTCGTTTCAGTGGCAGGCAGAGGACCGGAATTCCGACACGCTCGAGTATGCGATTTACTATCGCGCTTTGAATGAGCAGACGTTCCGGCTTTTGAAAGACAAGCTGCGAGATAACTTCTATACGATCGACGGCGCGACACTCGCGGATGGGCGTTACGTCATCAAAGTCGTGGCTTCGGACGCGCCTGACAATCCGCCCGGACAAAAGCTCACGGGAGAGCGATTGAGCGAGCCAGTGGACATCGACAACACGCCGCCGGTAGTGAAGACGATGGGCCAGCCAGTGGTGACAAGAGACTCAGTGAAAGTCGTCTTTTCAGTCGACGATGCCACCGGCAAGATTAAGAAGGCGGATGCGAGTCTCGACGGCGCAGCATGGTTGCCCGTTTTCCCGGACGACGGCATTGCCGACAGCGGTCACGAGGTCTACACGGTGGAATTCCCGGCCCTTGGCCCTGGCGAACACACGATCTCAATCCGAACCTTTGACACGAGCGGCAACATCGGCACATTAAGCGTCACGGTCCGCCGCTAAGTGCACAAAAGGCACAAAATGCACATAAGGCACAAAAAGAGATCTCATTATGTGCCTTATGTGGCTTTTGTGCTTTATGTGCCCTATTCCTCTTCGGGGCTTTGACGCACGATAAGGTGCGGCCAAATTCGAAACCGTGCGAATTTGCGCCCATTTTGTTAGACTCTTCGGCCAAACTTACGTGGCACCGGTCTTGCTGCCTCCTGGTCAGCGCAACTCTTTTCTCCCTCCAGCGCCAAATCGGCATGAGGAGAAGAAGGCTGAAAATGATTAAGTTAGTCAGAGAATTACTGGTGATAGCGATGCTCGGCGCGGTGTCCGTCGGTGTATTCGCGCAAAAGAAAGACCAGGACAAGCGACCGCCGAAAGAGCCCGCAAAGGTCATTACGAACGACCAGAAAAATCAGCGGCCGCCGCGGAACACCAATCAGCAACCTCCCAAGGACAACCACAACCGTCCCGATTAAGCAGCGCACAAAAGGGTACAACAGAGAACTTAATCCCAGGATTAAGTTCTTTGTGCTAATAGGGCTCGTCTCTCGTTTTTGTCTCGATACATCTCGGCGTCGGCTTTCGCCATTTGATCCTCAATCCCAAATTCATAAGTGTGATCGATTTCAACCGCGCCGATGCTCAGTGAGAGATGGAATTGGTGCTGGCCCGATTCGTTATACGCAGTGAGGTTGTTTCGTAGTCTCTCAATCAACTTGCGCGACTCATTCAACGGAATGTTTGGAGCCAGGATCGCGAACTCGTCTCCGCCGAGCCGCGCGATGATGTCGCAGTCGCGGAACGTAGCGCGCAAGACGTCAGCGACTGCCGTGATCGCCTGCGAACCGGTGTGATGGCCCATCGTGTCGTTGATCTGCTTTAGCCCATCCATGTCGGCATAAATGAGCAGCGACTTCATTCGCGAGCGCCGGCTGACGCGAGCATGATGTTCGGCAAGATTGTAAAACCCGCGATGGTTGTAGAGACCGGTCATGTGATCTGTGAGGCTCAAACTGCGTAGAGCTTCCTCGGCCTGTTGACGCTCGACAATTGCATCTTCGAGCTCGCGAACGCGTTGTCGTAAATTCTCCTGCAGGGCAATGATTCTCGCGCCCGCCTGTACACGCACGCGCAATTCGTGTCGATCGAACGGCTTTGTCAGATAGTCGTCAGCGCCGGCTTCCAGTCCCTCGAGTAGGTTCTCCTTACAATTGAGAGCGGTGAGCAGGATGATATAGATCGGCGCCTCGTTCCGTTCAGTTCGCAGTCGACGACAAATCTCGACGCCTGTTAGACCAGGCATCATCCAGTCGAGAATCGCAAGCATTGGCGCGCCGTCCTGCCGCAACGCTTCAAGCGCGTCGCTACCGTTTCGCGTGACGACAATCTCGTGTCCCCATGCTTTGAGGCTCGTTGTAAGGATGCGACACGATACCGGATCGTCTTCGGCGATCAGTATTTTCATGACATCCTTCTTTGCCGTTCTGCGAGTAGTATTTCTTCAACGCGTGCAAATTCGTGTCGCAGACACTGCAACAGCTCGACGCCGGTTGTTTCCTGATTACTTGTCAGATGCTCGAGCTCATCCGCGATCTGAGCCATCTGAAAAACGCCGAGATTGCTGCTGCTGCCGCGTAGAGTGTGAGCAGCGCGTTTGGCAGACAGCCAGTCGTGGTTTGTAAGTCCTTCGTGGATCGCGTTGAAGAAGCGCGGTGCTTCGGAGAGGTAGAGATCGATCAACTCGACGACAAAATCGGGCTCCCCTTCTTCCTGTGCTTCGTCGTACCCGGCGAGTACTTCAAGATCGACAGATGCAATCGTGTTAGTTAATGACATTGCAAATTCCTCCGCTGAAAATTAGGAACGCTCGTGCAAGCGGTTTTTTGAAACGTCGTGCTTACCCTGAACGAGCAGCCGCAACGTGGTTTGAAACTGTTCCGGTGTGAATGGCTTTGGCAAAAACAAGGTCACGCCCGCTGCGAAACTGTTTGCCATGAGTCTGAGATCCTGTTCTGAGGTGATCATCATTACCGGGATTCGCAAGAGTCTCTTTTCTGTGTTCATAAAACGGATGACGTCGAGACCTGCGAGCTGCGGCATCATCATGTCGAAGATGGCGCCGCAAAAGTTTGCATCGGTTTGCAGTAAACGGTAGGCGGCGCCACCATCGTTGACGACTACGGGTTGAAGACCTTCGTTGGCGGTGAGACGAGTAACCAGGTGCCGGATGATCGGATCGTCATCGGCAATGAGAATGCGTTGCGTTTTTGGTTCGGCTGTCGACATGCGTAATTCCTCTCGAGTTTTTATGTTCAGCGAGATCCTTGTGCGGCAAAGACTCTCTCGAGCGCCTTTGCCAGTTCTTCGGGTCTAACCGGCTTGGAAATGTAGTCATCCATTCCGGCGGCGAGACATTTTTCACGATCGCCGGCGAGTGCATTCGCCGTCAGGGCGATGATTGCTGTGTGCTTCTTTGTCCCCTCGCGACGACGAATCTCAGCCGTCGCCTCGTAGCCATCCATGTGCGGCATCTGGCAGTCCATCAATACGAGGTCGTAAGGAATTCTTTGCAGTGCTTCGACTGCCTCGCGACCGTCCGCAACTGCGTCAGCGCGGTAGCCGAGCTTTTGTAACTGACGCACTGCGACTTTCTGGTTCACGATGTTGTCCTCGGCCAGGAGGATGAGTTTGCTCTGAATGTGTTTGGGTTTTGATGGAGCAGTTGTTGTCGCAGATGGAGCGATGACTTCGCCGGTCTGTTTTGTGAATCGTGCAGTGAACCAGAACGTCGAACCTTTGCCCGGTTCGCTGACAACACCGATCGTCCCACCCATCAACTCAACAAGCTGTTTTGAAATGGCCAGTCCCAAACCGGTGCCGCCATACTTTCTCGTGGTGGAGCCATCAGCTTGCGTGAACGCCTGGAAGAGAGTTGCTTGAGCGGTTTCACTGATGCCGATACCGGTGTCACTGATCTCGCATCGGATGATGGCTTCGGCGTTCGTTTCGGATTCTTTACGGACGCGCACGGTGACGTTGCCTTCGTCGGTAAACTTCAGTGCGTTGCCGATCAGATTCATCAACACCTGGCGCACACGTCCCGAATCACCTCTCAATTCCATCGGTACACCGTCGTCGATACTTGAAATCAGCTCGAGTTTCTTGTCGCGCGCTTTTTCGAAGAGCAGATCCAAGGTGCCATCAAGTGTGTGCTTGAGATTGAAATCGAGTGTTTCGAAATGAAGTTTTCCCGCTTCGATCTTGGAGAAGTCGAGAATGTCGTTGATGATCGTCAACAACGCCTCGCCGCTGTTGCGAATGGTCTCGGCAAGCTCACGTTGTTCGGCGGTGAGGTTGGTATCAAGTAGCAGACTCGTCATGCCGATGACACCGTTCATCGGCGTCCGAATCTCGTGACTCATATTCGCCAGAAACTCAGACTTCAGTCGTGCCGATTCAAGCGCGACGTCGCGCGCCTGTTTCACTTCCTCTTCGGCTCGGCGGCGCTGAATTGCGAGCGCGATCTGTCCGCCAACCGTTGTCAGAAATTCCATGTCGCGCTGGCTATAGACGTTTTCGCGCTCGTAGTGCTGGACCACGAGCACGCCGATCGTTTCCGAGGGTGTATCGAGAGGAACTCCGAGCCATGACGGCGACGGTTTACCAACCAGCTCAACTTCACCTGCGCTTAGCAGGGCATCGAACACGTCGAGCGTCATCAACAGAGGTTTGCCGGTGCGATAGACGTAAGCGCTACAACTCTTGGTCAGTCGTTTAGCCGGCGCCGGCGGATCTTGATCGACGTGAAATGGTCGTTCAAACAAGCCGGTTTCCTTATCGAAAAGAGCTACAAAACAATTCTCTGCGTACAGCACTTTACCGATCGACTTATGAACGCCTTTCAGAAACTCATCGAGGTTTGAAGTGTGATTCAGACTGTCGATGATTTCCGAAATCACTGCGCGCTCTCGTTCGGCACGCTTACGGCTGGTGACGTCGCGTGCGATACCCTGCACGCCGACCGGAACGCCGTCTTGATAGTTCAGGCGCGAGTTAACCTCGAGAGCAACGCGGTGACCGTCCTTGGCGATGATTTCGATTTCGTAAGTCGGGGTTACAACGCCGATGCCTTTCCGGTTCAGCATCGCCTTGGCCAGCTCGCGATACTCGGGAGCGACGACTTCCAGGGCGTTCAGCTTCAGCGATTCTTCAACCGTGTAACCGGTGATGGCTTCGTTTGCGCGATTGACAGATGTGTAATTGCCTTCGAGGTCGTGTGTGTAAATTATGTCGTTGGCATGCTCAAAGATGTCGCGGTAACGCTCCTCGCTCTCGCGAAGTGCGGTTTCGATCTGTGTGCGTTCCTGATTTATTAGATCGATTGCAGGCATCGATGTAGGTGAAGAAACCCTCGGCGGTCAGACTTGTGGAGAGTTGACCTGACCTGGGCGAGAAGCACAGGAGAAAAGGGCCAACGAACGCACGACGAGTGCGTCCAACCAGAATGAGCATGCGACGTGCCACCGGATTTCCTGCTAATCTGTAGCGCTTCAAAATGCCGGCATCCAAACCATCTCGCTTACTCGTCGTCCTGGCCTTTGCAGCCGTTTACATTGTTTGGGGTTCAACTTACCTCGGTATCCGCCTCGCGATTGAAACTCTGCCGGGATTTCTCATGGCCGGCACGCGTTTTACGCTTGCTGGAGTGATCCTTCTCACATGGTCTCGACTGAAAGGCGAACGATTTCTGTCGTCGTTCAGTGAATGGCGCAAGGCACTGATCGTTGGTGCATTGTTGCTGCTGTGTGGCAATGGTGGCGTGACGTGGGCGGAGAAGTATGTGGCTACGAGTCTCGCGGCGCTGCTGGTTTCAACGGAGCCGCTATGGGTGGTGATCTTGAATTGGATAGTGACTCGCAAGCGTCCAAATTCGAAGGTGCTGCTTGGTGTGTTGATTGGATTGGCGGGTGTGACAATGTTGGTGAGCGATGGGTTGTCGAGAGGAAGTATTGACTCGTGGCTGAGTATGGTCGGCGCCGGCGTGGTGATTCTCGCCGGTTTTGGCTGGGCGGCGGGCTCGGTGTTTTCGAATCGACAGCCGATCAGTTCGTCGACGTCGATGGCGTCAGGGATGCAGATGTTTAGTGGTGGTGTTTTGCTTTTGCTGCTGGCGGTGGTGACTGGTGATGCAGGTCGTTTGAATCTCGCCAATGCGTCGTGGACTTCGATTGGAGCGTTCTTTTACCTGCTCGTGTTTGGCTCACTCGTCGGTTTCACGGCGTATAGCTGGTTGCTGAACAATGTCACACCGGCGATGGCGACGACTTATGCATACGTGAATCCGGTGGTGGCTGTGTTTCTGGGTTGGTTGATTGCCAATGAGCCACTTACATCGCGAATGTTGCTGGCCGCGGTGGTGATTATCATTTCCGTTGTGCTGATCACAACGTACAGTCGCGAACCTGAGTCTGCAATTCACGACTCCCAATGTCCCACGCCCCCTTGCGCATGAATAGCCACAAAAGGCACATAAAGCACAAAAAGCACAAAAAGAATTTGCGTGCTCTTTTATGTGCCTTTTGTGCTTTATGTGCCTTTTGTGGCAAAGAGTCGCTTGTATGAGTAGATTGACGCAGCTTGAGAAAGAGATAGAGCGGCTTGGGCGCAGGGCTGATCAGCTCAATGTGATCAGTGGCAAGTATTGGACTGCACGCCGGATTATTTTTGGCGCTGGTGCGCTGTTGGCGCTCGCATTCTGCAACTTCGCCGGCACCAGGTCTGCTTGGGTTGTTGCGGCGGCGATTGGGATCGGGTTCGCGATCGTGACGATGTTTCATACGAGAGTGCGTGACAGTCTTACGCGCAACTCTTTGCTAATCGAAATCAAGCAAGTCCAGATCGCGCGCATTCAATTGCTGTGGGAACGTCTGCCGGGCATCGATCCAGCCAAACTTTCCGATGCAAGTCATCCTTTCGAGGGTGATCTGGACATTACGGGCGAACGATCGCTGCACCGGCTGCTCGACTGTGCAGTCACCAGAGAAGGCAGCGAACGCTTGAGATCGTGGTTGCTGAGTCCACGTCCTGACGCGCACCTAATTGCTCACCGTCAACAACTAGTGCGAGAGCTGACGGGCCTTTCTGTATTCCGCGACAAGTTGCAACTGCTTTCCGCTGTGGCCCGCCTCAGCAGTGGTCCGACAAGATCGAAAAGCGGTACGAGTCATTGGAATTCGCGGGTGCTCATCGATTGGATTACACGCGTTGGACCAAAGAGTTCGTTGTTGCCGACAGTTATTTTGCTTTTGATTCTTTCAGCTCTGAACATAGCGAGCATTGTGCTCGGGTATTTCAATCTCATTCCGCAGATCTGGCCGTTATTTTTGTTGTTGTACTTCGGCGCAATGTTACTGCGGCAGTCGCTCATCGCGAGTGCGTGGGGTGAGTTGCAGGAACTCGAAAAAGCATTGACGCACTTCCGGGTTGTTTTCGAGTACCTCGAATCGCGCAGTTATAAGAAGACGCCCGCGCTCGCAGACATATGTACACCATTCAAAGATGAGGGGAAGCGGCCTTCGCTTCAAATAAAGCGGTTGGGACGTCTGGCTGCCGCGTTGGGAATACGGACCAACCCGCTGTTGAATTTACTGGTCCATCTCGTTGTGCCGTGGAGTTTCATTTTTGCCTACCGGCTAGAGCAGGTGAAGAAAGAGATCGCACAGGTCCTGCCACGTTGGCTTGACTCGTGGCACGAGCTTGAAGCACTGAACTCACTGGCAAACTTTGCCTACCTCAATCCGCATTACACCTTCCCGGATCTGACGACCGATTCGGATCGATTTGGCGCTCACGAGCTGGGCCATCCGTTGTTGAAGCCCGAAGCGAAGGTGTGTAACGATTTCGCATTGGACCACGAAAACCGGATCGTCATACTCACCGGCTCGAACATGGCGGGCAAAAGCACGTTTCTCCGGACAATCGGCGTGAATCTTTCCCTCGCGTACGCCGGAGCGCCAGTGAATGCGTTGAGCTTGCAGACGTCTCTGTTTCGGCTTTTCACGTGCATCAAGGTGAGCGATTCGGTGCAGGACGGGCTTTCGTATTTCTATGCCGAAGTGAAACGGCTCCAGGCTCTCCTCGCTGCTACGAAGGCCGAGGACAGACTGCCGGTGCTGTTTCTGATCGATGAGATTTTTCGCGGTACAAACAGTCGCGAAAGGTTGATTGGTAGCCGATCGTACATCCGTGCGCTTTCAGAAGGTCCATCGATGGGGTTGATTGCGACTCACGATCTCGAGCTGATCAAACTAGCCGATGAGATCGCAGGCGTAACAAACTATCACTTTCGCGAAGAAGTGCACGATGGACGGATGGTTTTTGACTACCGCCTGCGCTCGGGGCCATGTCCGACTACAAATGCGCTGAAGATCATGAGTCTTGAAGGCTTGCCGGTGGAGTCGTAATCTTTATCAACGGTCCGTCCACAGATTACACAGAGGAGTCCGGGTTATGAAAAACTTAATCACGCTCGGTGTGTTGGTGATGGCTCTTGCAATGGTAACTACACTGAATTCATCGTCAGCGGCAAACGTCGCGATCGTTCGTTTCGACATCACTTATCCGTCGAGTGCGAGCAAGGACGCATTGGACGGACGGCTCCTCTTGCTGATTTCGACCAACAATGAAGACGAGCCACGTCTTCAGATCAGCGAAGACCTGACCACGCAACAGGTATTCGGCATCGACGTTGACGGTTGGAAGGCGGGCGAAGCAAAGACTGTCGATCAGAGCGCATTCGGTTATCCGGTGCGTAGTCTCGCGGAAATCAAACCCGGCGAATATTGGGTACAGGCGCTGCTGCATCGTTACGAAACTTTCAAACGTTCCGATGGTCACACAGTCAAACTGCCGATGGATCGCGGCGAGGGTCAGCAGTGGAGTCGCGCGCCCGGTAATCTTTACAGCACGCCGAAACAGATTCGTATCGACGGCAACACTTCATCCATCTCAATCGCGCTCGATAAAATTATTCCACCCATCGAAGCTCCGAAAGACACGAAATACATCAAGCACATCAAAATTCAGAGTGAACGCCTGACGAAATTCTGGGGCCGTCCGATGTATCTCGGCGCGCATGTTTTGCTGCCCGAAGGTTTCGACTCGCATCCTGAGGCGCGTTATCCACTCGTCATTTTCCACGGACACTTTCCCGCAGACTTCGACGGCTTTCGCGAGACGCCGCCGGATCCAAATCTGAAACCCGATTACAACGCACGCTTCAAACTGTCAGGCTACAACCGTATCGTGCAGGAGAATGCTTACCAGTTTTACAAAGACTGGACCGGTCCAAACTTTCCGCGCTTTATCATCATCGAGATCCAGCACGCGAACCCGTATTACGACGATTCTTACGCCGTCAACTCAGCGAACCTTGGTCCATACGGCGATGCGATCACTTACGAGCTCGTTCCCGAGATCGAGAAGCGCTTTCGTGGCATCGGCAAAGGTTGGGCGCGATTTGTCTACGGTGGATCGACCGGGGGCTGGGAAGCGATGGCGGTGCAGGTGTTCTATCCCGACGAGTACAACGGGGCCTGGATCGCGTGTCCCGATCCGATCGACTTCCGCGCCTACACCGTCGTCAATATCTATGAGCACGAGAATGCCTATTACGCTGACTCGCCGTGGAAACGAATGCCGCGCCCGGGCAAGCGGAATTATCTGGGCGAGTTGTCCGCGACCGTCGAGGATATGAACCACATGGAGCTTGCGCTTGGGACGAACAGTCGATCGGGTGGGCAGTGGGACATCTGGCAGGCGGTCTACTCGCCGGCCGGGAGTCACGGTTATCCAAAACCGATCTGGGACAAGTTGACCGGGAAGATTGATCGTTCAGTCGCTGAATACTGGCGTGAGAATTACGATCTCGGTTACATCCTCAAACGCGATTGGGCAAAGCTTGGTCCAAAGCTCGAAGGCAAGTTGCACATCTACGTTGGCGAAGCTGACAACTTCTTTCTCAACAACGCCGTGTATCTGGTGGAAGACTTTCTGAAGAACACGAAGAACCCGAACTACACCGGCGAAGTCGATTACGAACCGCGGGCGGAACATTGTTGGAATGGCGATCACACGCGACCCAACGCGATCTCACGCTTGCGATACCACCAGTTCTACGCGCCGAAGATTGTGGAGCGGATTGTGAAAAGCGCACCGCCCGGAGCCGACCTGAAATCCTGGCGTTATTAGCACGCGGATTACACGGATTAACGCAGATTCTTCATGATTGCCGTGTGGCCTTCGAGGATTTCGGTGGCTTGTTCGGGGTCGGGTGTGAGGGACCAATCGTCGTGGTCCCATGTGCCGCCGAGAACGATGCCGTCGCGACGCGGAAACATGTAACCGCTGCTCAAATAGCAATAATCAACTTCAGGTTGCGGCAGCAATATCTCGAGTTGACCGCGCACGGGACCCAATTCTTCATCGCCAAATAATTCGCGTGAACCAAGACCAGTACAGTTGAAGATCACAGGTTCACGCAATCGCGCCAGCTCCTGCCGGTTGCGAAATTCCTTCACCACAACTCTGCCGCCCGCGATATAAAAATCGCGCAGCAACGCACTCAAATAGATCGACGGCTCGATCAGCATCGTCGAGTACTGCCGCACAAAAGGAAAACCGAAGTAGTTTTCCGGATCTCGATGAATTTCGATTTGCGGATACAGATCGTTGCCGCCCGGTAGCTCGCGTTGCAGCGACAACTCATGATTGCTTAGTTCAAACGTCTCGATCCAACGAACGCCATACTCAGCACCAACGAGCAACTGAAACGCGCGGTTTGAAATCCGGCACGCCTGTCGAAACTGTTCGTTGAACTTGGGTGTAGTGGTTTCGAAGACGGATGTTGGCGCCCACGATGCGCCGGCGATGTTTGACGTCGTGTCCGGCGGCAGATCTTTCGCGTAGATCGTTACGGTCCCAGGTCCATTTTGAAAGCGACGTTGCAAAAGTCGCGCCGTGGAGAGACCGCTGACTCCGCAGCCAAGTACTGCAAAATGCGTTGGCCGCGGACCTTTATGCGCAATGAGAAAATCGCGCGCCAGATCGACGGCGAGCGAAGCTGTTCCCCACGAAAGTGTGACACCACCGCCGCCGTGTCCGTAGTTGTGGACCAGCAGCTTGTTTCCAAACCGCTGCGCATCAACCACGAAACCACTCGGGCGATAAGGTCTGAGTCCCACGACCTCGCGAATCACTCGATTGCGTGCGACTTTCACCGGTGCAAAGTTGCGCTTCGGTTCGAAAGCGAGCGTTGGACGCGCTGCCATCAAAGCCGCGCTTACCGCTGCGCCCTGGAGAAAACTGCGTCGATCAATTCGTCTATTCACAGCCTACGCAGATTACGCAGATTTACTGTTCTGCGCAATCTGCGTAATCTTTGCACATGACGTCTTTCCCGGAATGGCTCGTGCCGATGGCCGCGACTCTGACACAGGAGCGCTTCACTGGCCCGGAATGGATCTTCGAGCAGAAGTTTGATGGCATCCGCTTGCTCGCGTACAAGAGGGGTAGCGATGTTCAGTTGTTCTCGCGTAACCACCTGCCGCAACATCTTCCGTCGGTCCAACGAGCAGTCGAGAACTTGCCGAATCAGGAGTTGATTCTTGACGGTGAGATCACCTGGCGTGGTGGCCAAGTCAGGTATCACGTGTTTGACATCATGTGGCTTGACGGGCGGAACGTGACCACCTTGCCGCTCGAGGAACGTCACGAGCTCCTGGCCCAACTGCCACTTGAGGAACCACTTCAGCGAGTTGTAGTTGTCGACGATTCGTCGCCGTGGGAACGCGCGCAACGCGAGGGCTGGGAAGGCGTGATCGCGAAGCGTCGCGGTTCGATCTACGAACATCGCCGCTCGAAGCAGTGGCTGAAGATGAAATGCGAGTTGTCGTATAACTTTCTCGTCGGTGGGTTTACCGATCCGCAGGGCAAACGAGTCGGACTCGGTGCGCTCCTTGTCGGTCACCATCAGGATGGCGAATTCGTCTTCGCCGGAAGGATTGGCACAGGCTTCGACACCAAGCTATTGCTGGAATTGCGTGCACGTCTCGACAAGCTCGAAATCGAAAAGCCTCCATTTACAAAAGCGGTCGGTTTACCACGCGTGCGTATGCACTGGGTGAAACCGGAGATTACAGTCAAGGTTGGATTCATCGAGTGGACGGCGCACGGCAAGCTGCGCCATCCGCGTCTACTCGCCGTCGTTGAATGATCACGCATCCTGAAAAAGTTTTGTTTCCCGGTGAGGGAATTACAAAAGGCGAACTCGCTTCGTATTACGAAGCGATCGCGCCGATCATGCTGCCACATCTGAGAGGACGGCCGATCACGATGGAGCGTTATCATCGTGGCATTGGCGCGCCGGGGTTTTTCCAAAAGGATGTAGTGAAGGGTTTTCCGGACTGGCTGGAACGTGTCGAAGTGCCGAAACACGGCGGCACAGTCCATCATCCGATTGCGAACGACACTCGCTCACTGCTCTGGCTGGCAAACCAGAACAGCATCACAATTCACGTCTGGCCGTCGCGCACGCCGAACTTGTACAACCCGGATATCTGTATCTTCGATCTCGATCCGTCAAAAGAAGACGATCTCGACACGTTGCGCAGAGCGGCGTTGCAAGTGCGAGATTTACTCAGCGATTTGGGCCTACCGAGCTGGATCAAAACTACGGGTTCGAAAGGATTTCACATCGCTGTTCCGCTGAATGGCAAACACGATTTTGGCGAGGTGGCCCGTTTTGCTCACACAGTCGGAAGAGTTCTTGTGAGTCGCGATCCCGACAACTTGACTCAGGAGTTTCACAAAGTCGATCGTGCTGGGCGCATCCTCGTGGATACTGGGCGCAACGGTTACAGCGCGACCTTCGCGGCTGCTTACACCGTGCGTGCGAGACCCGGCGCGCCCGTTTCTGCGCCTTGCACGTGGGAAGAAATTGAAAGAGGAGAGATTGGTCCACAGACGTTCACCATACGAACGATGGCCCAACGCGTCGCAGCCGTCGGCGACCTATGGTCCGACCTGCCAAAAAAGAAGTTATCACTGACCCGCGCCCTCGATCGTCTCAGCAAATCCGTCTAATCCGTGGCTAGCTTCCTTCGTAAGCGCGCTGCAATGGTTCGATATCGATCCTAACCATTTGCAACATCGCCTGGGTCACTCGCTTCACTTTCTCCGGATCACTGTCGCTCATCAACTGGCCCAACACCGTCGGCACCACCTGCCACCACAAGCCAAACTTGTCTTTCAACCAACCGCAGTGTGATTTCTCGCCGCCCTCGGACAGCCGCTCCCAGAAGTAGTCGACTTCTTCCTGCGTATCGCAGTTGACGACAAACGAAATCGCTTCGGTGAACTTGAATGTTGGACCACCGTTGAGCGCAACGAATTTTTGTCCCTGAATCTGAAACTCCGCGACCATGACCGTTCCTTTTGGACCCGGTCCGGCGTCGCCATATCTCGATACGGTGAGGATTTTTGAATCCTTAAAAACGGAGACATAGAAATTCGCGGCCTCTTCGGCGTTATTGTCGAACCACAAGAACGGCGTGATCTTCTGCATAACTATTCTCCTGTCAATCTTGTAAAATCTTGCAATCCTGTAAAACTAAACCTCTACCTTCTAATCGAACGGCGAGACCTCAGATCGACAAGAGATGTAAAAATTATTTTGCTGAGCGTTCGAGGTGAGAGCGTCCCCACAGCCGCACGTCTTCAACCAGCGGCAGCACCGACCGGCCGTAGTCCGTCAGTGAATACTCGACCGGCGCGGGCACGGCGCCTTTCGGTTCCCGGTTCACGATGCCGTCGTTCATCAGTTCGCGCAATTGCTGCGTGAGAACTTTCTGCGAGATGCTTGGCATCGCTTTACGCAAGGCCGCGAAATGTTTCGGCGATTCTGCCAGCCAGTAGAGGATGATCAGCTTCCACTTGCCGCCGATTGCCGCGAGCGCCGCTGTGAGTGGGCAGCCTTCCACTTGATTGGGCCGCACGCGTTGCTGATAGTTACCGGAAAGTGCCTTCTTGATGGCGCTCATAAGTCGGTTTACAGTCCTTCGCAATACAGATTTGGAGGTTATGGATGATAGTAGAAGTCCGCAGCTATCGGATCAAGCCCGGCAGGCGTGAAGAGTTCATTCAGTTGTTTGAAACACGTGCGATTCCGGCGCAGCGCAGTTATGGCATGAAGGTCACCGGCCCATTTCTTGACGTCGAGAATCCGAACAAGTTTGTGTTTCTGCGTAGCT
This sequence comes from Pyrinomonadaceae bacterium, assembly GCA_036401595.1. Taxonomy (GTDB): domain Bacteria; phylum Acidobacteriota; class Blastocatellia; order Pyrinomonadales; family Pyrinomonadaceae; genus PSRF01. The sequence continues at coordinate 34,383 of DASWUM010000085.1, forward strand.
TTCCTTCGCTGGAAGAACGAGAGCGAATGAGGGACGCGTTTTACGGTGGCGAGTTGTGGAAGAACGAGTTGGAACAACTTGCGATGCCGCTGTTGGAGAGTTATGACGTGATACTTTGCGAGGCGTCAACCGGCTGCGTGTTTGATATTCAGTAATTGCTCGAGCACGCGCAGACGCTGAGTTGTGGTTCCGTCCGCTTCGACGACGATCGCATTCGTTGCGCTCATGATTCCGAACTCGTCTTCGCGATAGATTGCGCTCAGCTGGCGGTCCACCGCTCGCTGCAACTTCGGAAACTCATCCGCATTGCTGGTTCCATCGAATGGCAGGTAGACGATCAGATCGAGATGCTTTAGTGCTTCCGATATCGAGTCCACCAGCGCCTCAGCGCTCCGCTGGTTCAGTGTTGCGATGTATGCAAGAAAGTCGACCGGACACCGCTCGTAGATAACATTCTCGTCAGCTGAGTGCTGACCCAACCGCTCGAGGTTGAATTCCAACTGTCTCTGAAAATCCTCGACGCACGGTTCAGCCCCAAACTCCTCCCCAAAATCTTCAACGAGCACAGTGTAGGGCTCGGGCTCATGAACAAACTCCGGATGCCTGCGCAGAAACTCCTCAATCAACGTCGACTTCCCCACACCATGTGTCCCCGATACCGCGATTCCCATCCGAGTGCGCTTCATTCAGCTTCCGGTTTACAGACAAAAACCCACGCATAGGCGCCTGATTTCAACTGAGTCTTCACACGTACGTAACCCTCGGGTTCGTATGCATCAGCTTGTTCAAGTTCCGCTCTGGTCACCTTGAGCGCGTAGCCTTCAACGAGATCTTCAGAGTCGCCGGTGAACTGGAGGTTGCGATGATCTGCAGTGCCGCTTTTAACGACGAAGTCTTCGTCAGTGATCTTAATCATCACGAGCCGGTAACCAGGCAGAGCATCCGGCTGGCCCTCCAACTTACGACCAAACGTCGCGAGTTGCACTCCTTCCAGTTGCAGAGTGCCGTATGAAAACAGCTTCTCAGTAGGTTGTTCTTCTGAGCTCATCAACGTTGCTCCAACACGCCAGCGAAGTCACTCACGATTCGTTCAATGTCACTGACGTTCGGCAACGAGTTAATTAGTTTCTCCGAAATCTCAGACGCTCCAATCCACGCGCCGAGAATCTGTCCGGTCATAGATGCGTTTGTGTCGGTATCGCCACCGGCCTCGATTACCATCCGAAGTATCTCATCAATTTGGTAGCGACCTGCAAAACGCACGGCGTAGAGCGCGAGCGGCACTGACTGAACCACGTATCCCGTCGAACCAAACTTCGCCGCAACATCCGCGATACTAAACTCGTGCAAAGAATTTAGTTCATTGATGCGATCTCTAACTCGTGAATCCGGCAGACTCGGCAGCACTGTTTGCAGCAGATCCAGAGGAGACGAGTCGCCAAACGCGAGCGATCGAATTGCTTTCACCATCGCAAGCGCACCGGCGTAAGCTTCTTCATTGTGATGTGTAATGCGGCAAATGTCGCGTATCAACACCCGGTCGCCGGCGTCGTCCGGATCGAGGAGAAACGCGAGCGGTGCAATCCTCATCGCCGCGCCATTTCCCGCGGCCATTTCTCCTTTCGCACCTGCCAGGGCCCAGTGTTGGCCCGCGTCTAAATCGCGCAGTGCCTTGAGAGTGCTTGCGCCGACGCCTGAGATTCGGCGCGCTCGATACCAATGAAGAAAGCGCTCGGCGATATGCTCCGGTGATACTTTGCCGGCGGCAATGATTGATTCACACGTAGCAAGTGTGAACTGCGAATCATCAGAGATTGACCAATGGGCGGGCTCTACAAACAGGATCGGTCCGCGTTGTCCCTCAAACGGTCCTCCCAATGCGTCACCGACGACGCCGCCGAAGATACAGCCACGAATACGATCTGCAAGTTTGGACAAAGGAGTAATAGACTAGCCGGAGTCGCAAAACAAACGGGCGACCCTCGTCGCCCGTTTAAGATCCTGGTGCCCGCTAGTAGATTCGAACTACTGACCCCTCGCGTGTGAAGCGAGTGCTCTACCACTGAGCCAAGCGGGCAATCTTTTTTATCAGGGCGCTATGATACCGCAATCTTCTGCTTTTCCAAAGGTTTACCCTTCTGGTCAGGTGTTCCCTGTGTTCCCGATGTTCCCTTGGTTCCCGCAAAAGAGGCCAAGAATTAGGCCAACGCTTTCGATGCGCTGATCAGAAAATATCCAATCTTGTGTCGGGACTTGCGGATCGTTTTTTGGGCCAAGGGATTCACAAGGTCTGGGAAGTCACTGCAAATTCGATCTAGTGTTGCGTGCGTATTCTAAGCTCTTAACACCCGGCTCTGGCCCATCTCATTTTGAACGGGAGACAAGGTGGTTGCGGTAAAAGCGTTCAATCAGATGCTTGTAATTGAATTGACACAATTGCCGAATACCATCTCTTTGTTTCATATCAAAGGCTGGATTCTCACGAGCCTAATATTTCCTTGCGGACTCGCCATCTGGCCTTTCAGCAGCGCTAATAATTTTTACTTTATTGCATAAAGCCCGAGTCTCAACAAGGCGCAGTCGATACCACTAGCTTCTGTCGCTGCTGAAAGAAAAGACCTCTCCGCCCTAAGGAGGACGTCTCATGTTCGCAAGGATCCGAGCTGCACTTTCCCGTCCGCTCACTAAGATCGCACTGGGCCTAACGATAATACTAGGCCTCCTCGCCGTCGCAACTGCAAGCCTAGCCGTGTTCAGGCAACGTATTGCGCCCCCGAATGAACTTGTCCACTCCGCGGTTCAATCACGAACTTCCGCAAACGTACCCGCGCATGTACTGGTACTTCGGCCAACAGGCTTCGAACCAGCAGAAGTAAGTTGGCCCAAGGAACGCTTCTTTTTAGCGATTGAGAATCACAGCAGTGTCAACGACATCACGGTGCTTCTCGACCGCGAAGTGGGCGGGCGTGTGAAAGAAGTGAATCTGAAAATGCGAAAACAACGTGCGGCGGGGATGTTTGATCTGCCGCCCGGAAACTACTTACTAACCGTGGCCGATCACCCTGGATGGGTGTGTCGCATAACCATCACTCCTCGATAGAACCCTGGGTCGGCAATACAACGTCGGGTACTGGACCACCGAATGGAGAAAGATCATGATCCTCCACGCAAAAGCCTTTGCTGCCCCTGTCCGGAAACTCTTCAGTGTATTTGTCCTCGGAATCTTACCGCTTGCCCTGGCGATATCTTCCGCGCGAGCACAAGCGCCTACGGATAATGGCGCCCCGCTTGGGATAGCTCCAGGTTCGCCCGAAGGCTCATACGCACTCAGTGGTTTCGAAGATGTAAACCTCTATAACGGAAGTTTGAGTTTCAGCTTTCCTGTGCAGCAAATTGGTGGGCGAGGGTCGGCGGGTTACACCGCTCACATGCCTATCGACTTGAAGTGGATGGTTGTTAAGAACGAGTGGTACGACGAACAAAATTTCACCCAGTATACATGGTACAACCCTTCAGTAGCGGAGTGGCATGGCGCTGACTATGGACCAGGTTCGTTGAGTGTCAGATACAGCGCGTGGAAACCAGAGGGGTGCTACATCGGGTGGGATTACTACGTAACTTTCCGTTGGGCCATGACTTCGATCATATTCAAAGGTCCGGATGGTACGGAGCATGAACTGGTCGATTCCGCTACCATGGGATCACCCACCAATTATCCAGGCTGTTCTTTGAACGGATATGTTCGCGGGCCGGTTTTTGTAAGCCGGGATCAGCCCGGAATGACATTCATCTCGGACATTGACGTTCGTGATTCTCCGTATTGGGGATCTGGCAGAATCCAGGGCACTCTGAAAATGCCGGACGGTACCACGTACCGCTTCGATGAGACCCCTCACTGTTTTTCATGGGGTTGCTATTATGAAACGTTTCTCACATGGATGCGCGACGCGAACGGGAACAAAACAACCTTCACCTACAGTGACGTTCAATACATGGGCAATAAGCTCACGTCCATCAAGGACTCGCTGAATCGGCAAATAACCATCGAATACAATGTGAACCAGTCGCCATACGGAACTCACGATCGACTAACTTACAAAGGCTATGGCGGCGCAAACCGAGTAGTCCGCGTTCAGCGAGATACTCTAGTTAACGCACTCAGATCGGATCAATACAGCCAGACTGTACATACACTTTTTCCCACTTTGGATAGTTCTGAAGATGCTTTCAATCCAGGAGTAACCTCGGCCATCTGGTTGCCGGATAGCGACGGAGTCACCCGACGCTACCGCTTCTTGTACAACAGCTATGGCGAATTGGCTCGCGTCGAGTTGCCTACAGGTGGCGCCATCGAATACGACTGGGGACCAGGCCTGTCAAATGGAGGGTCTGGTGGTGTGGTTAACTCTGTTCCGAACGCCGCTCACTCAACCGAAGCCGATTCGATGATGCGTCAAATCTATCGCCGGCTTCTCACACGACGAGCCTATGACGCGGGCGGCGTTTTGTTGGGTTCTACTACATACAGCAGGCCTGAATCGCAGAATTACGACGGCTCGATCAACAATGCCGGTTACGTCAGCGTCGCTCACCTCAACGCGTCTGGTCAGCAAATGGCAGTTGAGAAACATTATTTCTATGGCAGTCCCGCCACTTCGTTATTTACGTGGCAGGCGAGTCCGGCATACATGCCGACGTATACACCGTATGCGGCGTATAGAGATGGACGCGAGTATCAAACGGACTATTTGAACTCTAATGGCACAAGCTTACTGAGAAGAAGCACGCAGAGTTGGGATCAGACGCCTGTTTCGTGGTGGTACGGCAGCGCCGAGACATCGCCGGCAAACTGTCCTTATGTGAAGGAAACGATTGAAACGTTAGCGGATTCTGGCCAGGTTAAGAAGACCTCTAATATCAATCCACAAACCGGTCAGGTAATGATCGATCAATTCGGTAATCCGCTGGACACCTGGCTCTACGACTACGGGCAGGGCGAACCTGGCCCGTTGCTGCGCCGTCTGCACACCGAGTTTTTGACGACTAACCCAGTCAACAGCGTTAACTATACGAGCAGAACATCGTCTTCCAGTCCGCACAAGTTGAATTTACCCACGCGAATGTCTGTTTACGATCCTTCCGGAGTCGAACGCGAACGTACGACCATTGAATACGATAACTATGCAAGCGATACCGGTCATGCAGCACTTGTGGACCGCCCGTCCATCAGCAGCTTGGACGCTGCCTACAATATTTACTATTCGCCCCGCGGCAATCCGACCGCCACGACTCGCTACTTAATGACAAATGGTTCGATTACGGGATCGGTCACGGGTTACGTTCAATACGACATCGCCGGCAACTCGGTAAAAACGATCGATGCACGTGGCAATGCGACGTTATTCGATTTTACCGATCGGTTCGGTGTGCCTGATGGGGAGGCACAGGCGAACGGCGCTCCAACCGAATTAAGTTCGGTTAGCCAATATAGCTATGGCTTCGCGACTCTAACCATCAACGCGCTCGGCCAAACCTCTTACAACCAATTCGATTATTACATTGGCCGTCCTGTAGATACCCAGGACCAAAACGGGACAACTTACAGCGGATATTACAACGATGTGCTCGATCGACCGACACAGATGATAAGCGGTGCAAATCGAGATGTTAGTCTCAAGCGTCAGACGCTGTACACCTATGATGACGTGGGACGTACTCTCACTACCACCATGGACTTCAATGCATTTAACGAGACTAATCCGTTGAAGTCTCAAAATCTCTACGATGGTCAGGGGCGCACAATTGAAAGTCGTACGTATGAAGGCGTGAGCGCTTTTATCGCAGTCCGGCAACGTTTCGATGCGCTTGGCAGGGTTTACCAGGTATCTAACACATTTCGCAACGGTGAAACTCCGGTCTGGACCACCACTGCCTTTGACGAGTTGAGCCGCCCCTTGTCAGTGACCTCGCCGGACAATGCTGTGGGCACGAATTCTTATTCGGGTAATTGGGTAACAGCCACAGACCCGGCTGGAAAGAGGAAAAAAACTGTTAATGACGGTCTTGGTCGGTTAACTGCCGTTTACGAAGACCCGAATGGCGTGAACTATCAAACTAGTTACAGCTATGACGTGCAGGACAATATGATCGGGGTTGTTCAAGGCGCACAGACACGCACGTTCGTTTACGATTCCTTGAATCGCATGACTTCGTCAACCAATCCGGAAAGTGGCAGCGTTAGTTACCAATACGATAATCAGGGAAACCTTACGCAAAGAACTGACGCCCGCGGAATCGTTACGAATATTTCTTATGACGTACTCAATCGTCCTACTGCAAAGTCGTATCAAAACGACGGCGGGATTACGCCGTCCGTGGCCTACTTTTATGATTCGCAATCCGTGCCTGGGGGAGCGCCGGCTTTTAGTCGTGGTTATTCGACCGGAAAACTGGTGGCTGTTACTTATAGTGGTGGCAGCAATGGCGATTACTTTGGCTACGATGCTATGGGTCGCACCGTTTTGAAAATTCAACAAACTGGCATCATCAATTATCAGGTGAGCGCCAGTTACAACGTTTCAGGATCGGCCCTCACAGTTACCTATCCGTCTGGCCATTCTGCCAGTTATGCGTATGACGCCGCAGGACGGCCCTACAGTTTGACCGGCACCCTTGGTGACGGTGCGCAGCGTACCTATTCGACGGGGATCACTTACGCAGCTAATGGCAAGTGGATCCGAGAGCAATTTGGCACTAACACCGCTTTATATAACAAGCGGAAGTACAACATTCGTCAGCAGCTTTACGACATGCGTCTCTCGACCATAAACGATGCCGATAACTGGAACCGTGGAGCAGTGGTGAATTACTACTCGCTGACGAACTACGGCTGGGGAACAACAGGATCGGATACCAACGGCAATCTTTATGTGCAGCAGCACTGGGTTCCGAATGACGATGCAATTAGCAGCTACTCGTTCATGCAGGACAACTATAGTTACGACGCATTGAGCCGGATCAGTTCGGTCGTCGAATACCAGGACGGCACGACGCAAACAGGGAGTCAGAACTTTGGCTATGACCGCTGGGGCAATCGAGTAGTCAGCAGCGCCTCAGGCACCGGCATTAACAATAAATCGTTCTCGGTCGATACGAACAACAATCGACTCGGCGTGCCCTCAGGTCAGAGTGGCACCATGACTTACGATAATTCAGGAAACCTGACCAACGATACCTACGGCGGCCAGGGGCAGCGGACCTACGACGCCACAAATCGAATGAAACAGGCTTGGGCCAATGGCCAATGGCAGACGTACAATTACGATGCGGACGGTAAACGCATCAAGAGAACCATCAACGACTCTGAGACCTGGCAAGTTTATGGTATCGGTGGTGAATTGTTGGCGGAGTATTCGGCGCATGCAATGCCGTCATTCCCGCAGAAAGAGTATGGCTATCGCAATGGTGAGCTGTTAATCGCGGCTTCAGGACAGAATTGTGGGGCCGGTTACCAGGGCACGAAATCATGGGGGGCCACGAATCCATCACTCGGGCACAATACGGGACATCAGGAAGGTAGTGATTGGGTAGCCACTGTCAGTGGCGATTCAGCCCAGCACATGGCTTTTGGGCCTTACGACAATACTTTCGGGCAAGGACACCATAGTGCGAAATTCATGCTTCAGATTGATAACACCAGCGGGTCGGATGTAGTCGCTACTGTGGATGTAGTTACAACCTATGGGACTACAATTTTGGCCCAACGGCAAATCCGCCGTAATGAATTCACCACTGCAAATCAGTGGCAATGGTTCACACTGGAGTTCGACAATCCTTGCTTCGGACTGGTTGAGGCCAGACTCTATTGGCACGATACGGCGAACATGAAGTTCAACCAGGTGACAATAACGGGAGTCACAAATGCTGGATCTAAAGTTCAATGGATGGTGACAGATCACCTTGGTACGCCGCGCATGATTGTGGATAACAGCGGAAGTCTGGCCAGCGTGAGCCGTCATGATTATCTGCCATATGGCGAAGAGTTATTCGCTGGTTCTGGTACCAGAACGAGCGGAAAGGGCTACAGCCAGGCAGACGGAACAAGACAACATTTCACGGGTTACGAACGTGACAATGAGACCGGCTTGGATTTTGCCCACGCGCGCTACTCTGCGAATGTTCAGGGACGTTTCACCAGTGTGGATCCGGTCCCCGGTTTTCCTGATACTCCGCAAACGTGGAACGCATATACCTATACGAATAACAGTCCAGTCAATCTTACGGATGCCAATGGAATGTTTGCGAACGCCGAGTACGGATACGATCCCGGTCGAGAAATGGATCCTTACCTGGACTATTCGAAAAAGCGTGCGTTGTGGACGAATGAGATCGAGCAAGCCTTGGCTGCTTATGAACAAATGGTGAAAACGGGGCTTGCCAATCTTCAGAAGAAGAAGAAGGAAAAGGAAGAACAAAAGAAAAAGCCACCAGTTTATGACGTGACGAAGGATAAGACTGTTGCGAAACAAGTTGAACAAATAAAGAAAGATGCCAAACCACTTCCGCCTGGAGAGGCGCCTGTTTTGAGTAACGTACAGGTCGTCGTCGGCGACACTGTGGATCTGACGGACACGACAGTGAGGGACGCCTACGGGGTAGAAACGGATAACTTCACGGGCACAATTCGGCCGGTTGCTTATATTCCACTTGACCAGGGTGGGAATATAATACCGGATGCTTCCGGGGTTGGCATACAAGAGATTATCCAGCGGAACAATAACAAGGCCGAAAGAATACCCAACGAAGGACTTAAAGGCGCTCCACCGGGCGGGATCTTTTTCGATATGCAACTGATAGCCCAAGGTCAACCAACACTGACCGTCAAACAACACGTTCTTGTGGCTCAATTGTCTCGTACTGGGGCTGTAGTAAGCGCGTTTACCATCGGGGAGAATCGAATTAATCTGACTGCGTGGTCACCTGGGTCGCCGGGAAGGCCTGGGTCGGTTTTTGTTTCAACCGCCCAACCCCTGCGTGCAAAGCAAAAATGAGAATTACCAGACTTTCGAAGCGGAGGTAACATGAAAAAGTTGAAGACGCTACCGAGATTCACCTTTTGTTTATTCGTCCTTGCTCTCATCGCTGGTAATCCTTGCTTTGCACAGGACAACAGAGTTGGGAGCAAAGACGTAGATCTGGCCCAAAGGCAAATGGAGAATGTACGCATCGAGGAAGAGAACATCGGAGCTTTATTTTCTCATTTCTCCTATGCTTATGACATTCCCATCGGTTTGGAAGTTGCGCGCAATGGTGACGAGCTAACTTCTTACCGGATCGACTTTAAGAAGGGCACTCTGTCGGATTTACTTAATCAATTCGTTGCGGAACACAAACAGTACAGTTGGAAAATTGACAATGGAGTCCTGAGTGTCTTCCCCACCTATGATTTTCGCGATCCGCTCCTCGAGGCACTTTTGACGACTAATATCAGCAGCTTTTCAGTTAAGGAAAAGACCAGTACCTGGGGATTTGGACAGGCCTTGGTTGCCACTCCCGAAATCAAAAGAATTCTTGAACTGCGTGGAGTGACCTGTGATGCGGGATATCTTGGCGGCTTCTACATCCAACAGCTTGGGCAACACTTTTCGCTTGACGTTTCAAATGTGACATTGAAGTCGTTACTGGACCAAGTGATAAAAGAAAGCCCGGTGGCCAAACACTGGGTTATCGCTAACAACCACTCCGCTAAGCAGATCTTTCTAAGAGTTCATGCCGACCTTGAATACTCTCCGAAAGAAACCAAGGCACCCGAATAAGGATTGGTCTGTATCGGGAAGAACTCAACGCGTGTTTCAGTTTTTAAGATACCTGCATTGACCTCTTCCTGATTCAGGGCAAGCCACCTTAATTAGTCAGATTACGTGCAGCCTTCGCAGAGGTTGCGGCGGTCTGCGCTTCAACATGCCACAGTGATTCCTTCATTCCCTCAAAAGACGCCAAGAACAGGCCAACGCTTTCGATGCGCTGGTCAGTAGCTTTACAGCCTTGCGTTGGGGCGTAAGAAGCTGGTAACGGTGCGTCAGTAACAGCGTATCGACCAAAAAGAACCAGCTTTGGATGCTCAGTTGAGCGACAACTCCCGCAACGTGCCGTCAACCTTCCGGTCAACGTTGGAATTCATCTTTGTAAGTAACTGAAAACGCTTAAGTTGTGAGCGGTTCCTATGTCCGATAACCCTATAGGAACTATTCCTACTAACAGTCACTCTTCTGTTAATCGAGTGGCTTAAGAAGATGCGTCGCCGTGTACTTACCTACTTTGTTGCCGACAGCGGTACCGACCTCGGTACTGTTGCGAAAGTGCATACCTCCCCACACCCGAGCGTTACCTTCCTCTGCATGAATCTCATTGACACTTGAGTAGCTGCGGACTGTGCCGTTGAGGCCCTTGAACTGTAAAGGGAACTGATCGGTGCCGAACCATACAGTGTAGAACCCGAGCACACTCGCGCCGACTGTGGTATGAGCGGCAGGATATTCTGGGTGGGATGGAGTGACTACGAAGGGTAGCCAGGAAGGATCTGGTTGAGTTTCGGAGTTGCCATCAGTATCGCCGGCACGGATGGCGGTCACCGGACGCCAGAACATGTACGTGTATTTTCCATCCCAAGCGGCGAGCAACCCATTCGTCGCCGCTGCAGCGCCGATTGCTTCGAAACGAGCGGCCGTCAACAGGTCCATGGAACTTGCTAAGCTGCGGACATTAGCGATCCACAGTGCGGTTGCTGATGGAGACCAGAATTGTGCCGTAGCAGATTGTTCGGCCGTTCGGCTCGAGTCGCTCAATCGACCGACATCTTTGATCTCATTGTAGTCGGTCGTATATGTCTTGCTATGGAGTGCCGGCGGCGGGGCAGGGCGAAGCGCGATGGCTGGTCGTACCCAAATGGTGTGACGAACTGAAGGAACGGGCTCTGTGGATTGATGGTCCCGTTGGGAGTCGGCACCCACATGCCGGGGCCAGTGGCTGGACTGTAGCCCGCTAGCTCTGGAAGATTTCGGTTATCGTTTTTGCGCGCGTCGATCACGTTGTTGGCGGCGAGTTCACCCACCTCAATGCCATGCGTAATCGCGTCAGGAGTGTCAACAACTCCGGCAAGAGACGCGCTGTACGTGGCCTGGATCATTGCCGTCGCCGTAGGTGTGGGAAACTCGTGTAAGGCGACAATGTATGCTGCACGAATTGCCGCGGCTTCCGCCGACGCGTCTGGAGCGGCCTCGGGTTTTGACGCGAATCCTCGGTAGGGTCCGTTAAGGGCCGCGTTGACGGCGTCGAACATTGCGAGTTGCACAATCGTGGTGCGGATCAGTGTCCGCCTTTCGTTCTCGCCGACAGCAATCCCAAAAGACGCGAAGCGGGTACCCCAATCGTCAAGCACTGCGGATGCCGGCGGGCTATTAACCGACTTGATCGGCCCGTGACTACTTACTTTTTCGTTTGACGCCTTCGGCGAGGCAAGCAGGATCGGAATAACGGCAAAAACTGCCAAGGTACAAAGTTTTAGCTTCATGACTGCTCCTTTCTTGATTCCCTTTGTCTGAGAGTGTTCTGATAGTCGCGAGGCTGTAAGTCCTAAAAGACGCTTATGAAAAGTTGGTGCGAGGAGTAAAATGCTGGGCGTATCCAGCACCCCCGACAATGCATCTTCGTCCAAGCGTCTCATCGCGAGTGGTGAAGCTACGCGACCGCTTGCAGTGATGTCCTTACCCTAGTCGGAATTTATTCGGAACTTTTCTTGAACGTGGCTATGAGCAGGCAAGTCAAACAGTTGTACGAGTTCGGCCCCTTTTGTTTGGACCCCGTGGAACACATCTTACTCCGCGATGGCCAGCCAATTCCGCTGAGGCCGAAGGTATTCGACCTCCTGTTAGTGCTCGTTGAGAATCGAGGCCACCTGGTTGATAAAGAACGGTTGATGAGTTCGATCTGGGCGGAGCAATTCGTTGAGGAAGGGAACATCAACAAGAACATTTCGATGTTGCGCCAAGCACTTGGCGAAAGTGACAGTGGCCACAAGTTCATTGAGACCGTGCCCAAGCGCGGGTATCGTTTCATTGCTGATGTGCGTGAGGTGAACGACGAACGAGAAGCAGATTTGTTGACACAAGCGGCACCTGGACGAGCGGACGAACATCAACGGCCTCGAGAAACTCACGAACAGTCGTTGCCGCTCTCCGCCGCGACACAAGCGGCAGTCAAGCGATTCAATAGGCATTGGATCGCTTTTGTCGTCGTGCTGGTAATGGTACTTGCAGGTATTGTCTACGGGGTCTTAATACGCCACCGAAGCCGCTCGGCCATCCCAGCGGTCCGATCCATTGTTGTTTTGCCTTTTCAAAACCTTTCGGGTGATGTCTCGCAGGATTACTTCGTCGATGGGGTGACCGATGCTCTCATCGGCGACCTCGCCCAGATAGGGGCCTTACGAGTTATTTCTCGAACTTCGTCGATGCACTACAAAGGAAGCAACAAGTCATTGCCTGAGATCGCGAGGGAATTAAATGTTGACGCCGTCGTCGAAGGAACTGTGCAACGCTCAGGCGAACGCGTACACGTGCGCGCACAATTGATACATGCCGCTTCCGACTCTCACCTGTGGGCGGCCGATTATGATCGTGACTCGCGGGACATATTGGATTTGCAAAGTGAAGTGGCTCGCGCGATTGCAAGTGAAGTACGCATTCAGATCACGCCGGCAGAGCAAAGGCTATTAGTTCCGAAAAGAACCGTCGCCCGCGCTGCTATAGATAATTATCTGCAAGGTCGTTACTTCTGGAACAGACGCACTGAACAGGACATGCGCAAGGCGATCGGATATTTCGAAGCTGCGATTAGTGCAGACCCAAACTACGCTCAGTCCTATGCGGGATTGGCTGATTCTTATAACCAGCTCGGCACCATCATGATTGGTGTAATGCCACCTTCAGAAGCAAGGCGGATCGGAGAAATCGCAGCCAGGAAAGGGTTGGAGGTTGACAAAGACGTAGCAGAAGCGCACGCCGCGCTCGGTTACGAAAACTTTTTCAATTGGAATTGGGCCAGTGCAGAGGACGAGTTCAAACGATCCATTCAACTGAACCCAAACTACGCCAGTGCTCACAGCCATTATGGCCTTTATCTCGTAGCTCACGAGCGGGTTGATGAAGCTGTCGCAGAAAGCAATCGCGCCCAAGAGTTAGACCCGCTCTCACTCTCGATAAGTGCCAGCAGAGGATTCCTTCTCATGAACGCGCGCCGGTACGAAGATGCCATAGCACAACAGCGTCGCGGCATTGCAATTGATCCGAACCACTATCAGGCACATTGGTTTCTCGCACTTACGTATCTCGCTAACCGGCAGATTGATCAGGCGATCGTCACATCTGAAAAGGCGGTGGCCATATCCAACCGTGCCCCCGCGGCGCTTGGCGTGCTCGGAATGGCGTACGGGGCTGCTGGACGAAAAGGTGAGGCAAATCAGATAGTGAAAGAGTTATTGCAGTTGGAGAAACAGCGGTATGTGTCGCCAATGGCTTTTGTGTATGTCTATATAGGTCTCGGAAACAAAGACCAGTCGTTTGCTTGGCTCGAGAAAGCGCATCAGGAGCGCTCCAATGGGATTGCCTTTTTTAAGGTATCACCAACAGTAGATCCACTTCGATCCGATTCTCGATTTGCGGATCTTTTGAAACGGATTGGCCTGGAATAAAACCACCGATGCCCGCGTACAAGACACCACTCGCTTTAGCGGCGTGGAGTTTCAACCTCACGCCAACGCCGTCATGTCAGACTCATAAAGACACCATCGATTATTCAATCCGGGATCAAAAATCCGCAATCTATGAATCTCACGCGCCTTAGGAGAGACAGATTCATTAAGAGTCATTGATCCACCAAGACCAAACTTTTGCAGTCAACAAAGCCGTCAACGTCTTAACACTGCGCTGGTAAACAATTAAAAAGGCTCACGTTGTGAGCGTGAGTCAATTTACTGAGCCAAGCGGGGAATCTCGTTAAGGAAGCCTAGTCTGCAAACCAACTTGCTTTGTTATCAACGGGACGGTTGCGTGTTGTGACTGCGTCAAAAATGTATTGGCGCACTTCTTTTGCAAATCGAAGTAGCAACTGACGCGTTGGTAAAACACAACATTACCATCCAAGAAAAGCATTTGACTCGCGGGCTGCAATTGTCATAACGTGTCGCAATCGATCGACAACTCGCCTCAGACCGTGTTGTCTCAATAGCCCAGCCAAATTATTTCGAGCAAATGACAAGTTAGGCTCTCGGCGCTGATGCGCGGTTTCCCTTGTCTTTGTCTCATTTATTTTCAGACGTCTGTAGTGACGTCAAGCGAACGGATTGAACCGAATTTTGTTTTCCCCCGCTTTCTGAAATCGATTAATCGAGTGTGCTTCTCACCGGATGCTTACTCGATGTGGACGGTAGTTTACCTTCCACAACAGAGGTTGAGGGGAAATCATGGCAAGAATCGCTTTTTTGGTAGACATCGAACAGGGGCACATCCTCTCCACCTTCAGCCTGGCCCGCAAGCTGAAGGCGCGTGGTCACGAAGTTTTCTTTCTCGGCGTTGCCGATGTGGAGGAGATGATTCGCAAACAGGGAATGGAGTTTCGCGCGTTGCTCCAGGACCTGATGCCGGTTGGATCTGTCGCGAAACTGCGGGCTGAATATCTCAAAGATCAACAAAGCCACGAGAAAATATTTTTCTATATTAAGCCGTTGTTAGAGGGCACGATGCTCGACAGCACCTTTCAGGAGCTTCGGCCCGACGTCGTAGTAATCGGTAGCTTTTTCGAGGCCATTGCGATTCGGTATAAGTACAACGTACCGGTTGTTATGTGGAATCCCACTATTCGAAAACAACCGCGAGCCGAAGCATGCCAGTCAGTAATTCAGGTGTTGATTGAAGTACCGGGTGCCTGCGATCTAGTTGGTGTGCTTGAGTCTGCCGGTGTGAGGGTCCGAAACTTCGCCGACATAGCGAACCTCGTGTTGACCATGCCTGAGCTGGCTTTTATACCAAAGGCATTCGAGCTGCCGGATCGCGTTGAGGATGAGAATGTCTTTTACATCGGACCGGAGATTGATCTTGAGCGTGCCGAAGTGCAATTTGAGTGGAACCAACTCGCGCCTGATCGGCCGTTGATCTACTGTTCGCTGGGAAGTCAACTCGATATCAGACACGAAGTAAGCCGGCGCTTCATACGAACTGTAATTGATGCGGTTGCGGGGCGGCCGGAGTGGCAGTTAGTAGTGTCGCTTGGATCCAGAATGGAGCCTGATGAATTCATGCCGGTGCCTTCGCACGTGTATCTCAGTCGTTGGGCGCCACAGTTGCAAATGCTTTCACGCGCAAGCGTGATGATCACTCATGCCGGAGCTGGTGCGACGAAGGAATGCATAATCAATGGAGTGCCGATGCTCGCAGTGCCGATGATGCGCGACCAGTTCGACTGCGCTGAGCGCATTGTGTATCACGGCCTCGGACTTCGCGCCGATATCGAACACATCAACGCGGCGGAAGTTTGTTCAATGCTGGAACACTTGCTTGCCGATGGATCGTGTAGGGCACGAGTGAACGCAATGAGAGAGGAATTCCGGCGTGTTGACGCGATGAACGTGGGTGTGGAACTGATCGAAAAGATAGCTGCCGGGAGGCTTCCAGGTAAGTATTTCGTGGCTCACAAATAGTTTTATCGCCGATTGTTGACTTAATAAATGCTTCGGAATAGAGTCACGGCGAACTCAACTAGTTGGATACTCGCGAGGTGGGCTTACCCCTTCACCGCTTGTCAATCCGGCTTAACCAACTACTCAAGCCAAGTTCGATTTGGCGCTACTCACTGTGGGGACTCACATGAAAAATAGACGCTTCGCTTCACCTCGCACCTTACCCGTTATTAGTGCCCGCGTTTTTTCGGCATTAGGGCTTGTATTGACCGGTGCTCAGCCGTGTTTGCTCACCGAAGTTTAGCCTAACTTCTGTTGGCGATCTTCATACTCACTCTTCCTATTGATTGAAAGACCTACAAAATGGATCCTAGAATCCGCAAAATGATGTCTTCGTTATCGTCAGACTTTGGGTTCGATTTCTCACTGACCCACACGGCCGCGCAAGTGAACCTTTCCGTTTCAAGATTTCGCCATCTATTCAAGAGCGAAACCGGAATGTCAGTTGTTCAGTTTGTAAAAGCCTTGAGGCTGAAAAAAGCCAAGGAGTTAATTGAGACTACGCCACTTAGTATCAAGCAGATCATGGCAGAGGTCGGAATAAAGGATAAGAGTAACTTCTGTCGAGATTTTAAGAAGACCTACGGGGCCTCACCGGTTAAATATCGTCAGAAGTTTCAGTCGGAAGACGATAAAACGCCAACTGACGTGGCAGCCGTTTTCACCAATAAGCATGGCAGCCGTTTTCACCAATAGATAGCCAATTTTACAACCACATTTTTCTTGCTAGTGCAGTCATCTTAAACTAGCCTCGCGGCTTCTCAATTTGTTTTGAATAGATCTGTGACTTTGTTGACACACACATCGACTGTTCCTCCCCCAAGCAGTACGAGCCCTTCGTAAGTCGCTGAGTACCCGTAAGCAGGGTGCCTCAGCTTGAATTAACCGCAATCTATTTGGTGTTTAGCTTCCGTAAGGTTGCGGCTCTGTCATTCTCATTTGTAATCAAATCGCGTTGCGATGTGCGGTAGCTTTGCCTACTGTCAAACTTAACCCTTCTGCGCAGTTGTAGATTGCTCGTCGCCCAACGTTAGTCTAACCAGGCAGAGGCTAACCAGCGCTGCCTAAACTCGGTCGATTCGAACATGGCCTCTCCCCAATTCGGTCGAACTCAACAGAGAGGTACGATCAGTCGTTACAAAACATCAATCGCCCAAATTCAGTTAGTTATGGGTTCCGCACATACCCGCTGAAACGTAACTACGCTGAATGGATTCAATCGATGTCCAGTTACATCGGAACGAATTAAGAGGTTTGGCACACGACGCTGTACTCACCTAAAGCAAGGCTCAACTCGATATACAGTAGCCTTGTACCGGTTTCTCTAGCGATCCAACTTCCAAAACCACTTCAATTATTTCATCGTCATTCATGACGGTACTGGTCCCGCTCTCTGACGAGAGGGACTCAGGACAGTCTTCAACGCAATGCGTGATATCGCTCAGAGCGAGGTTCTCGATTTATTACACACGCCTTCAGTCGGCTCGATTTTCAGAGCGGAGGTCGGCGTGAGCATTGGGATGTTTCTCTGTTCGCTCTGCGTCGTATTTGTCTTGGTGTACCGATTACAGCCTCCGAGCGTCGTTCCGGCCAGTGCCGCGCTTACTGAATTCTCGGCCGAACGGGCGATGGAACATTTGGCTGCATTGTCGAGCAAGCCGCATCCGGTCGGTTCAGAGGAGCACGCACGAGTAGCCGAACACATCGCGAGCCAATTGACGATTTTGGGTCTCACGCCTGAACTTCAAAAGACGAACAGCATGACCAATATCGTCGCCCGGCTCAAAGGAACAAGCGGTGGAAAAGCAGTGTTGCTCGTCGCTCATTACGATACGGTGCCATCGAGTCCGGGAGCCAGTGATAATAGTTCCAGTGTGGCAATGTTGCTGGAAGTACTGCGTGCCCTCAAAGCCGGATCACCTTTAAGTCGTGATGTAGTGTTCCTATTTTCAGATGGCGAGGAGATTGGCCTGTTGGGAGCGAAGGCTTTTGCGTACGGGCATCAATGGGCCAAAGAGATCGCTGTCGTGCTCAATTTCGATGCGCGCGGAAACAGCGGCGCTTCGATCATGTTTGAGACCGGCCCCGAAAATGGATGGCTGATCAGGCAGTTTGCTTCCGCTTCACCACGTCCGGTGGCGACTTCGCTCTCACACGAGATTTATAAACTACTTCCGAACACTACTGATTTTGCGATCTTCAAAGAGGCCGGATTTGCCGGGCTTGAGTTCGCATTCATAAACGGCCTGAGCCACTACCACACTGCTAATGACACCGTTGCCGAGGTTGATCGGCGCAGCCTGCAACACCAGGGGGCAAATGGCCTGGCTTTGACCAGTCGACTGGCCAATGAAAATCTCGAAAACGTGCGAGCCGGCGACGCGATCTATTTTGATCTCTTCAGCGCTGCAGTGGTCGCTTACCCTGCGCGTCTGGCCCTGCTGTTCACCGCTGTAATCGTACTGTTGTTCCTCGCGGTGATAACGCTCGGTCTCAGAAAGGGACACTTAAGGATTGGTGGCGTCGCGGCAGGAAGCGTCGCGGTTCTGTTGAGTATGTTCGGCGCATTCGTCGTCGTGATTTTGATCCATTGGGTGATCGGCTCATTAAGAGGGGCGGCGAATCAGGATGGTTTCGAGATGATAGTTTTTGCCGCCACTCCCACTGCTGTCGCTGCATTTCTTTTTGTTTTGGTTTTGCGAAGAATCAAGACGCAAGACTTGATGGTGGGTGGTTTATGTTTTTGGTTGGTGTTGATGTGCGTGACCGTGTTGGTGATGCCGGGGGCCAGTTACCTGTTCACCTGGCCGCTGTTATTCAATCTGGTTGCATTGGCCTCAATTTTTGCGAGACGGAGCGACAAGCCCTGGGCGTTGTCACCCCTTGCGGTGCTTACGCTATGCGCTCTGCCAGGGATCATCCTGTTTGTTCCCGTTATCTACCTGACAAGTATTGCGCTGACCTTAGACTCATTCGGCTCGCTCGCAATTCTGACAGCGGTGCCAGTACTTCTCCTCGGGCCATTTTGCCCGCATCTGATGGTTCTCTCACCAAATGTCCACCGAAGAACACTTATCCAATAGAGCGGAACCCTTTGCAGGTTTCCACAGCGAGGCGCCGGAAGCTTCGACTCTGGTCGAACTTCTGCGCTGGCGCGCACTTCTGCAACGGGACCAGTTGGCTTACACCTTTTTGGTTGACGGCGAGTTGACAGAGACGCGGTTGACCTATGGTGAGTTGGACCAAAGAGCAAGAACCATCGGCGCCTTCCTTCAGTCGTCGCAAGCAGCCGGGGAGCGAGCCCTACTCCTCTACCCGCCGGGTCTTGATTACATTGCGGCTTTCTTCGGTTGTCTGTACGCAGGCGTGATTGCCGTTCCCGCATATCCGCCAAGGTCGTCGCGGCTTCGCAGCCTGTCGAGGATTCGGACCATCGTCAATGATTGTCAACCGACCTTAGCCCTCACCAATGCGCCAATGCAGTTGGCGCTGAAATCGATGGCCGCGCGGAACTCTGATCTCCAGGCGCTCGAATTGATCGCGACTGACGAGCTCGACCCGGCGCTCAGTGATCGCTGGCAGGAACCGGCAATCAGCGAACACACACTGGCATTTCTCCAGTACACCTCGGGTTCGACCGCGACTCCTAAGGGAGTCATGGTGAGCCATGGAAACCTGTTGCACAACGAGCGACTAATCAAGCTGGCGTTCCAGCAGGACAAGCACTCGCTAGTCGTCGGTTGGTTGCCGCTGTACCACGACATGGGTCTGATCGGAAATATTCTACAGCCCTTGTACGTCGGTGCCCCTTGTATCCTGATGTCTCCTACGGCCTTTCTACTGAGTCCTTATCAGTGGCTGCTGACCATCTCAAATTACCGGGCCACGACGAGTGGTGGTCCAAACTTCGCGTATGATTTGTGCACCAGAAAGATTACCCCGCAGCAACGTGAAACACTGGATCTAAGCAGTTGGACCACCGCCTTTAATGGTGCCGAGCCGATTCGGGAACACACGATGGAGCGGTTTGCTGCGACGTTTCAATCTTGTGGTTTCCGGCGCGAGGCTTTTGCGCCGTGCTATGGACTCGCGGAGGCGACCTTGCTCGTCTCCGGCGGATTATCGTCGCTTCCAATTACCAACATCGTCGAGTCGTCATCATTTGAGCAAAATCGTGTGATCGTCGCTGCCGCTGAAGGAGAGAACACACAAACGCTGGTGAGCAGCGGCGCAGCCTTGCTGGACCAGAAGATAGTGATTGCTGAGCCCGAAACCTCAACTCTGTGTCCGCCAGATCAAGTGGGAGAAATCTGGGTTTCCAGTCCAAGTGTGGCCCAGGGCTATTGGAACCGCCCCGAAGATACGGCCAATACCTTCCAGGCATATCTGACGGAGACCGGTGAAGGTCCTTTCCTCCGCACCGGTGACCTGGGCTTCATGAAGAACGGTCAGTTATTCGTCACCGGCAGGTTGAAAGATCTGATCGTGATTCGTGGCCGCAATCTCTATCCACAGGACATTGAGCGCACGGTAGAGCAAAGTCACACGTCCCTGCGACCAGGCAGCGGCGCGGCATTCTCAGTAGAGGTGGACGGTGAAGAGAGACTGGTGGTGGTCCATGAGATCGCGCAGCGGCGAGTGGTGAACACGACCGAGATACTCGACGCGATTCGCCAGGTGATTTCAGAAGAATATGAATTGCAAGCGTACGCGATCGTGCTGCTTAAGTTCGGAACTCTCCCCAAAACCTCATCCGGCAAGATTCAACGTCATGCGTGCCGGATCGGATTTCAAAACGGCAGCCTCGAGGTCGTGGCCGAGTGGCGTGCTTCTGCCACGGCAATCGAAGATGAGGAGTTGTTAGTCGACGACAGCGCTCCACTTCAGAGTGTCGAAGACATCGAGCAATGGTTGGCTTCACGTTTGGCTGTCAAGCTGAAGCGCGACGTGTCAGAGATAGACGTCAAGCAGCCAATCGCCCGCTATGGTCTCGACTCCCTGCTGGCTATGGAGCTGACACATAACATCGAAGCCAAATTGGGCGTTGTGCTTCCGGTCGTCAGCTTCCTTCAGAGTCTCAGCATTTCCCAGATTGCAGCGAAGGCAGTGGAAGAGTTAATCGTGACTCACTCGCATGGTCCCACGATCCTGAGTGCCTCCGGCGATTTGACGGTGGAACAACCGCTCTCGTACGGACAACGGGCGTTGTGGTTTTTGCACCAACTGGCTCCAGCGAGCAGCGCTTATAACATCGCGCGGGCCGTACGCATTCGCTCAAGGCTCAACATCGCAGCGCTGCAGCGCGCGTTTCAGACTCTTGTCGATCGACATGGCTCCTTGCGCACGACGTTCAAAGTTGGACCTGAAGGCGAGCCGGTGCAGGAGGTCCAACCGCAGCTTGCGGTCTGCTTCATCGAGATCGACGCGCTGAACTGGAGCGAAGACGAGCTTAATGGACGGTTGGTAACTGAAGCACATCTTCCCTTCGATCTCGAGAATGGCCCGTTACTGCGAGTCACTCTGTTTCAGCGTTCGACGCAGGAACACGTACTGCTCCTGGCGGTCCACCACATCGTGGCGGATTTCTGGTCGCTGGCAGTGCTGGTAAATGAGTTGGGCATCCTTTACCGCGCGGAAAACTCCGGTGTTCAGATCACCCTCACTCCTTTGTCGCTGCAATACAGCGATTATGCGAGTTGGCAGGAAGCCGTGTTGACGGGTCCAATAGGAGATCAACTCAGGGTCAACTGGGAGAAGCAACTGGGCGGAGACCTGCCTTTGCTGAATCTTCCTACTGACTATCCGCGACCACCACTGCAAACATATAACGGCGCATCGCAGCCATTTACGCTCAGTCAGGAATTGACTGAGGGGTTGAAGGCGATCTGTCAATCTCGTGGCACTACTTTGTTCATGGTCCTGCTGGCGGCGTTCGATGTACTACTGCATCACTACACCGGACAGGACGATTTAGTGGTCGGCACTCCGACTGCGGGCAGAAGTCTCACCGAGACGGTGGGAGTGGTGGGCTACTTCGTCAACCCGGTGGCTCTGCGAGTGGATGTTTCAGGTGATCCAACGTTCGAGGAATTTCTCGATCGCGTGCGCCAGAGCGTCATAAAAGCTTTTGAGCATCAAGACTATCCCTTCGCTTTGTTGGTCCAACAACTGCAACCGGAGCGCGATCCCAGTCGGTCACCGCTTTTCCAAACGATGTTCGTTTTCCAAAAGGCACACTTGCTCGAGGAAGAAGGTCTGTCGTCTTTCGCACTCGGAGAAGCAGGCGCGTGGATGCAGTTGGGCGGCCTTTCGATCGAATCCGTGGCATTGCCACAAAGGATCGCCCAGTTTGATTTGACTCTGACAGTGGCCGAAGTCGAGAACGGACTGAAAGCGACGTTGGAATACAACACAGACCTGTTCGAGCGGGAGCGGATGGCGCGGTTGGCAGAACACTTTGAGAACCTGGTGGCGAGTGTGGTGCAGGATGCAGGGCAACGAGTAGGAGAGTTGCAGCTGCTGAGTGCGGTGGAGCGCGAGCAGATAGTGGAGCAGTGGAACGAAACTGCCAGAGAGTACGAGCCGCAGGAGACGATGTTGGCGCTGTTCGAAGCGCAGGTGCAGGCGGGATCAGAGCGACTGGCGTTGGCGGATGGTCAACGACAGTTGACGTATGGGGATGTGAACGCGGCGGCGAACCGGTTGGCGCATTACCTGCGGTCGGT
This sequence comes from Pyrinomonadaceae bacterium, assembly GCA_036401595.1. Taxonomy (GTDB): domain Bacteria; phylum Acidobacteriota; class Blastocatellia; order Pyrinomonadales; family Pyrinomonadaceae; genus PSRF01. Next base: position 56,898 of record DASWUM010000085.1, read on the forward strand.
GGGAGTGGGAGCGGAGCAGCGCGTGGGCGTGCTGTTGCCACGGACGACGGAGTTGGTAGTGGGGCTGCTG